>NZ_WOXS01000002.1:3108750-3445000 GCF_009852415.1 Streptomyces sp. Tu 3180 | reverse complement strand
ATACCGAGGCGTTCGGGTGAACTATGGTTAAGGAACTCGGCAAAATGCCCCCGTAACTTCGGGAGAAGGGGGGCCACATCCGGTGACGGCACTTGCTGCCGGAGCTGGGGGTGGCCGCAGAGACCAGCGAGAAGCGACTGTTTACTAAAAACACAGGTCCGTGCGAAGCCGTAAGGCGATGTATACGGACTGACGCCTGCCCGGTGCTGGAACGTTAAGGGGACCGGTTAGCTCACCTTCGGGTGGGCGAAGCTGAGAACTTAAGCGCCAGTAAACGGCGGTGGTAACTATAACCATCCTAAGGTAGCGAAATTCCTTGTCGGGTAAGTTCCGACCTGCACGAATGGCGTAACGACTTCTCGACTGTCTCAACCATAGGCCCGGTGAAATTGCACTACGAGTAAAGATGCTCGTTTCGCGCAGCAGGACGGAAAGACCCCGGGACCTTTACTACAGTTTGATATTGGTGTTCGGTTCGGCTTGTGTAGGATAGCTGGGAGACTGTGAAGCTCGGACGCCAGTTCGGGTGGAGTCGTCGTTGAAATACCAGTCTGGTCGTGCTGGATGTCTAACCTGGGTCCGTGATCCGGATCAGGGACAGTGTCTGATGGGTAGTTTAACTGGGGCGGTTGCCTCCTAAAGGGTAACGGAGGCGCCCAAAGGTTCCCTCAGCCTGGTTGGCAATCAGGTGTTGAGTGTAAGTGCACAAGGGAGCTTGACTGTGAGACCGACGGGTCGAGCAGGGACGAAAGTCGGGACTAGTGATCCGGCGGTGGCTTGTGGAAGCGCCGTCGCTCAACGGATAAAAGGTACCCCGGGGATAACAGGCTGATCTTCCCCAAGAGTCCATATCGACGGGATGGTTTGGCACCTCGATGTCGGCTCGTCGCATCCTGGGGCTGGAGTCGGTCCCAAGGGTTGGGCTGTTCGCCCATTAAAGCGGTACGCGAGCTGGGTTTAGAACGTCGTGAGACAGTTCGGTCCCTATCCGCTGTGCGCGCAGGAGTCTTGAGAAGGGCTGTCCCTAGTACGAGAGGACCGGGACGGACGAACCTCTGGTGTGCCAGTTGTTCTGCCAAGGGCATGGCTGGTTGGCTACGTTCGGGAGGGATAACCGCTGAAAGCATCTAAGCGGGAAGCCTGCTTCGAGATGAGGACTCCCACCCACTTGATGGGGTAAGGCTCCCAGTAGACGACTGGGTTGATAGGCCGGATATGGAAGCACGGTAACGTGTGGAGTTGACCGGTACTAATAGGCCGAGGGCTTGTCCTCAGTTGCTCGCGTCCACTGTGTTGGTTCTGAAACCACGAACAACCCGGAGCCGGTTGTTGATTGTTTCATAGTGTTTCGGTGGTCATAGCGTAGGGGAAACGCCCGGTTACATTCCGAACCCGGAAGCTAAGCCTTACAGCGCCGATGGTACTGCAGGGGGGACCCTGTGGGAGAGTAGGACGCCGCCGAACAATTCTTGATGGAAACCCCCGTGCCGTTCGGCACGGGGGTTTTCTGCGTTTCAGGGGTCCCCTCCCCTCGCGCATGTCCCACATGTATGAGTCACAGGCGTCCGGCTGTCTTCAGTGCCAGGTATGCGTCCGCGAGTGCCGGCGCCAGTTCGTCGGGGGTCGCGTCCACCACCGTGACGCCGTGGCGGCGGAGTTGTTCCGCCGTACGGTCGCGTTCGGCGTGGGCCTGGGCGGCAGCGGCTGCTTCGTACAAGGCGTCGGTGTTTCCGCGGGCCTTCGCCATCCGCGCGATGTGCGGGTCCGCCACCGATGCCAGGAGCACCGTGTGGCGCTGGGTCAGCTGAGGCAGAACGGGCAGCAGACCCTCTTCGACGGGGGCCGCGTCGAGCGTCGTGAGCAGCACGATCAGGGAGCGGCGGGGTGCCGCGCGGAGGGCCGTGGCGGTCAGGCCCCGGGCGTCGGTCTCGACGAGCTCGGGCTCGAGCGTGGCGATGGCGTT
The DNA here is from genome assembly GCF_009852415.1 of Streptomyces sp. Tu 3180. NCBI lineage: Bacteria > Bacillati > Actinomycetota > Actinomycetes > Kitasatosporales > Streptomycetaceae > Streptomyces > Streptomyces sp. Tu 3180. The sequence continues at coordinate 3,443,037 of NZ_WOXS01000002.1, read as the reverse complement.
GACCAGGGACGGGAGGACATCGCCCGCGGTGCGGCCCTGGACCAGGGCGCGCAGACGGCGGTCGTGGGCGAGGAGGTCGACCCGGTCGCCGGCGCGGGAGGCGAGGGCTGCCAGGAGCAGGGCTGCGTCCATGGAGGCGTCCAGGCGGGGGACGTCGCCGACACGGCCCGCGGAGGTGCGGCCGGTGTCGAGGACCAGCAGGATGTGGCGGTCGCGTTCGGGGCGCCAGGTGCGTACGGCGACGGCGGACTGGCGGGCCGTGGCGCGCCAGTCGATGGAGCGGGTGTCGTCACCGGGCACGTACTCGCGCAGGCTGTCGAACTCCGTTCCCTCGCCGCGGGTCAGCACGCTGGTGCGGCCGTCCAGTTCGCGCAGCCGGGCCAGTTTGGACGGCAGGTGCTTGCGGCTGGTGAACGGCGGGAGGACACGCACCGTCCAGGGGACCTTGTGGGTGCCCTGGCGGGTGAAGAGGCCGAGAGGACCGTAGGAGCGGATGGTGACGCGGTCGGCCCGGCGGTCGCCTCGCCGGGTGGGGCGCAGGCGGGTGGTGACGCGGCGGCGTTCGCCCGGGGGGACCAGCAGGCGGTGGCGGGAGGCCGTCGTCTCCGTGCCGGGCTGCCAGCTGCTGGGGGGCCAGGCGTCGCGGATGCGGGCGCGGAGCGGACGGCGGGACGGGTTGGTGATCGTCAGGGTGACGTCGGCGCTGTCGCCCAGGCGTACGGAGGTGTCGCCGGAGCGGGTCAGGCCGAGGTGGCGCACGGGGGCGGTCAGGGCGAAGTCGCAGGCGCAGGCCACCGCGAGGGGGGCGTTGACGGCGAGGATGCCCGTCCAGCCGGGTTCCCAGATGCCGACGGGGAGGGAGCCGAGTGCCGCGACGAGGGCGGCGCGTCCGGTGGGTGCCATCAGCGGGGGACCGGGACGTGGGCGAGGATCGCGTTGATGACCGAGTCGGCCGTGACGCCCTCCATCTCGGCCTCGGGGCGGAGCTGGACGCGGTGGCGGAGGGTGGGCAGGGCGAGGGCCTTCACGTCGTCGGGGATCACGTAGTCGCGGCCGGTCAGCCAGGCCCAGGCGCGTGCGGTGGCGAGCAGGGCGGTGGCGCCCCGGGGCGAGACGCCGAGGGTGAGGGAGGGCGACTCGCGGGTGGCGCGGCAGATGTCCACCACGTAGGCGGTGATCTCAGGGGAGATCGTCGTCCCGGCGACCGCGAGGCGGGCGGCTTCCAGGTCGGCGGCGCTCGCGACGGGGCGTACGCCGGCGGCGCGCAGGTCGCGGGGGTCGAAGCCGTCCGCGTGGCGGGTGAGGACGTCGATCTCGTCCTGGCGCGAGGGGAGGGGGATGGTGAGCTTGAGGAGGAAGCGGTCCAGCTGGGCCTCGGGGAGGGGGTACGTGCCCTCGTACTCGACGGGGTTCTGGGTCGCGGCGACCAGGAAGGGGTCGGGGAGGGGGCGGGGGACGCCGTCGACCGTGACCTGGCGTTCCTCCATGGCCTCGAGCAGGGACGACTGGGTCTTCGGGGGCGTGCGGTTGATCTCGTCCGCGAGCAGGAGGTGGGTGAAGACCGGGCCGGGCTGGAAGGAGAACTCGGCGGTGCGGGCGTCGTAGACCAGGGAGCCGGTGACGTCGCTCGGCATCAGGTCGGGGGTGAACTGGACGCGTTTGGTGTCGAGGTCCAGGGCGGCGGCGAGGGCGCGGACGAGGAGGGTCTTGGCGACGCCGGGGACGCCTTCGAGGAGGACGTGGCCGCGGCACAGCAGGGCGACGACGAGACCGGTGACGGCGGGGTCCTGGCCGACCACGGCTTTGGCGATCTCGGCGCGCAGGGCCTCCAGGGAGGCCCGGGCGGCGGCCGGGTCCCCGGTGTGCGCGGCGTTGTCAGTGGTCGGGTCCATCATGGACGGCGTACCTCTCTTTCGAGGGCGTCGAGTCGGTCGGCGAGGGAGATGAGGGCTGCGTCGTCGTCCGGCGGCGGGCCGAACAGGAGGGTGCGCAGGGACTGTCCGTCGTCCTGGAGGCGGGCGGACAGCGCGGGGAGCAGGGCCTCGGGCGTGTGCGCCCGGGCCGCGGGGACGCCTACGAGGGGGGCGAGGCGCGTGCGGGTGGTGGAGCGCAGAGCGGCGGCCGCGCGGTCTCGGGCGTTCGCCCTGCGGTAGAGACGGGCGCGGCCTTCGACGGTCTCGGAGGCGCGGATCGCCACGGGGAGTCGTTCGGGCACCAGGGGGCCGAGCCGGCGTGCCCGCCACAGGGCGGCCAGTGCCGCCGCGATGAAGAGCTGCAGGGTGCCCCAGAGCCAGCCGGAGGGGAGCAGGTCGAAGAAGCCGCGTTCGTCCTCCGCGGAGGCGGCGGAGGCGTCGGCGAGCGAGGGGAGGTACCAGACCAGGTGGGGGCGGGAGCCGAGGAGCTGGAGGGCGAGCGAGGCGTTGCCGTGCTCGTCGAGGCGGTCGTTGAAGAGGATGTCGGGCGCGCCGAGGAGGACGGTGTCGCCGTTCCCGGAGGGGGCGGGGATGCGCAGCAGGGTGGCCAGGCGCGCGCTGGGGTAGCACTCGTCGGCGGTGAGGTGGACGGTGGTGTAGCGGATGCCTCCCGTGTCGGCGGTGCCGGCGCGGCGGGCCGCGGGCAGGTCGCAGTCGGGGGAGAGGGTGGAGTCGAGGCTGGTGGCCGGGTCGGCGGTGACGCCGGGGGCGAGCCGTTCGACGGAGGCGCTGCCGGAGGAGACGAGGACGGTGCGGCCGCCGGATTCGGCGGTCGCGGAGTGCAGCCGGGTCTGCTGGGGCCGGGTCAGGAGATCGGGGACGGCGACCAGGAGGGTGGTGTCGGGGGAGGCCGCGGCGGCCGCCTCGTCGAGGGTGGTGACCACGCGTGTGTCCACGCCGCGGTCGGCCAGGAGTTCGGCGACGGCGCGGCTTCCGTAGGGGTCGGCCGAGCGCGGGTCGAGTTCGCCGTGGCGGGCGTCGGAGCGGACCACGGCGATCGCCACGGCCGCCGCGACCAGCAGCACCAGGGCGAGGGCGATGCCCCGTGCGCGGGTCCACACCTGGCGGGCGGTGGGCGAGGCCGAGGTGGACGGGGGTATGACCTCGGTCGTCATCCGGCGGCTCCCCCGCGGGTGTGGTGGCCGGCGTCCTGCACCGTGGCGGTGCTCGTGAGCCGCGGCCGGGTGCGTTCCAGGTCGCGGTCGAGTTCGGCGATGCGCCGGTACGACTGCTCCGTCGCCGCGCGGCCGCCGTATGTGACGTCGTCGAAGGAGCGGGCGGCGGTGTGCAGGGGGCCGGTGTGGGCGGGCAGGGCGCGGCCGGCCTCCGCGGCGGCCTCGTCGGCGGTGCGGCCGGGGCGGGTGTCGAGCAGGGCGCGTTCCTCCAGGGAGCGGACGATGGCCCGCATGCGTTCCTGCACGGCCTGGTTCCAGTGGCCCTGGGCGGCGTGCGCCTCGGCCGCCGCGCGGTGTTCGGCGGCGCTGCGGGGGCGGTCGTCGAACAGTGCGGGTGCCGAGGCCGGTTGTCGTCGCGGGGTGCCCAGGCGCCACCACAGGGCGCCCAGGACGGCGACCGCGGCCGCGATGACGACGACCAGGCCGAGCGTGCCGCCGGGGGTCGCGGTGGAGGCGGTCTCGAACAGTTCGCCGACCCACTTCCAGAAGGCGTCCAGGGCCCGCTGGAACCAGCTGGGGTCGTTCTCGTGGTACATGCGCCTGGACAGCTCGCGCCGGGCCGCCTCCCGCGCGGGATCGCGCGGGAGGGTGACGGGCGGCTCGTCGTCGCCGCGCAGCAGTGCGCGTACGGCGGTGTCGGCGGCGGCCGGCAGGGCCCGGGCCGGTGCGAGGACTCCCCCCGTGGCGGTCACCGCATCAGCTCCCCGGGGTGGTGCCGGGGCCGTGGTCCTGGACGCCCGCGGCGCGGGCCAGTTCGAGGTCGAGGGCCTCGCGGCGGATGCGCTGGTCGATGTAGAGGAGCACGGTCACGCCGGCCGTGATCGGGAACGTGATCATGGAGCCGATGACCGAGCCGATGCCGCTGACGATGAGGAACGTCCAGCCGATGTCGCCGCCGGCGCTGTTGAGGAAGCCGGTGACGCCGTCGCCGCTGAGGGCCGCGGCGAGGAACGTGAACGGGATGACGATGATCGACGCGACGACGTTCGCGATGATCGTCGCGAGCAGCTGGATGCCGAAGACCCGCCACCAGGAGCCGCGCACCAGTTTCGCGGAGCGGCTCATCGCCTTCACGATGCCCTGCTTCTCCAGCATCAGCGTGGGGGAGGAGAGCGAGAAGCGGATCATCAGCCACAGGGCGGCCACGCCGGCGCCGAGGACGCCCAGGACGGTGAGCGCGACGCCTGCCTCGGCGCTGCCCGCCATGGTCACGAGGAGGCCGGGCAGCACTCCCACGGTGACGATGCCGGCGGTGATGAGCAGCAGCAGGCAGATCAGGCCGAACAGCTTCACGACCTGGGGGCGGGCGTCGCGCCAGGCCTCGCCGGTGGTGACCGGCCTGCCGAGCACCGCGCGGCTGGTGACGGTCGTGAGCAGGGCGGTGGCGGCGACGGTGCCGATCAGGGTGACCAGGAAGACCACCCCGGAGTTGAGCAGGGCGTCGCCCATGGCGCGGGTCAGCTCGCTGAGGGTGGCGCTGGGGTCGTTGAGGGCCTCGGTGCTGGAGTTGTCCAGGACGAGCCCCTGGAGCAGGACGACGACGATCTCGGTGAGGACGGCGACGGTCAGGGAGATGCCGAGCACCGTGCGCCAGTGGGTGCGCATGGTGGAGACCGCGCCGTCGAGGATCTCGCCCACGCCGAGCGGGCGGAGCGGGATCACACCGGGCTTGGCCGCGGGCGGGGGACCGCCCCAGCCACCGCCCCAGCCGCCTCCCCAGGGACCGTGTCCGCCGTAGCCGCCGCCGGGGCCGCCGTGGCCTCCTGGCGTGCCGGGGGGCGGGGCGCCCCAGCCCGGGCCCGGCGGCGGGGGCGGGGGAGCCTGGCCCGGGCCGGTGGGCGCGGACCACTGGCTGGGCGGCGGCTGTTCCTTCGACCACTTCACGCCCGGGCTCCGGGGCTCCCCGCCCGGCTGTTCCGGCTGCGGCCGGTCGGCGGGCCGCTCGGGGTCCGGGCGGTCGGAGGGCCCGGCGGGTCCGGACGCGGCCGGCTCCTGCCCGTCGGACGGGGCGGATCCGGGCGATGCCCAGCCCGGAGTGTCGTTCATCGTCGCTCCTTCACGGTGCCCGTCCGCGGTCGCGGCGGCAGGTTGGCAGCCATCGTGCCACGGGGTGGTCCTTCACGGACCTGCCGAGGTGAGGGCCGTATCCCTTCAATTGTCCGTGCGATAGGGGGCAGACTGGCCGCATGGCTGATCAGTACGCGCGCAGCGGCGACAACAAGCGGCCGACCGACATTCCGGCACTCCGTTGGGAGGAGCCACCGGAGGGACCGGTTCTGGTCCTGCTCGACCAGACCAGACTGCCGGCGGAGGAGGTCGAACTCGTCTGTACGGATGCGCCGGCGCTGGTGGAGGCGATCCGCTCGCTCGCCGTGCGCGGGGCCCCCTTGCTGGGCATCGCGGGGGCGTACGGCGTCGCGCTGGCCGCGGTGCGGGGGTTTGACGTGGACGACGCGGCGGCGGCGCTGGAGAGCGCCCGCCCCACCGCGGTGAACCTCGCCCTCGGGGTGCGCCGGGCGCACGCGGCCCATCGGGCCGCCCTCGCCCGCACCGGCGACCCCCGGCAGGCGGCCGGGGCCGCGCTGGCGGCGGCACGGCAACTGCACCGGGAGGACGGCGAGGCCAGCACCCGGATGGCCGAGCACGGGCTGGCGCTGCTGGACGAGCTGCTGCCCGGCGGCGGGCACCGGATCCTCACGCACTGCAACACCGGTTCGCTGGTGTCGGGCGGCGAGGGGACGGCGTTCGCGGTGGCGCTGGCGGCGCACCGGGCGGGCCGGCTCAGGCGCCTGTGGGTGGACGAAACGCGTCCGTTGCTGCAAGGTGCTCGCCTGACGGCATACGAGGCGGCCCGCAGCGGCATGGCGTACACCCTGCTCACCGACAACGCCGCGGGATCGCTGTTCGCGGCGGGCGAGGTGGACGCGGTGCTCGTCGGGGCGGACCGCATCGCGGCCGACGGTTCGGTGGCGAACAAGGTGGGGAGCTATCCGCTCGCGGTGCTCGCGCGGTACCACCACGTGCCGTTCGTCGTGGTGGCACCGGTGACGACGGTGGACCCCCGGACGCCGGACGGGGCGTCCATCGAGGTCGAGCAGCGTCCCGGTCACGAGGTGACCGAGATCACGGCACCACAGGCGCCGGTGGCCGGAACGGAAGCAGGAGGCGGGATTCCGGTGGCACCCCTGGGGACCCAGGCGTACAACCCGGCGTTCGACGTGACACCGCCGGAGCTGGTGACGGCGATCGTCACCGAGGAGGGGGCCGTCTCGCCCGTGACGGCCGACGCTCTGGCCGAGCTGTGTGCCAGGTCACGCCAGGTAACGATTAGCTAATGGGATGATGTCGTTTATGAAGGGAAGAGTCCTTGTCGTCGACGACGACAGCGCACTGGCCGAGATGCTCGGCATCGTGCTGCGTGGTGAGGGTTTTGAGCCGTCTTTCGTAGCCGACGGCGACAAGGCGCTGGCCGCTTTCCGTGAGACCAAGCCCGATCTGGTGCTGCTGGACCTGATGCTGCCCGGCCGGGACGGCATCGAGGTGTGCCGCCTGATCAGGGCGGAGTCCGGGGTGCCGATCGTGATGCTCACGGCCAAGAGCGACACCGTCGATGTCGTGGTGGGCCTGGAGTCCGGCGCCGACGACTACATCGTGAAGCCGTTCAAGCCGAAGGAGCTGGTGGCCCGCATCAGGGCGCGGCTGCGCAGGTCGGAGGAGCCGGCGCCGGAGCAGCTCGCCATCGGCGACCTGGTGATCGACGTGGCCGGGCACTCCGTGAAGCGGGACGGGCAGTCGATCGCGCTGACGCCGCTGGAGTTCGACCTGCTGGTCGCGCTGGCCCGCAAGCCGTGGCAGGTGTTCACGCGCGAGGTGCTGCTCGAGCAGGTCTGGGGTTACCGCCACGCGGCCGACACCCGTCTGGTGAACGTGCACGTCCAGCGGCTGCGCTCCAAGGTCGAGAAGGACCCGGAGAAGCCGGAGATCGTGGTGACCGTCCGTGGTGTCGGGTACAAGGCAGGACCGAGCTGACATGTCCGGTGACAGTGCCGCTTCGGCGTCCGGCCGGTCCGGGGGTCGTCCGGAGCGGCCTGTCGGCCGGCAGAGGAGCGCGGACTCCCGCTGGGGACGCCTGCTGGAGGGCGGACTGCTGCAGGGCGGGGTCCACGGCAGCCCGGTGATCCGCCTGTTCGTGCGCTGGGTGCGCCGTCCCCTGCTGCCCGTCATGCGGCTGTGGCGGCGCAACATCCAGCTCAAGGTCGTCGTCACGACGCTGCTGATGTCGTTGGGCGTGGTCCTGCTGCTGGGCTTCGTCGTCATCGGGCAGGTGCGCAACGGCCTGCTGGACGCCAAGGTGGCGGCCTCCCAGAGCCAGGCCACCGGCGGGTTCGCCGTGGCCAAGCAGAAGGCCGACGAGGCGGCGAGCGCCACCGGCGACGACGGCGCCACCGTGGACGGGGAGAGCTCGACGAGCGTCATCCAGTGGATGAGCGATCTCGTGGAGTCGCTCTCCAGCGGCGGCCAGGGCGCCTTCGACGTGGTGACCCTGCCCGCGGGCGACGACAGCGGCGGCGGGCGCGGACCGCGCGCCTCCGGGCAGGTCATCGCGACGGCCAGTGTGCCCGAGGCCCTGCGGGAGCGGATCAACACCAACACCACGGCGGCCCAGAGCTACACCCGCATCATCTACGACAGCGGTGCGGACTCCCAGCCGGGCCTGGTCATCGGCAAGCAGGTGAACGACCCCAACGGCGACCCGTACCAGCTGTACTACCTCTTCCCGCTGACGCAGGAGGAGAAGTCGCTGAGCCTGGTCAAGGGCACGCTGGCGACGGCGGGGCTGTTCGTCGTCGTCCTGCTCGGGGCGATCGCCTGGCTCGTGGTGCGGCAGGTCGTCACGCCGGTGCGGATGGCGGCCGGGATCGCCGAGCGGCTGTCCGCCGGGCGGCTCCAGGAACGCATGAAGGTCACCGGCGAGGACGACATCGCACGGCTCGGCGAGGCCTTCAACAAGATGGCCCAGAACCTCCAGCTGAAGATCAACCAGCTGGAGGACCTGTCGCGGATGCAGCGCCGGTTCGTGTCGGACGTGTCGCACGAGCTGCGGACCCCGCTGACCACCGTGCGGATGGCCGCGGACGTCATCCACGAGGCGCGCGAGGACTTCGACCCGGTGACCGCGCGGTCGGCCGAGCTGCTCGCCGACCAGCTGGACCGGTTCGAGTCGCTGCTCGCGGACCTGCTGGAGATCAGCCGCTTCGACGCGGGCGCGGCGGCGCTGGAGGCCGAGCCGATAGACCTGCGCGTGGTCGTGCGGCGCGTGGTCAGCGGGGCGGAGCCGCTCGCCGAGCGCAAGGGCTCGCGCATAAAGGTCGTCGGCGACCAGCAGCCCGTCGTCGCCGAGGCCGACGCGCGGCGCGTGGAGCGGGTGCTGCGCAACCTCGTCGTCAACGCCGTGGAGCACGGCGAGGGCAGGGACGTCGTCGTCAAGCTCGCCGCGGCGGGCGGAGCGGTCGCGGTCGCGGTGCGCGACTACGGCGTGGGGCTCAAGCCGGGCGAGGCGACCCGGGTCTTCAGCCGCTTCTGGCGGGCCGACCCGGCGCGCGCCCGCACCACCGGCGGTACGGGGCTGGGGCTGTCCATAGCCCTGGAGGACGCGCGGCTGCACGGCGGCTGGCTCCAGGCGTGGGGCGAGCCGGGCGGCGGCTCGCAGTTCCGGCTGACGCTGCCGAGGACGGCGGACGAGCCGCTGAGGGGATCCCCGATCCCCCTGGAGCCCAAGGACTCGCGGCGCAACCGCGGACCGGACGACGCCGGTCCGTCGCGTGGCGGCGGGAACGGCGAGAAGCGTGCCACGGTGCCGGCGCAGCAGCCGGGCTCCGACGCCGCGGCGCGGGCCGTCGGGGACCCGTTCGCCCCGAGGCCGGCGGCCTCGGCGCCCACGGCCGACCCCACGGCACTGCCCGGCAACGGCGCGCGCGTGGTGGCCCGCCCCGCTCCGCAGGCGCGACGGCGGGACGAGGGGCCGACGGAGCCCTCCGAGACGCGGCCCGGGGACCCGCGGACGACGGCCGCGGGCGGGCCGCAGCCCGTCGGGGGCGGTGGCGGCGGTGCCCCGGAGACGGGGCGCGGTGGTCCCGCACGGCGGCCGGACGACGGTCGCGGCGGGAGCGTGGGACGATCGGACGGTGCCCGCGACGGGGCCCCGGGTGCCGTCGGAGCCGGAGAGCCGGAGCGGGGTTCCGGAGCCGGCACCGGTGCCGAAGGCCCCGGTGGCTCGGGAGCGGCGTGGGGTGCGCACAGGGATGGGGAGGCTTCGCGTGGGCGGTGAGCGCGTGGGGCGCGGCCGGGGGATTCCGGTGCGGACGGTGGCGTACGCCGCGGGCGGGGCCGTCCTGCTGGCCGGGTGCGCCTCGATGCCCGACAGCGGGGATCTGCGGGACGTCGAGTCCACGCCCCGGCAGGACACGCAGGTGCGGGTGTTCGCCATGCCGCCGAGCGAGGACGCCACGCACGCGCAGATCGTGCAGGGCTTCCTGGAGGCGCTGACCAGCGACGACCCCGACTACCGGACCGCGCGCCAGTACCTGACCCCGAAGGCGGCGAAGACCTGGCGGCCGGAGCTGTCCACCACGGTGCTGTCGGACGGGCCGGGCGCCTACGCCGACCCTCCGGCCCGGGAGGGCGGGGAGGACGCCGACTCCCTCACCTACACGCTGACCGGCACCAGGGTCGCCACGGTGGACGCGCAGCAGTCGTACGCGCCCGCCACCGGCCCCTACAACAAGCTCGTGCACCTCACGAAGGACGCGGAGAACGGCCAGTGGCGCATCGACTCGGTGCCACAGGGCGTCGTCATGGGCAGGTCGGACTTCCAGCGCAACTACATGGCCGTCAACAAGTACTACTTCGCCTCGAACGCGGAGGGGGCCGGCACGGGCGCGCCGCCGTCGGCGGTCGCCGACCCCGTCTACGTGCGCAGCCACGTGGATCCCACGACCCAGATGGTGCGCTCCCTCCTCGCCGGACCCACGACCTGGCTGGACCCGGTCGTCAGGTCGGGCTTCCCCGCGGGTACGGCACTGCGCAAGGGCACCGGCTCGCTGACGGCGGACGACCGGGGCAGGCTGACCGTGCCGCTCAACGACAAGGCGGCCGAGGCCGGCGCCGAACGGTGCGCGGAGATGGCGGCCCAGCTGCTGTTCACGCTGCGCACCCTCAGCCCGGCGGTGGAGGAGGTCGATCTGCGGGCCGGCGGCGGGCAGCTGTGCTCGCTCACCCGGGAGGGCGCCGAGACGGTGGCCACCCGGGGCGCGCTGAACCACCCCGACTACCTGTACTTCGTCGACGACGAGCACCGGCTCGTGCGGATCGCCGCGGGCAGCAGCGACACCCAGCCGGAACCGGTGCCGGGGGCGCTGGGCGAGGGCGACAAGGCGCTGCGCTCGGTGGCGGTCGCGCGGGACGAGCACACCGCGGCCGGGGTCGCCATCGACGGCACGTCGCTGTACGTCGCCCCGCTGGTGTCGGACGGCTCGCTCGGCGAGCCGGTGCTGCGCAGCCGGGGGAAGACCGAGGGGGACCGGCTGACCGCGCCGAGCTGGGACGCGCAGGGCGGCCTGTGGGTGGCCGACCGGGACCCCGGGAACCCGCGGCTGTACCTGCTGGAGAAGGACGCGAAGGAGCCGCTGCCGGTACGGACACCGGGTCTGGACGGCCGGGTGCAGGCGGTCCGGGTGGCCGCCGACGGGGTGCGGATCGCGCTCGTCGTGGAGAAGGGCGACCGGCGGTCCCTGCTGATCGGGCGGATCGAGCGGGGCGGCCCGGACGGCGGGACCGGCGAGCGGGCGGCGGTCACCGTGCGGGAGCTGCGGTCCGCGACGCCCGAGCTGGAGCAGGTCACCGCCATGTCCTGGGCCGGGGACAGCCGGCTCGTGGTGGTCGGACGCGAGCAGGGGGGTGTGGAGCAGATGAAGTACGTCGAGGTCGACGGCTCCACGCCGGACGTGCCCCCGCCCGCCTCCCTGACCGGCGTCAAGGACGTCACCGCCTCGGCGGACGAACAGGCGCCGCTGGTGGCGTACTCCGTGGACGGGATCGTCCGGCTGCCCTCGGGGGCGCAGTGGCAGAAGGTGACACAGGGGACCGCGCCCGTCTACCCGGGGTGAGCGGTCCGCGGGAGTGAACGCTCCCGGTCCGCCGCGGACGGACCGCTCCGCGCGGAGTCGTCCACAGGGGTGGCCGGACACGGCGGACGTGGGCACAGTGGGGCCATGCGGGGATGGTGGCAGGACCTCACCGATCTGGTGCTCCCGGCCGAGTGCGGCGGATGCGGCAGGCCCCGCGCGGTGCTCTGCGCCCGGTGCCGCACGGCGTTGGGCGGGGCCGCGCCGCGCCGGGTCCGGCCGGTCCCGGAGCCGGCCGGGCTGCCGCCGGTGCACGCGGCGGCCCGGTACGCGGACGAGGTGCGCGCCACGCTGCTGGCGCACAAGGAACGCGGCGTCCTGGCCCTCGCCGGACCGCTGGGCGAGGCCCTGGCGGGAGCGGTGCGGGCGGGGCTGCGCGCGGCGGGGACACCGGAAGCGGCGGCGGACCGGGCGCCGCACGGGCGCGGGACCGGGGAGCCGCACCACCTTCCGGGCGCGGTGCTGCTCGTCCCCGTGCCGTCCGCGCGGCGGGCCGTGCGGGCGCGGGGACACGACCCGGCTCGGCGGATCGCGTTCGCGGCGGCGGGCGCGTTGCGGCGGGGAGGGGTGCCCGCCCGGGTGCTCCCCGCGCTGCGGCAGCGGCGGCACGTGGCCGACCAGGCGGGGCTGGACTCCCGGCGGCGGCTGGCCAACCTCGCCGGTGCGCTGGTGGTCGTCCCCGGCTGTGACCGGCTGCTCCTGGACGGCCCGGTCGTGCTCGTCGACGACCTGATGACGACCGGTGCCTCGCTGGCGGAGGCCGCACGCGCGGTGCGGGCGCGGTCGCGGGCCGGGGGAGGACCGTGTACGGAGCCGGGAGCGGGGCCCGGCGCGGGGCCGTACGAGGGGTCTGTTTCGAGCATTTCGGGTGCCGCGTCCGTGTACAGGGGTGAGACAGGGGAAGGCAGAGGGGAACAGCGGAACGGGCCGGCTCGGCGGAGGACGGGCCGGTGGTCCGGCGGGCAGCCGGGGACGGCGGGCGCGGGCGGCGCCGACGGGATCGTCGACGTGGTGGGCGCAGCCGTCGTCGCGGCATCACCGGACGCTTTCGAAATAAACCGGAACTGACGAAGATCTTGCTTCGTTGCAGGGAATGAGAGGGCTAATTCACCTGAATGGAGGTACGTCTCGGTAGAGGGTGACGCCATCCGTCCGGGCGAGATATGTTCGGTTGTGAGGGAAAGCCGCAGGCCACACCTCTCGAATCCGATTGCCGTGCTGCGGGTTTTTCGCAATCACCCGCTCCGGTGGACTGGAGATCCCGCCTACGGGGGAGGAGGTGGACGTCACCGAGTCCGAGGCTCCGGATTTCGCCGGAGCCTGGTGCAAAAGGGAGATGCTCCGCGACGAAGCGGAGCGATCCGGGAACGGAGTTCTGCGTGGACATCGTCGTCAAGGGCCGCAAGACCGAGGTGCCCGAGCGGTTCCGGAAGCACGTGGCCGAGAAGCTGAAGCTGGAGAAGATCCAGAAGCTCGATGCCAAGGTGATCAGCCTCGATGTCGAGGTGTCCAAGGAGCCCAACCCCCGACAGGCCGACCGTTGCGACCGAGTGGAGATCACGCTCCGCTCCCGCGGTCCGGTGATCCGGGCGGAGGCAGCGGCGAGCGATCCGTACGCGGCGCTCGACCTGGCAGCGGAAAAGCTGGACGCGCGGCTGCGCAAACAGCACGACAAGCGCTTCTCGCGGCGTGGTGCGCGCAGGATCTCGGCTTCGGAGGTCCCCGACCACGTCCCGGGCGTGGCGACACTCAACGGGACCGGCGCGAGTTCCCTCGAGGAGGAGCAGGAGGCCGTCCCCACCAAGAAGGTCGGTTCCCTGGAAGTGCAGGGTGACGGGCCCCTCGTCGTCCGCGAGAAGACCCACGTGGCCGCGCCCATGACCCTCGACCAGGCTCTCTACGAGATGGAGCTGGTCGGGCACGACTTCTACCTGTTCGTCGATTCCGAGACCAAGGAACCCAGCGTCGTCTACCGACGGCACGCCTACGACTACGGCGTGATCCACCTCAGCACCGACACGATGGTCACCGAGACGCACTCCCCCGAGGCGGGCGGAACACTCGGCGGCTGATCTGCCGGGCGACAGCCGGACCGGTGCCCCTGGTGCGCGTGTGCGCCCCCAGGGGCACCGGCGCGCGGTCTCTTTGCACCGCCCGCTGTCGCCTGGGTGTCATCCGGGCATGGAATCATGGTTGCAACGGCTCAACCGGTGGGCCGTTGCCTTGGGTTGGCGATGGCTCCGGACCACAGGCCACAGCCTTCAGGGGGAGGAACGATGGCGGACAGCTTCGGACCGATGCGTGACGAGGACGTCGGCGACGGCGTCGTCGGCATGGGCCCGGAGGAGGGCTCCTCACGCAAGGAACCGATCAGGGTCCTCGTGGTGGACGACCACGCGCTGTTCCGCCGCGGGCTGGAGATCGTGCTCGCCGCCGAGGAGGACATCCAGGTCGTCGGGGAGGCGGGGGACGGCGCCGAAGCCGTGGAGAAGGCCGCCGACCTGCTGCCGGACATCATCCTGATGGACGTGCGGATGCCCAAGCGGGGCGGGATCGAGGCGTGCACCTCCATCAAGGAGGTGGCCCCCAGCGCGAAGATCATCATGCTGACGATCAGCGACGAGGAAGCCGATCTCTACGACGCCATCAAGGCGGGCGCGACCGGCTATCTCCTCAAGGAGATCTCCACGGACGAGGTGGCCACCGCCATCCGGGCGGTGGCCGACGGGCAGTCGCAGATCAGCCCCTCCATGGCGTCGAAACTGCTCACCGAGTTCAAGTCGATGATCCAGCGGACCGACGAACGCCGGCTCGTGCCCGCGCCCCGGCTGACGGACCGTGAACTGGAGGTCCTCAAGCTCGTGGCCACGGGGATGAACAACCGCGACATCGCCAAGGAGCTGTTCATCTCCGAGAACACCGTGAAGAACCACGTGCGCAACATCCTGGAGAAGCTCCAGCTGCACTCCAGGATGGAGGCCGTGGTCTACGCGATGCGGGAGAAGATCCTCGAGATCCGGTGAGCGACCGGGTGGCGGTCCGTGCCGGCCCGTACCGGACCGTGACGGGCCGACATGACCCGTGACGGTCCGGTGAGCGGCGCCCCGTGCGCGGACCACGGACGCGGGCGGGCGTCAGGCGAGGGCGCGGGCGACTTCCAGGACGAGCGGTTCGCGCAGCTCCGGCGCGTCGACCCGCTCCACGCGCACGTTCGTGCAGTCCACCCAGCCCGCCGCCTCCACCAGGGCCCGGGCCACCGCCGGGACCGCCTTCCGGCCGTCCAGCGTGACCTGCTTGGCCACCAGCGTGCGGCCCGCGCGGGCCGGATCGACCCGGCCGACGAGCCGGCCGCCGGCGAGCACGGGCATCGCGAAGTAGCCGTACACCCGCTTCGGCTTGGGGACGTAGGCCTCCAGACGGTGGGTGAAGCCGAAGATCCGCTCCGTGCGCGCCCGCTCCCAGACCAGGGAGTCGAACGGGGACAGCAGCGTCGTGCGGTGCCGCCCGCGCGGCGGCGTCGCGAGGGCCGCCGGATCGGCCCAGGCCGGCTTGGACCAGCCCTCCACCGTGACCGGGACCAGGCCCGAGTCGGCGATCACCGCGTCGACCTGCTCGGCCTTGAGGCGGTGGTAGTCGGCGATGTCCGCGCGCGTACCGACGCCCAGGGACCGGCCCGCCAGGCCGACCAGGCGGCGCAGGCACTCGGCGTCGTCCAGCTCGTCGTGCAGCAGCGCCTGCGGGATCGCGCGCTCGGCGAGGTCGTAGACCCGCTTCCAGCCGCGGCGCTCGACGCACACCACCTCGCCGTGCATCAGGGCGCGCTCGACGGCGACCTTGGTCCCCGACCAGTCCCACCACTCGCTGGTGCGCTTGGCGCCGCCCAACTCGGTGGCCGTCAGGGGGCCTTCCGCGCGGAGCTGCTTGATCACCTGCTCGTGGACACCGTCGGGCAGGTCGTGGTTCCAGTGCGGGCGGGCGCGGTAGGCACGGCGGCGGAAGGCGAAGTGGGGCCATTCCTCGACGGGGAGGACGCACGCGGCGTGCGACCAGTACTCGAACGCGTGCGGCGGCCGGGACCCCTGCTTCCAGTAGGCGTCCTCGACGGTCCGGCGCCCCACGGCGCCCAGGCGGGCGTAGGGGACGAGCTCGTGGGAGCGGGCGAGGACGGAGATGGTGTCGAGCTGCACCGCGCCCAGGTGGCGCAGGACTCCCCGGACGCCGGAGCGGCGGTCGGGGGCCCCGAGGAAGCCCTGGGCCCTCAGGGCGATGCGGCGGGCCTCGTCTGCCGAGAGTTCCGTGGTCGGACGCGGGAGGGTCGTCATACGCCCGCACGATAGAGGGCGGCACTGACAACCGGGGGAGGACCCGGTGTCACCCCCGGCCCGGCAGGTACGGCGCCGTCGACGGCAGCCCCAGGTCGGACGGCAGGAGGGAGCCCACCCAGCAGTCCCGCAGCACCCCCTTGTTGTTGATCGCCGAGCGCAGGGTGCCCTCGATGG
This sequence comes from Streptomyces sp. Tu 3180, assembly GCF_009852415.1. NCBI lineage: Bacteria > Bacillati > Actinomycetota > Actinomycetes > Kitasatosporales > Streptomycetaceae > Streptomyces > Streptomyces sp. Tu 3180. The sequence goes on along the minus strand of NZ_WOXS01000002.1, from coordinate 3,427,207 downwards.
TGAAGCCCGCGCGTTCGGCCACCGCGCGGGAGGACCGGTTGCCCACCTCCGCGCGCCACTCCACGCGGTCGATCGACATCCGGGTGAACGCCCAGCGGGCGGCGGCGACGGCGGCCTCGGTGATGTAGCCGTTGCCGCGGTGCTCCTTCGTCCCCCAGAAGCCGATCTCGCCCACGCCGAGGGAGCGCGGGGTGATGCCGAGCATCCCCACGAGGTCCCGGGAGGGGAGGAAAACGCCGAAGGTGAACATCGAACCGTTCGCCCAGCCGTCCGGGGCCATCTGCTCCGTGAAGCCCCGCGCGTGCTCCGGCAGGTAGGGGGAGGGGATCGTGGTCCAGCGCTGGATGTCGGGGTCCTGGCAGGCGGCGTACACCGCGCCGGTGTCCTGCGGGCCGACCGCGCGCAGCAGGAGGCGGTCGGTGGTGAGCGTGACGGGTTCCATCGGCCGATTCTGCGACCCGGGCCGGGAGCGACGCCAGGCGTGTGGCCCCGCGTGAGCCGTTGATCACCCTCCGCACAATTCCCCGGGACGACACGGCACCATCCGAGGGGCCCGGACGTTGTGCCTTTCGAAGCAGCTGTGAAACAGATGAAGGAGCAACGGACGGCCACCGCCACTGTGGGCCTCCCGGCGCGGTGGGGTCCTCGCATACGATGGCCGTTGCTCAGTCAGTGAAACGGAAACCGACCGTCCCAGGCCCGACCGGCAAGGAGACCAACCCCCGTGTCCGTCCTCTCGAAGATCATGCGTGCAGGCGAAGGCAAGATCCTGCGCAAGCTGCACCGCATCGCGGACCAGGTCAACTCCATCGAAGAGGACTTCGTCGACCTCTCCGACGCCGAGCTGCGGGCCCTCACCGATGAGTACAAGCAGCGCTACGCCGACGGTGAGAGCCTGGACGACCTGCTGCCCGAGGCCTTCGCCACGGTCCGCGAGGCCGCCAAGCGCGTCCTGGGCCAGCGGCACTACGACGTCCAGATCATGGGCGGCGCCGCCCTCCACATGGGGTACGTGGCCGAGATGAAGACCGGTGAGGGCAAGACCCTCGTCGGCACCCTGCCCGCGTACCTCAACGCCCTGGCCGACAAGGGCGTCCACATCATCACGGTCAACGACTACCTGGCCGAGCGCGACTCCGAGATGATGGGCCGCGTCCACCGGTTCCTGGGCCTGAGCGTCGGCTGCATCCTCGCCAACATGACGCCGGCCCAGCGCCGCGAGCAGTACGCCTGCGACATCACCTACGGCACGAACAACGAGTTCGGCTTCGACTACCTGCGCGACAACATGGCGTGGTCGAAGGACGAGCTGGTCCAGCGTGGCCACAACTTCGCCATCGTCGACGAGGTCGACTCCATCCTCATCGACGAGGCCCGTACGCCGCTGATCATCTCCGGCCCGGCCGACCAGGCCACCAAGTGGTACGGCGACTTCGCCAAGCTGGTCAAGCGCCTCAAGCGCGGTGAGGCCGGCCAGCCGCTCAAGGGCATCGAGGAGACCGGCGACTACGACGTCGACGAGAAGAAGCGCACCGTCGCCATCCACGAGTCCGGCGTCAGCAAGGTCGAGGACTGGCTGGGCATCGACAACCTGTACGAGTCGGTGAACACCCCGCTGGTGGGCTACCTGAACAACGCCATCAAGGCCAAGGAGCTCTTCAAGCGCGACAAGGACTACGTCATCATCGACGACGAGGTCATGATCGTCGACGAGCACACCGGCCGCATCCTCGCCGGCCGCCGCTACAACGAGGGCATGCACCAGGCGATCGAGGCCAAGGAAGGCGTGCCGATCAAGGACGAGAACCAGACGCTCGCCACGATCACGCTCCAGAACTTCTTCCGCCTCTACAAGCGCCACGACCACGACGGCAAGGAAATGCCCGGCCTGTCCGGCATGACCGGTACGGCGATGACCGAGGCCGCCGAGTTCCACCAGATCTACAAGCTCGGCGTGGTGCCCATCCCGACCAACCGGCCGATGGTCCGCAAGGACCAGTCCGACCTCATCTACCGCACCGAGGTCGCCAAGTTCGAGGCGGTCGTCGACGACATCGAGGAGAAGCACCGCAAGGGCCAGCCGATCCTCGTCGGCACCACCTCGGTGGAGAAGTCCGAGTACCTCTCGCAGCAGCTCAGCAAGCGCGGCATCCAGCACGAGGTGCTGAACGCCAAGCACCACGAGCGCGAGGCGCAGATCGTCGCCCAGGCCGGCCGCAGGGGCGCCGTCACCGTGGCCACGAACATGGCCGGCCGCGGTACGGACATCAAGCTCGGCGGCAACCCCGAGGACCTCGCCGAGGCGGAGCTGCGCCAGAGCGGCCTCGACCCCGAGGAGCACATCGAGCAGTGGGCGCACGCCCTGCCCGAGGCGCTCAAGCGGGCCGAGCAGGCGGTCAAGGCGGAGAAGGAGGAGGTCGAGAAGCTCGGCGGCCTCTACGTGCTGGGCACCGAGCGGCACGAGTCGCGGCGCATCGACAACCAGCTGCGCGGCCGTTCCGGCCGTCAGGGCGACCCCGGCGAGTCCCGCTTCTACCTGTCGCTCGGCGACGACCTGATGCGGCTGTTCAAGGCCCAGATGGTCGAGCGCGTGATGTCGATGGCGAACGTCCCGGACGACGTGCCCATCGAGAACAAGATGGTCACGCGCGCGATCGCCTCCGCCCAGTCGCAGGTCGAGACGCAGAACTTCGAGACCCGCAAGAACGTCCTGAAGTACGACGAGGTCCTCAACCGCCAGCGCGAGGTCATCTACGGCGAGCGGCGCCGCGTCCTGGAGGGCGAGGACCTGCACGAGCAGATCCAGCACTTCATGGACGACACCATCGACGCCTACGTCCAGGCCGAGACCGCCGAGGGCTTCCCCGAGGACTGGGACCTGGACCGGCTGTGGGGCGCCTTCAAGCAGCTCTACCCGGTGAGCGTCACCGTCGAGGAGCTGGAGGAGGCCGCCGGCGACCGGGCCGGTCTGACGGCCGAGTTCATCTCCGAGTCCATCAAGGACGACATCCGCGCCCAGTACGAGGCCCGCGAGGCGCAGCTCGGCTCCGAGATCATGCGTGAGCTGGAGCGCCGGGTCGTGCTGTCGGTCCTGGACCGCAAGTGGCGCGAGCACCTCTACGAGATGGACTACCTCCAGGAGGGCATCGGCCTGCGCGCGATGGCGCAGAAGGACCCGCTGGTCGAGTACCAGCGCGAGGGCTTCGACATGTTCCAGGCCATGATGGACGGCATCAAGGAGGAGTCCGTCGGCTACCTGTTCAACCTGGAGGTCCAGGTCGAGCAGCAGGTCGAGGAGGTCCCGGTCGAGGAAGCCAAGCCGGTCGCCGACCTGGAGAAGCACGACGCGGTGCCCGCGCAGGCGGGTGCGCGCCCGGAGATCCGCGCGAAGGGGCTCGACGCCCCGCAGCGGCGGAACCTGCACTTCTCCGCGCCGACGGTGGACGGCGAGGGCGGCACCATCGAGGGCGACTTCGCCACCGACGACGAGCCGGTGCGCTCCGAGGCCGACGGCCTCACCCGCGCCGAGCGCCGCAAGCAGGCGCGGGGCGGGCGTCGCCGCAAGAAGTGAGCGGTGCCGCTCCGTGAGGAGCGGTCCGAGCCGGCCGAGGGCCGGGCACCCCCGGGTGCCCGGCCCTCGGCCGTCGTCGGGTGCTCAGCGGCCGTCGGCGCGGTGCGGGCGGGGGCCGCCCAGCTCCACGGCGGTGCAGCGCCAGCGCAGGTCCCGGCCCCGCTCCAGCCGGAACGCCATGGCGCGCAGCCGGTCGCCGGCGCCGATCCGGGCGAACGCCTCGATGGCGCCCTCGCGGGGGACGAAGTAGCCGACGTCCCGCACGACGGGCCGGGCGCCGCGGGTGCGCAGCGGCCCGTGCTCGGCGAGCCGGACCAGCTCGTCGTAGGCGCGGCCCGCCGTGTGCCGCAGCATGGCGTGGACGGGCCGCTGCCCGCTCAGGACGGCGAGGAGCAGCTCGGCGAAGCGGTCGGTGGGGCGGGGCTGGGGGACGAGGGGCCGGTGCGGCGGGCGGCCGGGGACGCGGGGTGCGGCCTCCCGGACGGAGATCGCCCGGGAGGCCCGGCCGGAGGCCGCCCGCGCGGTGGCGGCGGAGAGGTCCCGCGCGGGCCCGGCCGGCGGGGACGGGGGAGCGAGGGGCCGGGCGGCGGACGGCGGGCGGTTGTCCGCGGGGCGCCGGAGCGGGGCGGTGGGGAGACGGCGTCCTCCGTCGGGTGACGGGGCGCGGGAGGCGGTCCCCGCGGGGGTGCGGGGCGGGGTGGTGCCGGCGGGGCGGCGGGAGTCGCGGCGGCCGGCCGGGCGGGCGCCGGGGCGGTGCTGAGCCCTGGTCATGACCTTGTTCACGGGGACCCCGTTCGAACGGGCCCGGGCGTCGCCCGCGGCCCGGAGGCCGCGACGATACCGGGCGGTAACTTCGTGGTTGGGGATCTTGTACGGGGCGGGACGGTGCGGCGGCAAGGAACCGGAGTGCGGGTCGGACCGGCCGGGAAGTTCACCTATCCGAGTGGCCGACGGACGGCCGGCCCCGTGCGGGAGCGGGCGCACCGGGTGACGTCCGGGCCGGAAGTGGACGCGGCCGGGACGGCGGGCGGGGACCCGATGGGGGACGCCCCACGTATCCTGAAGGCTCTCCGGGCCGGGCACGACGGCCCTCGCCCGGGTGCCGGCGGATCCCTCCGACCACGAAAGCGGCCGACATGCGCGTCTACGTCCCCCTGACCCTCCCCGGTCTCGCCGAGGCGCACAGGACGGGCGAGCTGGGTGACGGACCGCTCCTCGCGTACGCCGTGACGCCCGCGCTGCGCGAGTGGTACGTCTCCGACGACATCGAGGAGCTGGAGTACGCCGCGCTCAACCGCGCCGCGCTGGCCTCGCTGCGGCTGCTGGCGGCGGACCCCGGTGCGCCCCGGCGCCGGGTCGTGGTCGCCGTCGACGTACCCGACAGGGCGGCCGCGGTCGACCCCGACCGGGGGCTCGACCCGGCCGCGCTCGGGGAGGTGCGGGTCGCCGGGCCCGTGCCGCTGGCCAAGGCGGCCGCGGTGCACGTGGACGCGGCGGACGCGGAGGCGGACGTGGCGGCCGCCGCCCGGGCGCTGCCCGCGGCGGACGGCGGGGACGACGACGCGCAGTTCACGGTGGACGGCGCGGAGGACCACGAGCTGCTGTGGTACGCCACGCAGGAGATCCCCAACCTGGTGGGACCGGCGGACTGAGCGCCGTCGCGGGCGCCGACCCCTTCTCCCCGGCGCCGGCGTCTGCGGGTACGTTCTTGGGCATGGGGATGCAGACGGACGCGCACATCGTCTGGGACTGGAACGGGACGCTGTTCCACGACGTCGACGCGATCATCGGGGCGACGAACGCGGCCTTCGCCGAGCTGGGGCTGGAGCCGATCACGCTGGAGCGGTACCGGGAGCTGTACTGCGTGCCGGTGCCGAAGTTCTACGAGCGGCTGATGGGGCGGCTGCCGAGCGGGGCCGAGTGGGAGCTGATGGACGCGACCTTCCACCGGTACTACTCGGAGCACCGGGTGCGGTGCGGGCTGGCCGAGGGCGTGGTGGAGCTGCTGGCGGGGTGGTCCTCGGCGGGAGGCAGCCAGTCGATCCTCAGCATGTACGGACACGAGGACCTCGTGCCGCTGGTCCGGGGCTTCGGCATCGAGTCGCACTTCGTACGGGTCGACGGGCGGACCGGACCGTCCGGGGGCAGCAAGGCGGAGCACATGGTGCGCCACCTCGACGCGCTGACCGGCGTGGACCCGAGACGCACGGTGGTGATCGGCGACGCGGCCGACGACGCGCTGGCCGCACGGCACGTGGGGGCGCGGGCCGTCCTCTACACCGGCGGCTCCCACGGCCGGGCCAGCCTGGAGGCGGTGGGCGTACCGGTGGTGGACACCCTGGCGGAGGCCGTCGCGGAGGCGGAGCGCCTCGCGGCGTGAGGCCGGGGGACCTTCCGGGCCGTCAGGTGCCCATGGCCTGCCCGTGGCCGGTCGGGTGCTCGTGACGAGTCGGGGTGCCCGTGACCGGTCGGGGTGCTCGTGACCGGTCGGGGTGCTCGTGACCGGTCGGGGTGCTCGTGGCTGCCTGGCGTGCGCATGGCTGCCCGGGGTGCCCGTGACCGGTCGTCACCGGGTACGCACTGTGCAGAACGTCAAACTTCGCCCCCTGGTTTTGTACACATACGGCTCATGACGGGCCCCCTGTGGGGGGCGATAGCCTGGGTGGCGTGATCAGCGCGATATTTCGCGGGGACATGGACGTCTCCGCTGTGCGCCCGGAGAGCACGGACCACATCCGTGACCGGGTGGCGGTCGCTGGTCTTCACGAGCGGGACGGGGCCCGGTGGGTACCCGGGACGCAGGGCACTCCCCGGGGGCGGACGGCGCGGAGAGCCGCGTCACACCCGCCGGGCGCGTCGGGATCGGCCGAGTGGCCCCCGCTCTTCTCACCTTGGGGCATAGCGTCGGCACAGACCGGACACCCCGTGTCGTACCACCACGCCACAAGGGCAGAGACCGTACTTCCTTCTACGTCACGCAACGGCGCGCGACAGGAGCCAGAGGACCATGCAGACCAAGCTGGACGAAGCCAAGGCCGAGCTGCTCGACAGGGCCGCCCGGGTAGCTGAGAACAGCCCGGCCGGGGGGAAACTACCGACCGGGACGACGGACGAGGGCGCTCCCGACCGGGACTCCGTGCTCGCGTTCCTCCAGCGCTACTACCTGCACACCGCTCCGGAGGACCTCACCGACCGCGACCCGGTCGACGTCTTCGGGGCCGCCGTCTCGCACTACCGGCTGGCCGAGAACCGCCCGCAGGGCACGGCCAACGTCCGGGTCCACACCCCGACCGTCGAGGAGAACGGCTGGACCTGCAGCCACTCCGTCGTCGAGGTGGTCACCGACGACATGCCCTTCCTGGTCGACTCCGTCACCAACGAGCTGACCCGCCAGGGCCGCGGCATCCACGTCGTGATCCACCCGCAGTTCGTGGTCCGCCGGGACGTCACCGGCAAGCTGATCGAGGTGCTCCCCACGCCGGCCGGCGGCGACCTCCCGCACGACGCCCCCGACCTCCCGCACGACGCCCACGTCGAGTCCTGGATCCACGTCGAGATCGACCGCGAGACCGACCGCGGCGACCTCAAGCAGATCACTGCCGACCTGCTGCGGATCCTGTCCGACGTCCGCGAGGCGGTCGAGGACTGGGGCAAGATGCGCCAGGCGGCGACCCGGCTGTCCGAGGGGCTGCCCGACGAACCCGTCCCCGGCGACCTGCCCCGGCAGCAGGTCGAGGAGGCCCGCGAGCTGCTGCGCTGGCTGGCCGACGACCACTTCACCTTCCTCGGCTACCGCGAGTACGAGCTGCGCGGCGACGACTCGCTCGCCGCCGTCCCCGGCACCGGCCTCGGCATCCTGCGCTCCGACCCGCACCACGCCTCCGAGGAGGGCCACCCGGTCAGCCCGTCCTTCGAGCGGCTGCCCGCCGACGCCCGCGCCAAGGCGCGCGAGCACAAGCTGCTGGTGCTGACCAAGGCGAACAGCCGGGCGACCGTGCACCGGCCGTCGTACCTGGACTACATCGGCGTCAAGAAGTTCGACGCGGACGGCAACGTCGTCGGCGAGCGGCGCTTCCTCGGACTGTTCTCGTCCGCCGCCTACACCGAGTCCGTCCGCCGGGTCCCGGTGATCCGGCGCAAGGTCGAGGAGGTCCTGGAGCGCGCCGGCTTCTCGCCCCACAGCCACGACGGGCGCGACCTGCTCCAGATCCTGGAGACCTACCCGCGCGACGAGCTCTTCCAGACCCCCGTCGGCGAGCTCCAGGCCATCGTCACCTCCGTCCTCTACCTCCAGGAGCGCCGCCGGCTGCGGCTCTACCTGCGCCAGGACGAGTACGGGCGCTACTACTCCGCCCTCGTCTACCTGCCGCGCGACCGCTACACCACCGGTGTCCGGCTGCGGATCATCGACATCCTCAAGGAGGAGCTCGGCGGCATCAGCGTCGACTTCACCGCCTGGAACACCGAGTCCGTCCTCTCCCGGCTGCACTTCGTGGTCCGCGTCCCGCAGGGCACCGAGCTGCCGGAGCTGTCCGACGCCGACAAGGAGCACATCGAGGCCCGGCTCGTCGAGGCCGCCCGCTCCTGGGCCGACGGCTTCGCCGAGGCGCTGAACGCCGAGTTCGGCGAGGAGCGCGCCGCCGAGCTGCTGCGCCGCTACGCGGGCGCCTTCCCCGAGGGCTACAAGGCCGACCACTCGCCGCGCAGCGCGGTCGCCGACCTGGCCCGCGTCGAACAGCTCAGCGACGAGCGGAACTTCGAGCTCAGCCTGTACGAGCCGGTGGGCGCGACCCCCGAGGAGCGCCGCTTCAAGATCTACCGCAAGGGCGAGGCGGTCTCCCTCTCCGCGGTGCTGCCGGTGCTCCAGCGGCTCGGCGTCGAGGTCGTCGACGAGCGGCCGTACGAGCTGCGGTGCGCCGACCGCAGCGTGGCCTGGATCTACGACTTCGGTCTGCGCATGCCCAAGGCGGCCGGAGCCACCGACTACCTCGGCGACGACGCGCGCGGGCGGTTCCAGGACGCCTTCGCCGCGACCTGGACCGGCAAGGCGGAGAACGACGGCTTCAACGCCCTGGTGCTCAGCGCCGGGCTGACCTGGCGGCAGGCCGTGGTGCTGCGGGCGTACGCCAAGTACCTGCGCCAGGCGGGCTCCACCTTCAGCCAGGACTACATGGAGGACACCCTCCGCAACAACGTCCACACCACCCGGCTGCTCGTCTCGCTGTTCGAGGCCCGGATGTCGCCGGACCGCCAGCGCGCCGGGTACGAGCTGGTGGACGCCCTGCTCGAGGAGCTCGACGCCGCCCTCGACCAGGTGGCCTCGCTCGACGAGGACCGCATCCTGCGCTCCTTCCTCACCGTCATCAAGGCGACGCTGCGCACCAACTTCTTCCAGGAGACGAGCGACGGCACGCCGCACGACTACGTCTCCATGAAGTTCGACCCGCAGGCCATCCCCGACCTCCCGGCGCCGCGCCCGGCGTTCGAGATCTGGGTCTACTCGCCGCGCGTCGAGGGCGTGCACCTGCGGTTCGGCAAGGTCGCGCGCGGCGGCCTGCGCTGGTCGGACCGCCGGGAGGACTTCCGCACCGAGATCCTCGGCCTGGTCAAGGCGCAGATGGTGAAGAACACCGTCATCGTGCCGGTCGGCGCCAAGGGCGGCTTCGTCGCCAAGCACCTCCCCGACCCGAGCGTCGACCGCGACGCCTGGCTGGCCGAGGGCGTCGCCTGCTACAGGACGTTCATCTCGGCGCTGCTCGACATCACCGACAACATGGTGGCCGGCGAGGTCGTGCCCCCGGCGGACGTCGTCCGGCACGACGAGGACGACACCTACCTCGTCGTCGCCGCCGACAAGGGCACCGCGACCTTCTCCGACATCGCCAACGAGGTCGCCCAGTCGTACGACTTCTGGCTCGGCGACGCCTTCGCCTCCGGCGGAAGCGCGGGCTACGACCACAAGGGCATGGGCATCACCGCCCGCGGCGCCTGGGAGTCCGTCAAGCGGCACTTCCGGGAGCTGGGCGTGGACACCCAGAGCCAGGACTTCACCGTCGTCGGCATCGGCGACATGTCCGGTGACGTGTTCGGCAACGGCATGCTGCTCAGCGAGCACATCCGGCTGGTCGCCGCCTTCGACCACCGGCACATCTTCATCGACCCGAACCCGGACGCGGCCACCTCCTACGCCGAGCGCCGCCGCCTGTTCGAGCTGCCCCGCAGTTCCTGGGCCGACTACGACACCGGGCTGCTGTCGGCGGGCGGCGGCGTGTTCCCGCGCACCGCCAAGTCCATCCCGGTCAACTCCCAGATCCGCGAGGCCCTCGGCATCGAGCCCGGCGTCACCAAGATGACCCCGGCCGACCTGATGAAGGCGATCCTGACGGCGCCGGTGGACCTGCTGTGGAACGGCGGCATCGGCACGTACGTCAAGGCCGCCGGCGAGTCCCACGTCGACGTCGGCGACAAGGCCAACGACCACATCCGCGTCGACGGCAAGGACCTGCGGGTCGCCGTCGTCGGCGAGGGCGGCAACCTGGGCCTGACCCAGCTCGGCCGGATCGAGTTCGCGCTGCACGGCGGGCGGATCAACACCGACGCCATCGACAACAGCGCGGGCGTGGACACCTCCGACCACGAGGTGAACATCAAGATCCTGCTCAACGGCGTGGTCGCGGACGGCGACATGACGGTCAAGCAGCGCAACAAGCTGCTCGCCGAGATGACCGACGAGGTCGGCCGCATGGTGCTGCGCACCAACTACGCGCAGAACACCGCCATCGCCAACGCGCTGGCCCAGTCCAAGGACATGCTCCACGCCCAGCAGCGCTTCCTGAAGCACCTGGTGCGCGAGGGCCACCTGGACCGCGCCCTGGAGTTCCTGCCCACCGACCGCCAGATCCGCGAACGGCTCGCCGCCGGCCAGGGCCTGACCGGCCCGGAGACGGCCGTCCTGCTGGCGTACACGAAGATCACGGTCGCCGAGGAGCTGCTGCGCACCTCGCTGCCCGACGACCCCTATCTGAAGGTGCTGCTGCACGCCTACTTCCCGAGCGCGCTGCGCGAGCAGTTCCAGGAGCACATCGACAGCCACCCGCTGCGCCGCGAGATCACCACGACCGTGCTGGTCAACGACACGGTCAACACGGGCGGTACGACGTACCTGCACCGGATGCGCGAGGAGACCGGCGCGTCGCTGGAGGAGATCGTCCGGGCGCAGACCGCGGCCCGCGCGATCTTCCGCTCCTCGGTGGTGTGGGACGGGGTCGAGGACCTCGACAACAAGGTCGACGCGGAGACCCAGACGAGGATCCGGCTGCACTCGCGCCGGCTGGTGGAGCGCGGCACGCGCTGGCTGCTCAACAACCGGCCGCAGCCGCTGGAGCTGGCGGAGACGGTGGACTTCTTCGCCGAGCGCGTCGAGCAGGTCTGGGCCCAGCTGCCGAAGCTGCTGCGCGGCGCGGACCTGGACTGGTACCAGAAGATCTACGACGAGCTGACCGGCGCCGGTGTCCCCGACGAGCTGGCCACCCGCGTCGCCGGGTTCTCCTCCGCCTTCCCGACGCTCGACATCGTGTCGGTGGCCGACCGGATGGGCAGGGAGCCGCTGGACGTCGCCGAGGTCTACTACGACCTCGCCGACCGGCTGCGCATCACCCAGCTGATGGACCGCATCATCGAGCTGCCGCGCGCCGACCGCTGGCAGTCCATGGCCCGCGCGGCGATCCGCGAGGACCTGTACGCGGCGCACGCGGCGGTGACCGCGGACGTCCTGGCGGCGGGCAACGGCTCCTCGACCCCGCAGCAGCGCTTCCAGCTGTGGGAGCGCAAGAACGCGGCGCTGCTCGCCCGGGCCCGCTCCACCCTGGAGGAGATCCACGGCTCCGACTCCTTCGACCTCGCCAACCTGTCGGTGGCGATGCGGACGATGCGGACGCTGCTGCGGAGCCACTCGTAACCGGCGCGGCCACCGCCGGCCGTGCGTGAACACGCGGGGGCGCCCCGGGCCCGACGGCCCGGGGCGCCCCCGCGTGCGTTACGGCGTTCCGGGAAGGCATCGGCCGTGGTTCCGTGAAGATCCGGACTTTTCGGGCACATGCTTATGCGTGATCGTTCGCTCCTCGCCGTCCGCCGTGCCCGGCAGGACCCGTGCCCAGCGGGCCGCGGCAGGTCCGGCGGCCCTCGGTCCGGCCGTGGTCCGGGCCGTCGCCGGGATCGTCCTCGCCCTGATGGTCCTGGTGATCGTGCGGCTCCCGTGGATCGGCGACCTGGGCATGCACGCGGCGACCCTGCAGCGTCTGCGGCACAGCCCGCTCGATCCCGGCAACCCGCTGGTCGACGCGGACACGCCGAGCCCGTACTACTCGCCGTGGATGCTGCTGCTCGGCGCCGCCGCCCGGGTGACCGGGCTGTCCGTGTTCCCCGTCCTGCGCCTGGCCGCCCTCGTCGGACTGGTGCTGCTGGTGACCGGCGTACGGCGGTACGTGCGGACGCTGGACGCGCACCGGGCCGCGCCCGCGCTCGCCCTGCTGAGCCTGCTGCTGCTGTGGGGCACGACCCCGTTGCTGTGGAGCGGCTTCCCGGGGCTCCACTCGCTCGCGCTGACGGTGTCCTACCCGAGCACCTTCACCCTCGGCCTCGCCTTCCACCTCTGGGCGTGGCTGACGGGGGCGCTGCGCGGCGGGGCCGGGTGGGGGACGTGGCTCGGGCTGGGGGCGCTGTGGGCGGTGATCCTGCTCTGCCACCAGTTCACGGGGGTGGTGGCCTCGCTGGGCGCGTGCGCCACCGTGGTGGCGGCGCGCCCGGCGCGCGCGGTGTGGCCGCGGACGGCCGCCGGGCTGCTGCCGGCGGCGGTGGTGCTGTGGGCGTGGCCGTACTACGACTTCTTCGCGCTGTTCGGCGCCGGAGCCGCTCTCGAGCCGGTGCACCGGGTGCTGTACGAGGACCTGGCCGCGCGGTTCGGGCTGGTGCTGCTCGGAGCGGCCGCGCTGGTCGCGCGGTGGCGGCGGGACCGGCGCGACCCGCTGGTGTCGTTCTTCCTGCTGGGCGTGCTGGTCGTGGCGGCGGGGTGGCTGAGCGGCCACTACTCGTGGGGGCGCGCCCTGCCCGCCGTGACGATCCCGGCGCAGCTCGCGGCGGCGCTGGAGGCGGTCCGGGCGGGGCGGCGCGGGGTGCGCGCCGCCCGGGTGGCCCTGCTCGCCGGGACGCTCGCCGTCGGGGCGTGGGCCCAGGCGGGGGCGCTCGGGTACGCGGTCCCGCGCGACGCCCTGCCGCAGGCGGTCCGGGACAGGTACCGGCCGCCCTGGACGGGGTACCACTGGATCACCCCGTGGGTGGGGTACGGGGACGTGGTCATGGCCGAGACCGGTCCGGCCCGGCGGATCCCCGCGTACGGGCCGTACACGGTCGCCCCCGGCTACCCCGACTTCTTCCTGCCGGACGAGGAACGCCGGACGGCGGTCACCCGGGAGTACTTCGCGGCGGGGACGCCGCAGGCGGTGCGGCGGGACATCGAGCGGGAGTACGGGGTGCGCTGGGTGGTGGACGGGACCGGGGCCCTGGACGGCGCCGGGCTGCGGGCGGTGGCGCGGGGACCGGAGGGGCAGGTGCTCTACGAGGTGCCCTGAGCCGCCCCCGCGGGTGCGCCCCGGCCCCCCGGTGCCGCCCTCACCGCAGTGCGCTCGCCACCAGACGGGCGGCCCGGCGCACCCCCGGCCGGGCCACCCGGCGGGCCACCGGGCGCAGCACGCCCGCCGTGATCCCGACCGGTTCCCAGCGCACCTGGAACCGGCCCGGACCGTGGCCCTCCGGCTCGATCGTGACCCGGTGCGGTGCGGTGCCGGAGCGGTAGGGGACGCGGGCGGTCAGGGCCGGGAAGCCGAGCGGGGCCAGCAGCAGCCCCGTGTTGCCCTGGCCCCGGTGGGTGAGGCGGACCAGTGGATGACGCACCCCGGCGAAGCCGCTCGGCGGGAGGGACGCGGCCGCGAGGTCGAGGCGGACGCGGCCCTCGAAGACGCCGGGGCGCACGGGGGAGAGGCGGAAGGGGACCGTGAGGCGGCGCCGGCCGGGCGTGAGGAGGAGGGCCGCGCGCTGGGGGCCGACCGGCAGGCGCAGGGCCGGGTCGTACGTCCGTACGGCCAGTTCGACGGCGGCGCCGGACGCCCGGGTGATCTCCGTGATCTCGTGGCGGAACCGGGCGCCGAAGAAGGGGCGGGTGTCCAGCTCCAGCTCGGTCAGGTCCAGTTCGCGGCGGGCGTCGGCGCCGTCGGGGACCCGCTCGCCCCAGTAGGTGCGGCCGTCCGCGTCCGTGACGACCCGCCGCGGGGCGACGCCGTGGCCGAGACCGCGCGCCGCCAGCCGGGCCTCGGACAGGCGGCGGTCGCGGACGAGCCGCAGCACCACCCGTTCGTCGCGCGGGAGGCGGGCGTACGCGCCCGGGGACAGCGTGTCCAGGTAGGGGTTCACCAGGTCGGCGAAGGCCGCCAGCCACTCCTCGTCCCGGTGGGGCAGGTCGCCCGCGTACATCCGGAAGTCGTGCTTGAGGAACTTGTGGTCCTTGTCCTCGCGCAGCGCCTCGTGCCCGCTCTCGGTCAGGAAGGCGTCGATGAGGCGCTGCACGTGGACGCGGTCGCGGACGTTGCCGAGCCGGTGCCGCTGGTTGGAGATGGACGCCGCGCCGGAGTCCGCGTAGGGGGCGATGTACCAGAGGTACACCGGCTCCGGGACGATCGTGAACCTCTTCGCCAGGCAGTACGCCCGGGCCGAGAACAGCTGGTCCTCGTAGTGGATGCCCTCGGGGAAGCGCAGGTCGTGCCGGTCGAGGAAGGCGCGGGCGTACATCTTGCTGGTCGACAGGTGCTCGAAGAACAGCCGCGGGTCCGCCTCGATGCCGTCCAGGGTGCGGCGCTCGCGCACGAGGTGCGGCATCCAGGTGGAGTGGCGGCCGGTGTCCACCCGGATCCGCCGGACGGCGCCCATCGCGAAGTCGATGTCCCGTTCGCGGTGCGCGGCGAGCAGCAGCTCGACCGCGTTCCGGGGGAGCTCGTCGTCGCTGTCGAGGAACATCAGGTACGGCGCCCGCGCGATCTCCAGGGCGCGGTTGCGCGGGGCGCTGCACCCGCCGCTGTTGTGCGGCAGGCGCAGGCAGCGGATCCGCGGGTCGCGGGCCGCGAGGTCGCGCGCCACCCGGGGGGTGTCGTCCGTCGAGTGGTCGTCGCTGATGACGATCTCGAGGGCGCGGTGGGTCTGGCGGCGGACGGACTCGACCGCGCGGGGGAGCCGTCCGGCGTCGTTGTGCACGATCACCGTCACGGTGACGTCGGGGGTGCCGGCGGTGGTCATGACGGGCACGCCTCCTCGGGGCTGGGCGCCGGGGTGCGGTCCTCGAGCGGCAGCACCGGCGGCAGGGACTCCTCGTCCTGGCCGAGGAAGACCCGGCGCACGACGCGTTCGGCGGCGCGGCCGTCGTCGTACTCGCAGAACCGGCGCCGGAAGACGGCCCGTGCCTTTGCCGCGCCCTCGTCGCGCCAGGCGTCGGTGGTGAGGATCCCGGTGAGCTCCTCCTGGGTGCGGGCCACCGGGCCGGGCGCCTCGTCCATCAGGTCGAAGTAGACGCCGCGGGTGGTGCGGTACGTCTCCCAGTCGTCGGCGTAGATCACCAGGGGGCGGTCGAGGTTGGCGTAGTCGAACATGATCGACGAGTAGTCCGTGACCAGCGCGTCGGCGGCCAGGCACAGCTCCTCGACCGGGTCGTAGGACGAGACGTCCACGATGCGGCCGGACCGGCGCAGGCCGGTCAGCGGGGAGGAGGCGCCGTCGTAGAAGTAGTGGCCGCGCACCAGCAGGACGGTGTCCTCGCCGAGGCGGTCGGCGAGCGCGGCCAGGTCCAGGCGCGGGGTCCAGCCGGCCTCGTAGTCGCGGTGGGTGGGCGCGTACAGCACGGCCCGGCGGCCGGGCGCGACGCCGAGGCGTTCGCGGATCGCGCGGACGTCGTCGGCGCCGGCCGTGTAGTACACGTCGTTGCGCGGATAGCCGTGGTCGAGCGAGACGAACCGGGACGGGTACGCCCGCTCCCACATCCGGGTGGAGTGGCTGTTGGCGGAGACGCTGTAGTCCCACTTGTCGATGCGCTCCAGCAGCGCGGCGAAGTCCAGCCCCCGCGCGGCGGCCGGGAACGGCATCTGGTCCAGGCCCATGCGCTTGAGGGGGGTGCCGTGGTGGGTCTGGAGGTGGACGGCGTCGGGGCGTTTGACCACCGCGTTGGGGAAGTTGACGTTGTTGACGAGGTACTTCGCGGTGGCGAGCACCTCCCCGTAGCGGCGGGTGCCGGGGACGACGTGGTCGGTGCCGGGCGGGAGCAGGGCCGCGTTCTCGGCGGTCACCACCCACACGGGGCGGATGTGCGGGGCGAGTTCGGCGAGCTTGGCGGCGATCGCGGCCGGGTTGCAGGCGACCCCGCGGTTCCAGTAGGCGGTGAACACCGCCAGGTGGGGGTCGACCGGGCGGTGCAGGGCCTTGCGGTACCGGTGGTCGCGGACCCGGGCGCCGAGCTGCCGCCTGCCGGTGCGCGCCGTGGACCGCACGGCGCGGCGGGTGCGGTTGGCGGCCTGGAACGCGCGGTACTTGGCGTAGGCGTCCTCCTCGAGCAGCGAGCGGCGGATCCCGTCGAGGCCGGCCGGGCGCCGGTGCCCCTCGGGACGGCGGCGCAGGGCGGCGAGCGAGGCCCGGTGGAAGAACTCCCGGGCGACGTCCTCGGGCATGCCGCCGCGGGCGAAGGTGCGCAGACAGTCCTGGACCATGACCTCGTAGAGCACGGCGCAGGGGGCGGGGCGGCCGCGGGCGAGGTCGAGGAGGTTCTCGTAGCGGTCGACGAGGGCGTAGCGCTGCTCGGGGGTGACCGGGGGGAGGCTGGCGGGCCGCAGCCGGCGGTCCTCGTGGGCGACGTGCGGCAGGCAGGCGACGCGCTCGGCGAGCAGCAGGGCGGCGAGGGCCGCGTGCGGCTCGTCGTCGGTGGTGAGGCGGTCCTCGTGCGCCCGCCAGAAGCCGGCGCGCAGGACGCGGGTGCCGAGCAGTGGGGTCAGGCGCAGCAGCTGGGCGCTGTCGTCGAGGGCGAGGTCGGCGCGGCCCGCGCGGGCCAGCAGGGGGCCGTCCGCGGAGGGCAGGCCGGAGGCGCGCCAGGTGCTGCGGACGTGGTCGATCAGCAGGACGTCCACGGTGCCGGGGAGTTCGGCGACGCGTTCGGTGATCGTGCGCGGACCGCCGGGCGGCAGGCCGTCCTTGGCGGGGACGAAGTGCAGCCAGCGGCCGGTGGCCCGCGCCGCCCCCGCCGACCGGGCCGCCGCGCCGGACGTGCCGTCGGGCAGGGGCAGCACCTGGACGCCGGGGACGTCGGGGGCGTACCGCTCGGCCGTCTCGTGGGCCCAGTCGCCGACGGCGGCGACGACGACCTCGACGTCCGGGTGGGGGTGGGCGGCGAGGGAGCCGAGGAGTCCGGTCAGGTGGTCCTGGGTGTTCGGCCCGTGGACGATGACGCTGAGCTCGGGCATCACGGGGCTCCTTCGACTGCTCGTCGCCGCTCCGGTCGTTCCTCTTCGGTCACGCCGTTTCAGTCATGCCGTTTCAGTCATATTGGCATCAATGCGGCGGAAGGTGGCGCCGGGACGCGCGGGCGCGTGCCTCACGAAGGGAGCGGCGCCTGCTCGGGCCGTGCCTTCGGCTGTGCCTTCGGCTGTGCCTTCGGCTGTGCCTTCGGCTTCGGCTTCGGCTTGTCCGTGCCGCCGGTGAACGCCTCGTACTCCTTGAGCACCTCGTCGGTCGGCCCGTCCATGCGCAGCTCACCGCGCTCCAGCCACAGGACGCGGTCGCAGGTGTCGCGGATCGACTTGTTGTTGTGGCTGACCAGGAACACCGTCCCGGCCCGCTTGCGCAGCTCGCGGATGCGCGCCTCGGAGCGCTTCTGGAAGGAGCGGTCGCCGGTGGCCAGCGCCTCGTCGACGAGCAGGACGTCGTGGTCCTTGGCGGCGGCGATGGAGAAGCGCAGCCGGGCCGCCATGCCGGAGGAGTAGGTGCGCATCGGCAGGGTGATGAAGTCGCCCTTCTCGTTGATCCCGGAGAAGTCGACGATCTCCTGGTAGCGGGCCTTGATCTCCTCGCGGGACATGCCCATCGCGAGCCCGCCGAGGTGGACGTTGCGCTCGCCGGTGAGGTCGCTCATCAGGGCGGCGTTGACGCCCAGCAGGGAGGGCTGGCCGTCGGTGTAGATGCGGCCGTTCTCCACCGGGAGCAGGCCGGCGACGGCCTTGAGCAGGGTCGACTTGCCGGAGCCGTTGGTGCCGATCAGGCCGATGGCCTCGCCCCGGTAGGCGACGAAGGACACGTTCCGCACCGCGTGCACCGTGCGCACGCCGGACGCCCTCTCGGTCTGCTTGCGGCGCAGGATGCGGTTGAGGGCGGCGGTGGCGGAGCCGCGTCCGGCGCCGGTGCCGTTCACCCGGTAGACGATGTCGACGCCGTCGGCGATGACGGTGGGGACCTTCTCGCCGGTGTGCTTGTCGGTGTGCTCAGCCACGGCCGTACCTCTCCTCAGCCTTCCAGAAGTAGACGAAGCCGACCGTGCCGGCCAGTACCGCCCAGCCCGCCGCGAACGCCCACACGTGCGGGGGCAGGTACGAGGAGCCGTAGTCGTCGATCATCGCGAACCGGACCAGGTCCATGTAGACCGCGGCCGGGTTCCACTGCAGCACGTCCGCCAGCCAGCCGGGCACGTCCTTGTCCGCGAGCATCGCCGGGATGCTGAACATCACGCCCGAGGCGTACATCCAGGTCCGCAGCACGAACGGCATCAGCTGCGCCAGGTCCGGCGTCCGGCTGCCCATCCGCGCGAAGATCAGCGCCAGCCCGGTGTTGAACACGAACTGCAGCAGCAGCGCGGGCACCACCAGCAGCCACGACAGGGCCGGCGGACTGCCGAACGCCAGCACCACCACGACCAGCACCAGCATCGAGAACAGCAGCTGCTGCAGCTGCTGCAGCGCGAAGGAGACCGGCAGCGAGGCCCGCGGGAAGTGCAGCGCCCGCACCAGCCCCAGGTTCCCGGAGATCGCCCGCACCCCGGCCAGGACCGAGCTCTGCGTGAAGGTGAACACGAACACGCCCGTCACCAGGAACGGCACGTAGACGTCGCTCGGAATGCCCCGGTTGGCGCCCAGCAGCAGACCGAAGATGAAGAAGTACACGGCCGCGTTCAGCAGCGGCGTCGCCACCTGCCACAGCTGCCCGAGCCTGGCCTGGCTGTACTGGGCGGTCAGCTTCGCCTGCGAGAAGGCGACGATGAAGTGCCGCCGCCCCCACAGCTGACGGACGTACTCGGCCAGCGACGGCCGGGCACCGCTGACCGTGAGGCCGTGGCGCGCGGCGAGGGCCGCGAGGTCGTCCTCGGCCGGGATCGGGCGGGCCGGTGCGGGGGGCGGTGTGTGGAGGGCCTGACTCACATCCGCTGCTTTCGCTAGGGGGAGGGGGTGGCAGGGGCGCGCGGTGCTCGCCCGCCGTTTCCTGGGACGCCTCCCGGCGTTCTCCTACGTCGGGACGGGACCGTATCGTCCCAACGCGAGCGTAGGTCGAATGCACGTCGGAACGCAACCGTTTCGTCGTGACGCCCTATGCTGAACCGCATGACGACGAACGCCGACGAGCCCCGGCCGCGCCCGCGGCGCAGGGCCCCCGCCGGGGCCGCCGTACTGCGGGAGGACGTGACGGAGGCCATCCGGGCGGCCGTCTTCGAGGAGCTCGCCGCCGTCGGCTACGCGCGGATGTCGATCGAGGGGATCGCGCGCCGCGCGGGCGTCGGCAAGACCGCGGTGTACCGCCGCTGGCGCTCCAAGCTGCACCTGGTCCTCGACCTGATGTCCGCGCTCGCCGTGCAGGGCCTGCCCGCGCCGGACACCGGCTCCCTCGAGGCCGACCTGCGGCTGCTGTACGAGGTCACCTCCCGCGCCCTGCGCCACCCCGTCGCCTCGCAGGTCCTCCCCGACCTCCAGGCCGAGGCCGCCCGCAACCCCGACATCGCCGAGGCGCTGCAGAAGGCGCTGCGGGAGGGCCAGGACTCGGTCGCCAGGAGCATCGTCACGGCGGCGGAGGAGCGCGGCGAGCTGCGCCCCGGCATCGACCACGCCCTGGCCCTGGACCTGATCTCGGGCCCGCTGTACTGGCGCTCGGTGGTGATCCGCGGCCCGAAGCCGCCGAAGGGCTACCTGGCCGCGCTGGCCAGGGCCACGACGGAGGCCCTGAAGGCCCTGTGAGGGGCGGCGGTCACCCGCGCGGGCTAGCCGCGCGCCGCCTCCGGGTGCAGGCGGAGCCAGCCCTGCCAGGCCGAGGTGATCATGTCGTCGACGTCGTGACGGGCCTTCCAGCCGAGCTCGGCGGCCGCGCGGTCGGCGGAGGCGACGACGCGCGCCGGGTCGCCGGGGCGGCGGGCGGTGACCGTGGGCGGGCGGTCGTGACCGGTGAGCGCGTTGATGCGGTCGATCATCTCGCGCACCGAGACGCCCTCGCCGCGGCCGATGTTGAGGGTGAGGTCCCGGCCGGGGGAGGAGCGCAGCGCGCGGGCCGCCGCCACGTGGGCCTCGGCCAGGTCGACGACGTGGATGTAGTCGCGGACGCAGGTGCCGTCCGGGGTCGGGTAGTCGTCGCCGAAGACGCGCGGGGGCGCCTGCCCGGTCAGCCTCTCGAAGACCATGGGGACCAGGTTGGACACGCCCGTGTCGGCAAGGCCGGGGCCCGCCGCGCCGGCCACGTTGAAGTAGCGCAGGCAGGCCGTGGACAGTCCGGCCGCCCTCCCGGTCGCGCGGACCAGCCACTCGCCGGCCAGCTTGGTCTCGCCGTACGGGGACATCGGCACGCAGGGGGTCTCCTCCGTCACCACCTCCGCGTCCGGCATGCCGTACACCGCCGCCGAGGACGAGAACACGAAGGAGCGCACCCCGGCCGCCGTCACCGCGTCCAGCAGGACGCGCAGCCCCTCGACGTTCTCCCGGTAGTAGTGCAGGGGCCGTTCCACCGACTCGGCCACCTGCTTCTTCGCCGCCAGGTGGACGACGCCGGTGACCCCGTGGTCCGCGAGGGCGCGCGCCACCCGCCCGCCGTCCAGGGTCGAGCCGACCACCAGCGGCACCCCCTCCGGCACGCGGCCGGCGAGACCGGTGGACAGGTCGTCGTACACCACCGCCCGTTCCCCCGCCTCGGTCATCGCCCGTACGACGTGCGCCCCGATGTAGCCGGCGCCGCCGGTGATCAACCAGGTCATGGACGGCCGTCCCCTCGTCGTTGGCCCCTCGTGCATCCGGCTCTCAGTGAAGCAGGCGCCGCAGCCTTCCGCGCAGCACCGAGGCGACACCGCGTACGCCGGTCGCCACCCGCAGCGCCAGCGCGCCCGAGTGCGTGGCGTACGGCCGCACCAGCACCACGCCGTACCGGGGGCTCGGCACCGCGCGGCGGCGCAGCAGCCCGGGTCCGGCGAGCGCGTGCGCGGTGACGCGGCGGCCCGTCCCGTCCCGGAAGCGCACCCGCAGCCGCAGGTCCCACGTGCCCGTGCCGATCGCGGCCAGCCGGTCCGGCGGTACGGCCGTCTCCGCGGACCAGGTGCCCCCGGCGGACGCCCGCAGGGGAGCGTGCGGCGCAGGGCCGTGCCGCCCCGCTCGCGGTGCCGCCACTCCACCTCCACCGTCTCCGGTCCCGCCCCGGCCACCCGGCCGTACAGCTCGTGCAGGCGCAGCCGCAGCCCGAAGCCGCCCCGCGCGCGCGGGCGCAGTTCCGCGTCCACGGCGAGCGGCAGCAGGGACACGGGGCGGGTCAGCAGGGACTCCAGGGTGACCCCGGGCAGGTCGGCCGACCAGCAGGGCGTGCCGTCCCCGGCGCGGGCGTAGGGCGGGCACAGCCGGGCCGGGCGGGCCGCCAGGTCCCGCAGGCGGGGCAGGTCGCGCGGCTCCGGGGAGGCCAGCACGACCCGTCCGATCAGCCGGCCCGGTGCGGCCGGGTCGCGCGCCCAGTCGTCCGCGTCGAAGTCCGCGAGGAAGTCCCGGGTGTGCGTCCACCACTGCCGCCGGTGGTCCTCGTCGCGCAGCGGCAGCTCGCGCACGTACATGCGCAGCTCGTGGTCGAGGAACTTGGCCCGCGCCCCGCGCGCCAGCCGTTTCTGCCCGGCGTCCAGCAGGACGGCGTGGGCCGTGCGGCACGCGTGCGTGCGGGCCCGCCAGTTGTCGACGCCCGCGCGGTCCAGCGAGATCGACAGCCGCCGGGCGGACCGGCGGACGTGCCAGACGTACACCCGGTCCGGGACCAGGGCGACGCGCGGGGCGGCGGCCCACACGCGCGCGGTGAAGACGAGGTCCTCGTAGGGGAAGCGGCCCTCGGGGAAGCGGATGCCGTGCTCGCGCAGGAAGGCCGTGGCGTAGAGCTTGTTGACGCAGAGGGTGTCGTGGAGCAGGCGCGGGCGGTGCGCCGGGTGCGCGAGCACGGCGGGCGCGGCGTACAGGCCCGGCTCCCACGGCACCTCGCGCCCCGACGGCAGCTCCCGCCGTACGCACAGGCCGCCCGCGACCTGCGCGTCCGCCCCGGTCGCCGCGGTGAGCAGGGCGTCCACGGCGCCGGGCGGGAGCACGTCGTCGCTGTCCAGGAACATCACGTACGGCGAGGTCACCGCGGAGAGCCCGGTGTTGCGCGGGGTGCCGCAGCCGCCGCTGTTGACGGGGAGCCGGATCACCCGCAGGCGCGGTTCGCCGGCGGCCAGCCGGTCCAGCAGATCGGCGCTGCCGTCCGTCGAGCGGTCGTCGACGGCGACGACCTCGCGCACGGCCGGTCCCTGCCCGAGGGCCGAGCGCACGGCGTCGGTCACGTGGGCGGCGTCGTCGTGGCCGATGACCACGACGGAGACCCGGGGGTGAGGGGAGTGCATGGCGTCCTTGGGGCGTTATGGGTCGGTCATCGACCTTTTGCCCGCTTGAGGACGTTCCGTACACGTGGTGGCGGCTCCGGACTCCTCCTTCCGGCCCCGGCCCGGCCCCGGCCGTGAAGCAGTGGCCGGGGCCTCCTCCCGCTCGCCGTGGAGCCGCCGGACGGGCGCGGCCCGTTCACCGCGACGGCCGGGTCCGCCGTCACCGGTGCTCCTTCAGAGGCTGCGGGCGTCGATGTCGCCGTGGTCGGTGGTCGCCCGGATGTTCAGGCCGGCGGCGCCGTCGGTGTTCCTGAGCGCGTTGCGGATCCGGCCGTGACCGGTGCCGGCGTCCAGGGAGGCGGAGACCCCGGCGGCGGCGGTGACCGAGATGTCGCCGGAGCGGGTGCGGAGCACGACCGTGCCGCGCACGGCCTCGGCGACCCGGATGTCGCCCTGCTCGGTGCTGATCTCCGCGGAGCCGCCCAGGCGGCCGATCGAGACGTCGCCGTCGGAGGTGGTGACGCGGACGCCCGCGGTCTCATCGATCTTGATCGCGCCCTGCGCGCTCTCCAGGTCGACGTCGCCGAACCGTCCGACGCCCCGGAACTCGGCGCGGGACGACGTCACCTCGACCCGGGAGCCGGCGGGCAGCCGGACCGTGACCTCGACGGATCCGGAGGGGCCGAAGTACTGGTTCTTCGCCGCCGGGGCCTGGATCCGCAGGACGCCGTCGCCGTAGGCGACCTCAAGCTGCTCCGCCGCCTTCACGTCGCGCCCCTTCGAGGCGTCCGCGGGCAGGGCCTCGACCGTGGTGTCGGCCCGGTCGGCGGCGATGAGCTGCACGCGCCCCGCGGGGATGTCCAGGACGGCGGAGATCGGGGCGGGGGTGTCGAACTTCTGCATCGTGCTCTCCTTCTGCGCTCCTCGTTTCTGACATCGAAAACGCTACGTTGCCTTTCTGGATTCGACAACAAGCTTGTTGCATGCAGCTGGGATATATGCAGTTCAGAGGCGCATGATCGTTGCAATGGTCTGTTCTCAACGCAACGTCGGTCACCTCGTTCGTTGCATTGAGTGGAGGGCGAACGCTATGCTGGAGGTCAAGGGAGCCCGGAGGGAGACCGCGGTGCCGGGAGGCAGACTCACTCAGCAGGAACGCCGGCAGATCGCGCTGGGCCTGGCCGACGGCCTCGCCTACGCGGAGATCGGCAGGCGTCTCGACCGCCCCACCTCGACGATCACGCGCGAGGTGATGCGCAACGGCGGCCCCACCGCCTACCGCGCCGACCTGGCCCACCGCGCCACCGAGCAGCGCGCCCACCGGCGCAGGCCGGCCGCCCCCCGCGGGTCGCGGGCCCCGGCGCAGGACCACGGACGTGACGCCGGGGCCGTGCGCGCGTACGAGGAGGTGTTCACCACCCTCCTGATGCAGCAGGGCCTGCCCAAGATGATGTCCCGGGTGCTGACCTGCCTGTTGACCACCGACGCGGGCAGCCTGACCGCGTCCGAACTCGTCCGGCGCCTCCAGGTCAGCCCGGCGTCCGTCTCCAAGGCGGTCGCGTTCCTCGAGAGTCAGGGCCTGGTCCGCCGGGAACGCGACGAACGCCGCCGCGAGCGCTACCTCGTCGACGACGACGTCTGGTACCAGTCCATGATGGCCACCGCCCGCGGTGGCGCCCAGCTCGCCGAGACCGCACGGCAGGGCGTCGGCGTCCTCGGCCCGGGCACTCCGGCCGCCGCCCGCCTGGAGAACATCGCCCGTTTCGTCGACTTCGTCTCCGAGAGCATCACCCGCGCCGCGGAGCAGGCCCGCGAGATCCTCCACACGCGACCCGGAGCGACCCCGGGCGACGCGGCCGCGCCGCGTCCGGGCGGCGAGTAGACGGCCGTCCCGGCGGCCGCGTCCGGTGGCGCCCGCACCGGACCCGCCGATCCGGACCGGTCCCGTCGCGCACCCGCCGGACGGCCCCGTCCGTGCGGGGGCCGGTGAGGCCGGCGGGCCCCTCGCCGCGGCTCCCGGCCGACCGGGGGGCGGTGTCCGTCGGGGCGCGGGTGCGGGGTCCTTACGCGCCCTTGGCCGCGGCCGCGTCCAGGGCCGTGGTGAGCCGGTCGAGGCGGGTCCGCAGGGCCTGGATCTCGTCGATCCGGAAGCCGGTCGCGGCGACGATCCGCTGCGGCACCTCCAGGGCCCGCTCGCGCAGCGCGGCGCCCTCCTCGGTCGGCCGCACCTCCACCGAGCGCTCGTCGCGCGCACTGCGCTCCCGGCGCACCAGGCCGGCCGCCTCCAGCCGCTTGAGCAGCGGGGACAGCGTGCCGGAGTCGAGCCGCAGGTGCTCACCGAGCTTCTTCACGGGCAGGGCGCCGTGCTCCCACAGCACCAGCATCACCAGGTACTGCGGATAGGTGAGCCCGAGGTCCTTGAGGATCACCCGGTAGACGCCGTTGAAGGCCCGGGACGCGGCGTTCAGGGAGAAGCAGATCTGCTGGTCGAGGCGGAGCCAGTCGTCGGCGGAGCCCGGCGCGGCGGGGGCCGGCGAGCCCGGGGGCGCCGGGGCCGCGGGGGCGGGGCGGGAGTCGGTGTCATGCCTCCAGGGTAGCTCCAGGAGGCCATTCAGTTGTGCGCAATTGAATCGTGTGCTCTACTTGTGGTCGTGCGACGGCCGGAGCCACCACGGAACCGGCCGTCCCGTCCCACCATCCACCGAGAGGGAAGGTCTCCCCATGGACGCGCTCTACACCGCTGTCGCCACCGCCACCCACGGCCGCGAGGGCCGCGCCGTCACCTCCGACGGCAAGCTGGACGTCGGCCTGAGCGCCCCCGCGGAACTGGGCGGCGACGGCCGGGGCACCAACCCGGAGCAGCTGTTCGCGGCCGGTTACGCGGCCTGCTTCGGCAGCGCCCTCGGCCTGGTCGGCCGGGCGGCGAAGGTCGACGTCAGCGACGCCTCGGTGACCGCCGAGGTCGGCATCGGCAAGCAGGGCGAGGGCTTCGCGCTCGCGGTGACGCTGCGCATCGAGCTGCCCGAGGGCGTGGACGAGACGACCGGCCGCAAGCTGGTCGAGCAGGCCCACCAGGTCTGCCCCTATTCCAACGCCACCCGCGGCAACATCCCCGTCGACCTCGTCATCGAGTAACCGCCGGACGGCCCCGGCCGGGGCTCACCCCCCGATCCGCGCCAGCACCTCCCCCGTCCGCCGGCTCCAGGTCACCACCACCGCCTCCTCGGGCACCCGCTGCCGGGGCGTCAGCAGCAGCCAGCGCGCGTGGTACCGGCGGACGATCGCGGCGCGCCCGGCGCGGGTCGAACCGGGGCCGAGGTACGCCCGCACGTCGGCCAGCCGCCGCGCCCGCTCCCGTTCGTCCAGGGCCGCGTCGGGCCAGGCGGGCGCGGCCAGGTTCGGCCCGTACCCGGCGATCGCGTGCACGGCGTGGTAGCCGTCGGTGATCACCACCTCGCCGGGCCCGATGTGCCGCGCGGCCCACTCGTACGTCGGCCAGTCGGGCGGCTGCTCGAAGCCGACCGGGTCCACCGCGCGCGGCACCACCGCCCCGGCCTGCACGGTCAGGAACCCGGCGCAGGCCCCCGCCGCCGCGGCACCGCCCAGCGCGCGCCGCCACACCGGCCACGGCCGGGCCGCCGCCAGCTCCACCGCGAGCGCGAACTGCGGCGGCACCAGCGTCAGCCCGAGGATCCTGCCGTAGGTGTAGTGGCCGCTCACCCAGCCGTACGCCACCACCAGGCAGTCCAGCGCGAACATCAGCACCAGCGGATCGCGCCACGAGGCGCGCCGCGCCCGCAGCCACAGCGCCGGGAGCCCGAGCAGCGCCAGCCAGAACCGCCCGCCGAGGTCCAGGTACAGCCGCCGGTGCATCGCGTCGACGCTGTCGTCCCCGGCCAGCGCGAAGACGTCGAAGTACGGCCAGGACGCGGCGACCGCCACCGTCACCGCGCCCGTCAGCGCCCACCGCCCCACCACCGCCGGCCTCGCCCGGATCCCCGGACCCGCTCCGGCCGGGGGACCCCCGTCCCGCGCTGCCACCCGGCGACCAGCGCCACCGCGCCCAGCGCCGCCGCCACCGCGGTGATCGGGTGCACGAGCAGGACCAGCCCGTACAGCGCGCCCAGCGCCGCGTACCCGGACGGCGGGCGCAGCCCGCCCGGGCCGACGTACCGCACGGCCGCCGCGTCCCGGGCCCGCGCCCCCGTCAGCGCCCAGGCCCAGAAGGTGAGCCCGGCCGCGAACGCCGACGGGTACGGCAGGGTGCCCGTCATCGACATCAGACCCAGGTAGCCGCTCCACCACGCCCGCTCCGTGCCCCACAGCAACGTCATCGCGGCGAGCGCGAGCACCGGCGCCCAGGGACGCGGGGTCAGCACGCGGACGAAGCGGCCGATCCCGGTCAGCAGCACCAGCAGGTTCAGCGGCCCGGTGAGCCTGACCACCTCCCAGCCGCCCAGCCCGGTCAGCCGGGCGAACACGCCCTGCGCCAGGGCGAACGGCGAGTAGTAGGGGCTGCCCGCGCCCGGCAGGTCTGCCGTCGGGTGCCGGGGACGCAGCAGATCGGCCCTGAGGCGTTCGACGACCGCCGCGTGCTGCCCGGCGTCGCAGCACAGCGGCACGCGCCAGTACGCCAGCGACATCACGAGCCAGAACAGGAAGCCGAAGAGCTGGTACGGAGTGGGGCGCCAGGCGCCGCCGCCGCGCAGCGCCGTGGCACCGCCCACGGTCCGCCGGGTGAGGACTCCGGCGCTCATCGGAGGGCGGGGAGGAGGGGCGTCTGAGGCATTTGCCCTATGTTCCCGCCGGGGTCGGCGGCATGACCCGGCGTCACCTCATCGGGTGAGGCCGAACGGCCGGCCCCGTCAGCGTGCCGGCTCCAGCGGGGCCCCCTGCGCCGGCAGCGCCACCCGCCCCCGGACCACCGGCTCCAGCAGCTGCGGCACCCCCAGCACCGGCAGCAGCCACGCCAGCACGATCAGCCGGTCGCCCCAGATGTTGATGTCCGGGTGCCCGGCCTGGTTGAGGAACCCGGTGCCGGCGGCGGCGACCAGGAAGGCCCCGGACACCGGCCGTCGCCACGCCCCCCGGGCACCGGCCGCCACCCCCGCCAGCAGCACCGGCTCCCAGAACTGCCGCCGCAGCCACTCCGTCCAGAAGTTCCCCTGGAGCTGGAAGAACTCCGGCCACGGACGCTCCCGGTCGGGCCGGGCGAAGTGGTCGGTGAGCAGGTCCTGCACGCTCTCCGTCACCGACGGGTAGTGCAGCAGCCGGGCCAGCAGCACCGTGCCGAGCACGCCCGCGCACCCCACCCCGGCGAGCGCCGCCGCCGCGCGCCCCGGCGGCGGGCCCCGCCGCCGTCGCCGTACGGCGACCGCCGCGCCCGCGGCCGCCAGGCCCAGCCCGAGGAACAGCGCCTGCGAGTGCTTGACGGTGAACAGCGCGAGCAGCGCGCCGGCCGCGAGCGCGACGCCCGCCCGGACCCGCCGTCCCGTCAGGGCCAGCGCGCAGCCCCACAGCGCGGCCAGGGTGAGGGCCAGCAGCAGCCCCTCGGTCATCGGGCGCATCGCGGTCGTCCCGCACGGCAGGACGTAGAACAGCGCCTGCCCGGTGAGCGCGAGCGGCACGGGCACCGACAGGGTGCGCAGGACCAGGAAGGCGAGCACCCCGCCCGCGCACGCGACCACCACGCCCGCCGCCCACACGCCCCAGGTCACGCCGAGCAGCGTCACGAACGGCACCAGGAACACCGGATAGCCGGGCCGCACCTCGAAGATCCGCATGAAGCGCTCCGGCATGAACGGCACGGTGCGCCCGCCGGTCTGCCCGGCCGCCAGCCGGCCCTCCACCTGCCGCCACTCCCGGTCCCGGCACTCCCGCACCACGCGCGGGGCGGGATCCGGGGCGTGGAAGCGCACCACGTGCACGTTCTGCTCGCGGTGCGCGATCGACGCCCGGCCCGCGCAGACGTACTCGATGGTGGCGGACGCCGCCTCCCGCTTGCCCTCGCCGCTCAGGCTCAGGGCGTACGACAGGTAGTTCTTGGTGTCGGGGGTGTCCCGGCCGGTGACGTTCGCCAGTTGCAGCACCGCGAAGACCGCGGCCAGGAGCAGCACCCGGGAGCGCGGCGTCACGGGGACGCGGGCAGCACGTCGCGGCCGCCGGGCGAGGAGGGTCCCCCCTGCGCGGGGGGACGCCCCCGCCCGTGCGGAACCGGCAGCGGGGCGGAAGCCGGACGCGTGGGGGAGGGCACCCGGACCGGGCCCGCGGCCGGGGCGTCCTCCGGCATCGGCTCGCCCAGCATCACCGTGCGCACCACCCGCTCGGCGGCCCGGCCGTCGTCGAACGCGCAGAACCGCTCCCGGAAGGCGGACCGCAGCCGCGCCGCCTCCTCGTCCCGCCACGTCCCGGAGGCGAACAGCCACGCCAGCTCGCGGTAGGAGCGCGAGACGTGCCCCGGCGGCTCGGCCGTGACGTCGAAGTAGAACCCCCGGCTCGCCGCGACGGCGTCCCGGTCGTCGGCGTGGATCACGATCGGCCGGTCCAGGAGGGCGTAGTCGAACATGACCGACGAGTAGTCGGTGACCAGCACGTCGGCGGCGAGCATCACGTCCTGCACGTGCGGCTCGTCCGTCGCGTCGACCAGCACGCCCCGCCGGTGCAGCTCCGCGAGGCCCAGCCCGCGCGCCGGTCCGTCGGCCAGGGACGGGTGCAGGCGCACGACGAGGGTGTGGCCCGGGCCCAGGTCCGCGGCGAACCGGGCCAGGTCGATCCGCTCCACCAGCCCGCCCCGGCGGTAGTCGCGGCGGGCCGGCGCGTACAGCACCACCGTGTCCCCGTCCGGGACGCCGAGCCGGGCGCGGGCCGCCCGCCCCCGCCCGGGCCCGGCGCCGACCAGCACGTCGTTGCGCGGACTGCCGCTGCGCAGGGAGGTGAAGTGGCAGGGGAAGGCCCGCTCCCACACCAGCTCGGAGTGGAGGTTGGCGACCAGGCTGTAGTCCCAGCGGTCCGCCCGGCGCAGCATCTGCGGCACGTCGAAACCGAGCCGGGCGCCGGGCTTGTGCAGCAGGTCGGCGCCCGCGTACAGCAGCGGGGTGCCCAGGTGGGTGTGGACGTGCACGCTCCCCGGGCGTTTGACCAGCGCGCCGGACCAGTTGACGTTGTTGACGAAGTAGGTGGCCCGCTCGGTCACCCTGCGGTAGGCGGCGGAGTCCGGCAGCACGTACTCGACGTCCGGCTCCAGCCCGGCCGCCTGCTCCTCGTCGGCCAGCACCCACACGCCCCGGATGTGCGGGGCGAGTTCGCGCGCCGCGTGGAAGACGGCCGCCGGGTCGCCGAGCACGCCCCGGTGCGAGAACGCCGAGTACACGGCGAGGTCCGGGTCCAGCGGGCGGCGCGGGTGCAGCGCGGACCGGGCCCGGGCGGTGCGGGCCGACGCCGCGGTGCGCGCCTGCCGGGCCCGCCGCCCCAGCTCCCGGCCCGCCCGCCCGGCCTGCCGGCGCAGGACGTAACCGGCGTAGCTCCCCTCCAGCACCCGCAGCTCGGCCGGGATCCGGGCGCCCTCGGGCCGGTGCGCCCGGAACATCTCGGCCGTACGGCGGAAGAACTCGCCCCGGTCGGACGGGGGCAGGCGGTCCGGCTTGGCGAGGACGTCCAGACAGTGCTCGCCCATCTTGGCGTGCAGGAAGGGCCGCCAGTGCGCCAGCGCCGGGCGGGCGTCGACGAACCGGAAGACCCGCGCGTACTGCTCGTGGATGTCGAAGTGCCTGCGGCTGGTGGTGGACAGGATGCTGCCCCGGCGGCGCTGCCGGTAGTACAGGCAGATCCGGTCCAGGGTCGCGATGCGCTCCGCGCTGAGCAGCACCGGGAAGGTCCAGGGCGTGTCCTCGTAGTAGCCGGGCGGGAAGGCGAAGCCCTCCCGTTCGACGAAGTCGCGGCGGTAGACCTTGTTCCACACCACCATCAGCAGGTCGAGGATCTCCGGCCGCTCGGCGGCCGTGAAGGTGCCGTCGTCGGCCAGCAGGTGCGCCAGCACGTTGCGGCGGGTGCCGCCCCACCAGTGGGTGCGGGCGTAGTCGAAGACCAGCACGTCCGGGTCGCCCGTCTCGTCGAGGCGGTCGGCCAGCGCGCGCAGCGCGCCCGGGGTGAGGGTGTCGTCGCTGTCGAGGAAGAACAGGTAGTCGCCGCGGGCGTGCGGCATCCCGGCGTTGCGGGCGCGGCCCAGACCCACGTTCTCGGGCAGGTGCAGCACCCGGACGCGCTCGTCGCGGGCCGCGTACGCGTCGAGGATCGCCGGGCAGCCGTCCGGCGAGCGGTCGTCGACGGCGATCACCTCGAGGTCGCGGTACGACTGCCCGAGCACCGAGTCGAGGCACTCCTGCAGGTACCCCTGCACCTTGAAGACGGGGACGATGATGCTGAAGCGGGGCACTGCTTCGTCAGCTCCTCACCAGGGGGGCGGCCGCCGGGGCCGGGACACGTTCCGCGAGCGGGATCACGGGCGGGAGCGCCTCGGGCGGCTCGCCGAGCAGCACCCGGCGCACCACCCGCTCGGCGGCCCGCCCGTCGTCGAACGCGCAGAACCGCTCCCGGAACCTGGCCCGCAGCGCGGCCGACTCCGCGCCCGCCCAGGAACCGTCCCGGAACACCAGGGCCAGCTCCTCGGGCGTGCGGACCACCGGGCCGGGCGGCTCGGCCGTCAGGTCGAAGCAGACGCCCCGGGTCTCCCGGTAGACGTCCCAGTCGTCGGCGTACACGACGATCGGGCGGTCCAGGTTGGCGTAGTCGAACATGATCGACGAGTAGTCGGTGACCAGCGCGTCGGCGGCCAGGCACACGTCCTCCGAGGAGCGGTGCGCGGTCACGTCGATGACCCGGCTGCCCCGGCCGCCGGTGCGCGGCCCGCCCCGGTCGTAGAAGTAGTGGGCGCGCAGCAGGACGACGACGTCCTCGCCGGCCGCCTCGCAGAACGCCTCCAGGTCCAGGCCGGCCTCGAAACCGGTGCGGTGGTCGCGGTGGGTGGGGGCGTACAGCACGGCGGTGCTGCCCTCCGGCACGCCGAGCTCGGCGCGGATCCGGGCCACGTCCTCGGCGCCGGCCGTGCAGTACACGTCGTTGCGCGGATAGCCGTACTCCAGCTGCTCGTAGGAGCCGGGGAAGGCGCGCTCCCACACCCGGGTGGAGTGCGGGTTGGAGGAGAGGTTGTAGTCCCAGCGGTCCACCCGGCCCAGCAGCTTGGTGAAGCTGCCGGTCGCCGCGGCCACCACCGGGTACGTCGACTGGTCGACGCCCATGGTCTTCAGCGGGGTGCCGTGCTGGGTCTGGAGGTGGACGCTGCCGGGGCGCTTGACCACGCCCTCCGCGAAGTTGGCGTTGTTGACCAGGTACGTGGCGCGGGCCAGGACCTCCCAGGCGCGGCGGCTGCCGATGACGGCGTACTCGACGCCGTCCGGCAGGGTGTGCTCCCGGCCGGCCTCCACCAGGAACACCGACCGGATGTGCGGGGCGAGTTCACGGGCCCGGGCGTGGATCGCGGCCGGGTTGCAGGCGTAGCCGCGGCCCCAGTACGCGCAGTACACGGCGAGGTTCGGGTCGAGCGGCCGGCGCAGGTGCATCCGGTACAGCAGCCGGGTGCGCACGCCCCGGGGGCGCGGTACCGGCGCCACCGCCCGGGCCGCCGCGCGACGGGCGCCGCGCAGGGCGGTGAACGCCGCGTAGGAGCCGGCCGCCAGCAGCCGGTGCTGCACGCCGAGGCTGCCGCCCGGGGGCCGGTACCCGGCGGGGCGGTGGCGGCGGTGGAGCAGGCTCGCCCGGCGGAAGAACGCGCGGCGTCCCGCCGTCAGCCGCCGGGGATGGGCGGCCGTCTTCAGCACGGCGGCGAAGAGCTGGTCGAACAGCGGCCCCGACCGCTCGGCGGGCAGCCCCAGTTCGGCCGCGCGGACGAGCACCAGCTCGGTCTGGTCCAGCAGTTCGGCGTGGTGCGCGCCGGGGAGGTTCAGCCGGCTGCCCTGCCGGCGCAGCAGGTGCCGCACGACGACCGCGCGCAGCACCGCCACCCGCTCGGCGCTCAGCATCGCCAGGCCGCCCCAGCCGACGTCCGTGAAGTGGCCCTCGGGGAACGCCAGCCGGCGCTCGGTGACGAAGGCGCGGCGCCAGGCCGCGCTCCACGCCGGGAGCTGCACGCCGGTGAGGTGCGGGGCGCGGCCGGGGCGGAACGCGCCGTCCGGTGCCTTCGCCAGCAGCGGAGCGGCCGGGTTGCCCGGCTCGCCCTCCCACCAGGGCGTGCGCTCGTGCTCGAAGTACAGCACGTCCACCGGTCCGGTCCGGGCCAGGCGCGCGTCCAGGGCCGCCAGCGCGCCCGGGGCGAGGGTGTCGTCGCCGTCGAGGAACAGCAGGTACGACCCGGTCGCCCCGCGCATCCCGGTGTTGCGCGCCCCGGCCAGTCCGGCCGACGGCGGCGCGTGCACCGGGGCCACCCGGGAGTCCCGCTCGGCGTACCGGGCGGCGACGTCGGACGCGGGGGACGCGGGTGCGTCGCAGACGGGGATCAGCTCGAAGTCACCGAAGGACTGGGCGAGCACCGAGTCCAGCGCCTGGGCCAGCCGGCCTGCGACCCCGTGGGACGGGACGATGATGCTGAAGCGGGGCATGCTGCTCCTTCCGTAGGGGTTCTCGTGGCCCGCCGCCTCAGCGGGCGGGACGCCGTCCGGGCCGTCCCGTCGGCCGCCGGGCGGGCGGCCGGGTCGGAGTGGGCCGCGACGAGCCGGGGGACATGGTCACTCCCGAGGGGGAACGGCGGTCAGACGCGGTCGGTGACGGCCTGCGGGCCGCCGGGCTGCTGCTGCGGCACGGTCGCGAGCGGCGGCGGGGCCTCGGACGCGGCGGCGGCCGACGGCACCGGACGGCGTTCGTGCAGGGGGACGACCGGGGGCAGGCAGGTCTCCCCGAACACGACCCGGCGGGCCACCCGTTCGGCGGCGCGGCCGTCGTCGTGCGGGCAGAAACGGGCGCGGAACGCCGCGCGCCGCCGGTCGGAGTGGGAGCCGCGCCAGTGGCCGGTGGCGAAGATGTCGATCAGCTCCTCCTCGCTGCCCGCCACCGCGCCCGGCGGGAACGCCCGCAGGTCGACGTAGGTGCCGCGGGCCGCCTCGTACGCCTCCCGGTCGTCGGCGCACAGGACGATCGGCCGGTCCAGGCCCGCGTAGTCGAACATCAGCGGGGAGTAGTCGGTGACCAGGGCGTCCGAGGCCAGGCACAGGGACGTGACGCTCGGGTGCCCGGTGACGTCCAGGACCCGGCCCGAGGAACCCGCGGGCGGTCCGCCGAGCGGGTGCCGGGTGCGGGCCAGGACGACGAACCGCGGGCCCAGGCGGCGCGCGACGCGCTCCAGGTCGAGCAGCGGGCGCTGGGTGCGGCGGTAGTCGCGGTGGGCCGGCACGTACAGGACCGCCACCGCGCCCTCGGGGACGCCGAGCGCCTCCCGCAGCCCGGCCACGTCCGCGCCGGTCGCCGTGTGGAACCGGTCGGTGCACGGCCGGCCGTACTCCAGGGTGGTGTAGCGGCCGGGGTACGCCCGCTCCCAGACCAGGGTGGAGTGGCGGCTGGCGGAGACGACGTAGTCCCACCGGTCGACGTCCTCCAGGAGCCGCGCGAAGTCGGTGTCCCGGGCCGCCGCCGGGCGTTCCAGGAGGTCCAGGCCCGTGTGCCCGAGAGGGGTGCCGTCCTGCGTCCGGACGACGACCTGCCCCTTGCGCCTGACCGGACGGGGGCCGAGGCCGGTGTCGCCCACCAGGTACGCGGAGCGGGCGAGCGCGCTCCAGTGGGCGGCCGTGCCGGGGACCAGCGGGCGTGCGCCCGGCGGGACGGCGTGAGGGTGCCCGGGGCGCACCACCCAGGCGGTGCGCAGGTGCGGGGCGACGGCGCGGAACGCGGACTCCAGGGCGCCCGGGTCGCCGCCGTGGCCGTCGTCCCCGTGGGGGGTGAAGACGGCGTGGTCGGCGCGCAGCGGGAGCAGCCGCTGGACGCGGTAGTGCAGGAGCAGGGCGGCGGAGCGCAGGGCGCCCAGCAGCCTGCCGGAGAGCCGGACCGCCCCGCGGCGCAGGGCCGACGCCAGCCGCAGGGCCCGGTAGGTGCGGTGCAGGCCGAACCGGATCAGCGCGTGGTGGATCCGGGCGCGTGCGGGGACGGGCGCGCCGGGCGCGCGGTGGCGCCGGTAGTGGGAGCGGGCCCGGCGCAGGAAGGCGGCGTGCGTCCCGCGCGGCAGCCGGTCCCGCCGCGCGTGCACCGTCACGAGGTGGTCGACCATGCGGCGGAACAGCACCGGCCGCCAGCACGCCAGCCCGGGGTGCTCGTCGAGGTACGCGAACACCCGGTCGTACTGGTCGAAGACGTCGAAGTGCCGCTCGCTGGCGGTGCGCAGGATGCCGCCGGCCCGCCGCTGCCGGTAGTGCACGCACACCCGGTCCAGGGTCGCGATCGACCCCGCCGTCATCAGGACCGGGTACGTCCACGGGGTGTCCTCGTAGTAGCCGGGCGGGAAGACGAAGCCCGCGTGCTCCGTGAACTCCCGCCGGTAGGCCTTGTTCCAGGCCACCATCAGCAGGTTCAGCAGCCCCGGCCGGTCCGTCAGCCGGAACGGCGCCGGGCCCCGTTCGGTGAGCTCGGCGGCGGCCCGGTTGCGCACGGTCTCGCCCGACCAGTACGTGCGCGCGTAGTCGTAGACCAGGACGTCCGGGTCGCCGGTCTCCTCCAGCCGGCCGGCGATCGCCAGGAGCGCGTCGGGGGCGAGGGTGTCGTCGCCGTCCAGGAACACCAGGTAGTCGCCGGTCGCCCGCTCCATCCCGGCG
This sequence comes from Streptomyces sp. Tu 3180, assembly GCF_009852415.1. Classification (NCBI taxonomy): domain Bacteria; kingdom Bacillati; phylum Actinomycetota; class Actinomycetes; order Kitasatosporales; family Streptomycetaceae; genus Streptomyces; species Streptomyces sp. Tu 3180. Next base: position 3,391,866 of record NZ_WOXS01000002.1, on the reverse strand, counting down.
TTGCGGGCCGGGCCGAGGCCCGTGTTCTCCGGCAGGTGCACGGCCCGCACGCGCGGGTCGCGGGCGGCGAACTCGTCGATCACCGCGCCGCACGCGTCCGGCGAGCAGTCGTCGACGGCGATCAGTTCGAGGTCGGCGTACGACTGGGACAGCACCGATTCCAGGCACTCGGGCAGATACGCCTGAACCTGGTACGCGGGGACAATGACACTGAACCTGGGCAAGGGGGCATCCATCGGTCGGTGCGGGCGTTCGGCCCGGCAACGGCCACTGGGCCGACTTGGTTACGCCGTGTGCGGCATCCGGGGGAATCCGGTCACCCGGAGGGGCGGACCCGCACCGGTCCGCCCCTCCCGCTCCCTCGCCGGTGCGGGCTACTTCACCGCGCCCGCCATCACGCCGGAGACGAACTGCCGCTGGAACGCGAAGAACACGACCAGCGGGACCACCATCGAGAGGAACGCGCCCGGCGCCAGCACGTCGATGTTGTTGCCGAACTGCCGTACCTGCGTCTGCAGGGCGACCGTGATCGGCTGGCTCCCGGCGTCCGAGAAGATCAGCGCGACCAGCAGGTCGTTCCACACCCACAGGAACTGGAAGATGCCGAGCGCGGCGATCGCCGGCCCGGCGAGCGGCATCACGACCCGGACGAACAGGCGCAGTTCACCGGCGCCGTCCAGCCGGGCCGCCTCCAGCAGCTCCCTGGGGATCTCCGCGAAGAAGTTCCGCAGCAGGAACACCGCGAACGGCAGGCCGAAGCCGACGTGGAAGAGGACCACCCCGGTCAGGGAGCCGAAGACGCCGAGGGCGCCGAAGAGTTCGGCGATCGGGATCAGCGCCACCTGCACCGGCACCACCAGCAGCCCCACCACGGCGAGGAACCACCAGTCCCGGCCGGGGAACTCCATCCAGGCGAAGGCGTAACCGGCCAGTGAGCCGATCACCACCACCAGGACGGTCGACGGCACCGTGATGTACACCGTGTTCAGCAGGGAGCTCGTGATGTCGCCGTTCTCCAGGAGCGTCTCGTAGGCGCCGAAGGTGAGCTGCGAGGGCTCGGTGAGCACCTTCCACCAGCCGCTCGCGGCCATGTCCTGCGGGGTGCGCAGGCTGGCCAGCAGCAGCCCGAGCGTCGGGACCAGCCAGAACACTCCGACGACGACCAGGAAGACGCGCACCAGGCCGCCGCCCGCCCGCGCGGTGAGCCTCGAGCCCAGCGGCCGTCCGGCCCTGACGGGGACGACGGGCGGTGCGCCCGCCTCGCTGACACCGCCGGCGTCCGCGCTCATCGCCGCACCTCCCGCCGCAGCCTGCGGATGTTGAACCACATCACCGGGACGACCAGCAGCAGCAGGAACACCGCGATGGCGCTGGCGATGCCCGGCTGGTCCGCCGCGAAGCCCTTGCGGTACAGCTCCAGCGCGAGGACGTTCGCGTCGTCCTGGGAGGAGCCCGGGGCGATGATGAAGACCAGGTCGAACACCTTCAGCACATTGATCATCAGGGTGACGGTGACGACCGCGAGGACGGGCGCGAGCAGGGGCACCGTGATCCGTCTGAACACCTGCCACTCGTTGGCGCCGTCCACCCGGGCGGCCTCCAGCAGCTCCCGGGGCATGCCCGCGAGCCCGGCCGCGATCAGCACCATCGCGAAGCCCGCCCACATCCAGATGTACGAGCCGATGATGGCGGGCGTGACCAGCGACGGGCCCAGCCAGTCCAGGCCGTTGTAGGGCTCCTCGAAGTTGCTCGCCGGGAGCCGCAGCCGCGCCCCGTCCGCCTTCGACGAGAAGGAGAAGGTGCCGTCGTCGCCCGCCGTGGCCGTCTCCACCACCTCGCCGTCCTTCACGGCCTCGATCCTCATCCCGGCGTAGCCCAGCTCCGAGGCGTCGACGCCGTTCAGCGTGCCGACGCCCTTGCCGCGGGTGAAGTCCTGCCAGGTGGTGCCGGTGATCCGGCCGTCCTCCGGCTCCGGCGGCGCCGCCCGCCGCGCGTCGTCCGGCATCAGGTCCGGGGCGACACCGACCAGCGGCAGCGTGACCGTGTCGCCCGCGCTCACCGTCGCCCTGGTGACGAACGCGCCCCCGTCCGCCGGCTCCAGCGGCGACTCGCGCCCCGGGTGCGCCTTCGGGAACGCCGAGGACTGGGCGAAGGTGTCGTGCACCCCCACCCACACCGCGTTCGCCACGCCCTTGTCCGGGTCCTGGTCGTACACCAGCCGGAAGATGATGCCCGCCGCGAGCATCGAGATCGCCATCGGCATGAAGACGACCAGCTTGAACGCCGTTCCCCAGCGCACCCGTTCGGTCAGCACCGCGAAGACCAGGCCGAGCGCGGTCGCGACGGTCGGCGCGAACACCACCCAGACGATGTTGTTCTTCAGGGCGGTGCGGATGCCGTCGTCGGTGAACAGGGCCCGGTAGTTGTCGAGTCCGGCGAAGCCGTCGCCGGACTGGTCGTAGAAGCTGCGGACGACGGAGTACCCGATCGGGTAGACCACGAGCGCACCGAGCAGGACGAGCGCGGGCAGCAGGAACAGCGCCGCGACGGTGGTGCGGGTGCCGGTGACGCTCCTGCGCGACTTGGGAGCGGCGGGGGCCGCCTCCGGGGGCCCCGCCGCCGTGTCCGACGCCATGGCCGGATCAGTCCCCGTACGCCGCGGCCGCGTCGGCCTCCAGCCTCTCCTGGGTCCCCGCGACGTCCCGCGGGTTCTTCAGGAAGTCCTGCAGCGCCTTCCACTCGCCCTTGCCGGGCGTGCCGCCGAAGACCTGCGGGGCCTGGTCGGACATGTCGAAGCGGAAGTCGTCCCCGGCGTCGACGAGCGCCTTGGCCATCTTCCGCTGCACCTCGTTGGGGTACGCCGAGTTCGGCACGTTCCTGTTCGGCGACAGGTAGCCGCCCAGCTTCGCCTGGACGCCCGCCGCGTCCGGGGAGGCGAGGAAGGTCACCAGCGCCTGCGCCGCCTTCGAGTCCTTCAGGATCACCGCCGCGTCGCCGCCGGACACCACGGGCGCGGTGTCGCCGACCGCCGGGAACGGGAACACCTTCGCGTCCGTGCCGACCTCCGCCTCGGTCTCGCCGATGTTGACCTGCACGAAGTCGCCCTCGTAGACCATGGCCGCCTTGGGCTGGTCGCCGCCGGTGAAGGTCTGCGTCACGGACTCGGGGAACGCCGTCTGCAGCGCGCCGCGCGCGCCGCCCGCGACGTAGTCCTTCCTGCCCCAGATCTCCGCCAGGGTGGTCAGCGCCTCCTCGACCGACGGATCGGTCCACTTGATCTCGTGCCGGGCGAGCCGGTCGTACTTCTCCGGGCCCGCCTGGGAGAGGTAGACGTTCTCGAACCAGTCGGTCAGCGTCCAGCCGTCGGCGCCGCCGACCGAGAAGGGGGTGACGCCGGAGTCGTACACCGTCTGCGCGGTGGTGAGCAGTTCGTCCCAGGTCTTGGGCTCGCTCGCGCCGGCGTTCTCGAAGACCTGGGTGTTGTACCAGATCAGCGACTTGTTGGCGGCCTTGTAGTAGACGCCGTACTGCTCGCCGTCGACCTTGCCGATGTCCTGCCAGCCCCGCGAGTAGTTCTCGGCCAGTTCCGCCCGCGCCTCGGCGCCCAGCGGCTTGGCCCACTTCTTGTCCACCGCCTGCTTGATGGCGCCGGGCTGCGGCAGCAGCGCCACGTCCGGCGGGGCACCGCCCGCGATCTTCGAGCCGAGGAAGTTGATGATGGGGTCCTGGGCGGGCACGAAGGTCACCTTGGCGCCGGTGCGCTTCTCGAACTCCGCGAGGACCTTCTTGAAGTTGGCCTGCTCGGCGCCGGTCCACACGGCGGCCACCTGGAGGCTCTCGCCGTCCAGCTCGGGGAGGGTGACGGTGGTGCCGGTGTCCTCGGCGCCACCGCCCTTGTCGTCGGTGCCGCCGTCGTCGTCGCCGCCTCCGCAGGCGGTGAGCGAGACCGCGAGCACACCCGCGGCGACGGCGGCTGCGGCTCTCGCGGTTCCGCGGGTGCGGGGAACCCGCGTGGAGCCGTCGGGCGACCTGCGTGTCCGGATGATCCTGCTCGTCCTGCGCATCACTGCCCCGTTCTTCGTACCTCGTCGAACGTCGAGCACTGTCCCGTGCGCTCTGGTCTACGCCCGGGGGATCGGGGAGGCAAGAGCGCGTCCGGCGTCAAGTCCGCGATTGTGATCGCTTCGTGACGCCGCGTCATGGGGCGGACGCGGCCGCTTCGGCGACGAGCGGACCGCGGCGCCGCGACCCGCGGCGAGAAGCACGGGACGTACGAGGGGCGCACACCGGGAACGGGTTCCACGGAAGGGCGGGCGACCCGGGCCGGAACCCCGGACCCCGGGCCGGGGGCGCGTCACAGCAGTGACGGCACCTCGGCCGCGGAGACCTGCCGGGCGGCGCGCTCCAGCGCGCTGGCGAGCAGGGCGAGGTCGGTCGGGCCGTTGCCCAGCTCCCGCACCTGGCGGCGGGCCGGGGGGTCGCCCATGCGGTGCCACTCCAGCGGCACGACCGTGGGGCGCAGGGTCGCCGTCCGCGGGATGCGGCCGGTCACCCGCCCGCCCTGGAACGCGGTCGTCCGGCCGTCCGGGTGGGCCAGCCGGCCGCGCCCCGGCGCCGGCGCGTCCGGGCCCGGGGGCGCGGGCGCGTCGAGCGTGACCCGCACCGTCGCCCGCCGCGCCGGCTCGGTCCGGGCCGTACGGGCGCACGGGCCGGTGGCCGCGACCAGGTGCACGCCCAGCCGCTCCCCGTCCCGCGCCACGGCCTCCAGCGCCCGCATCACCGATCCGGCGGCGGGCCGTCCCGGCGCGCCGAGCGCGGGGGAGACCAGCGCGTCCAGGTCGTCCACCACGACCACCAGCCGGGGCAGCGGCGGAGCGGCCTGCGCCTGGCGCCGGGCCGCTCCCGGCCGCAGCCGGAGCGTCGAACTGGGCGGGGACTCCAGGTCCCCGTCGTGCTCGCCCCCGGTGCCCGTCGCGCCGCGCCGCGCGGCCGTGCGCTGCGTGACCATCCGGTCCGACAGCTCGCGCCCGGTGTGCCACTCCGTGAAGTCGGACCGGCCGAGCAGCTCGGCGCGCCGCTTCAGCTCGGCGCTCAGCGACTGGGCGAACTCCCGCATGCGCACCGGGTCGTTGGCGGTGAGGTGGGTGGTGACGTGCGGGACGTCCGTGCACACGCGCAGGCCCTCGCCGGGTCCGTCGTCCGTCGCGGGGCCGCCCCGGCCGTCGACCAGCACGATGCTCAGCCGGTCGGGCCGCTCGGCGGCGGCCAGCGAGGCGACGACCGCGCGCAGCAGCTCGGTGCGGCCGCTGCCGGGCACCCCCTCGACCAGCAGATGCGGCCCGTCGGCGGCGAGATCGGCGACGACCGGGCCGCGCGGCCCGGCGCCCAGCACGGCGGTGACGCGGCCGCCGAGCGCCTGGGTGTCGTCGGCCGCGTCCGCCCAGCGGGCCATCAGGGAGGCGGGGGTGGCCCGGGCCAGGCCCAGTTCGTCCAGCAGCCGCGCCGACTGCGGCAGCGGCGCCGACACGCGCGCGTGGTGCTGTCCCGCGGTGCCGTCCGTGCGCAGCGGCGCGAGCGCCCGCGCGAACCGCTCGGCCCAGGCGGGGGAGACCGCGTCGACCGTGGCCACGGTGCCGTGGCCGACCGGGCCGGAGGGCGCCCGGGAGCCGGTCCGGGCCACCCGCACCAGCCGCAGGGCCGTCGCCACGTCGCCGCTGAGCAGGGCGACGGCACCGCACTCCCGGAACGCCGGCGCCACCGCGCACGCCGTCTCGTACGTCTCCGCCACCGGGGACGCCGGGGAGGCGGCGGCCGTCTCGGCGAGGCACACCAGGTGGATCCCGGCCCGCGGTCCCTCCACGGCCAGGCGCGCCAACGCCTCGCGCAGCTCGGTGCCCCCGGGGTCGCCGTCCACGACGACCACGGTGTACGGCCCCGCGAAGCCGCCCGCCGCGTCGGTGCCGCCGTCGCCGTCCCGGGCCCAGGAGGGGCGCCGGTCGGCCGGAGCGGGCTGCTCCGGCACGGCGGACCGCTCCGGCGCGAAGGGGGCCGCGTCCGCCCCGGCCGCGTGGCCGTGGTCCTCCAGCCGGCGCAGCAGTTCCCCGGTGCGGGCGGCGGCCTGTTCGGCGTCGTGCGCGAGGAGCAGGCGGCAGTCCTGGCCGTGCCCCGGGCGCACGTGCGGCAGCCAGCCCAGCCACGACCACTCGGCGGTGCGCTCCTCCAGGGGGCGGGAGCGGTCCGCGGCGATCAGGACGATCTCCAGGAAGTCGGGGGAGTGCAGCGCGGCGAGCTGGGCCAGCACCGCGCGGGCCAGCCCGGCGAGCCGTTCGCGCGGACCGGCCAGTCCCAGTGCGCCGACCTCGCGCAGTCCCGACGTCACCGGTACGGCGGGCAGCAGGCCGGAGCCGTCCGGCGCCGCCCGGTCGGCCGTACCGAGCCGCACCGCGAGCGCCTCGGGGTGGCCCGGCCCGCGCTCCCACAGCCGGGGGCCGGGGCCCAGCGCGGTCAGCAGCAGCGTGGCGGGGTCCGGCCAGGTCTCGGGGAGGGCGGGGGCGGCCGCACCGGGTCCGGGTGCGCCGCCGGCCGCCTCCTCGCCGTGGGTGTCCCGCGCGTCCGCCGGCTGCTCCTGCCGCCCGCCGGCCAGCCGCCGCGCCCAGGCGGTGAGCCCGCCCCGCCTGCGTCCCCCCGGGGGCTGGGGGAGGTCGGTGCCCCGCACGGGGGTGCCCTTGCGGGTGGCGGGGCGCGGAGCGGGGACGGTGCCGGCCGCGGGGCCGACGGCCGGCGCGGCGGGGACACCGCCGGCACCGGGTCCGGTGTGCGCGGCGCCGGGCATGTGGCCGGTGGCGGGTCCGGTGGTCGGGCCGGAGGGGCGGCCGGAGGCGCTGCCGGGCACCGGGCCGGTCGCCCCGCCGGCGCCCCGGCCCGGGGCGCCGCCACCGGCCGTCGCGTCCCCGGCGGGGCCGGGCTCCCCCGGGCCCCGGTGCGCGCCGGAGCGGCCCGCGTGGGTGTCCCCGTCCGCGGGCGGCTGCGAGACGCGGCGGCCCCGGGGCATGTGCGGTACGTCCCCCCGGGCGGCCGTGCGCACCGCGCGCCCCGCGGGACCCGGGCCCGTCCCACGGCTCTCGCTGTCCGGCGCCCCGCCCTGCCCCGGCACCCGCGGAGCCTCGCCCGCGCCGTCCCCGTGCCCGCTCCGGGCGGGCACGGCCCAGCCGGCGGGGCCGCGGGCGTGGTGGGTGGGAGCCGCCGGCGCCGCCACGCGCGCGCGGTCGTCCGCGCCGCCGGGCCGCGCCTGCCGGGGCGACGGCACGCGCACGTGCCCCTCGCCGTCCGGCGTCGCCCCCGCCGGCGCCGCCGGCCCCGCGGACGGGGTGAGCCGCAGGGCGGACTCCCCGATCCGCAGCAGCGCGCCCGGTGCGAAGCGCACCGGCCGGGTGCCCACCCGCCTGCCGTCCAGCGTCGTGCCGTTGGTGGAGCCGAGGTCGGCGACCGAGACCCGGCCGTCCGGGCCGACCGTCACCGCGCAGTGCAGCCGGGAGACGTCCGGGTCGTCGAGCGGCACGTCGGCGTCGGCGGAGCGGCCTATGCGGATCTCGCCGCCGTGCAGCAGGTGCACCCCGCCCGCGTCGGGACCGGCGACCACGTGGAGGCGGGTCGGGGCGTCGTCCAGCTCGGGATGCGGCTCCGGCTCGCCCGGGGCGCCCACGGCCAGCACCGCGCCGTCGATCAGCGGCGGCTCGCCGAGCGTGCAGCGCTGGGCGTCCAGCCGCCGGTCGCCGGCGTACAGCACCGGGGCGCCCGAGGAGCCGGACGAGCCGTCGCCGCCGGAGACCGCCGAGGCCAGCGCGGAGGCGACCGCGGCCAGGGCCGTGCCGGCGGGCGCCGTGACCAGCACGTCGCGGCTCGCGGCCCGGTCCCGCGCGGGGGAGGAGGGGCCCAGCGGGTCAACGACGGTCAGCCGGATCTGCATCGCCGTCAGCGATCCCTTCTGCGCGGGCGCCCGCGACACGGGGGACGAAGCCGCCCCGCGGTCCCCCTCCGCGGACTTCCCCCACCGCCACACGCGCACGTACGGCCAGTACTGGGAGGCATCCTCGCACCTGCCACCGACAACGCGCCCGCCGTCCGGCATCGAATGATCTTGATTGGTCGGCTCTGCCCGCAAAAATGCCTGACCAGTACGGAGCCGGTGATCGTTCCGGGGCCACTTGAGATCGGTCACGTCCGGCATCCGGCAACCAACGGACCGGGTCGAGCGTCTTTCCTTCGAACACGGACGGGCACCGGTGCGCGGCAGGGCCCGCGGGAGGAAGACGCCGAACTCGGCAAGCCGGTACAGCGCGCCGCGGCACTACAGTGGGTCGGAACATCCGTAGCACGGTGGACCACGGTCTACGCCAAGCAAGCAGCAGGGAGCGCATGACGTGCGGCCGGTAGGGAGCAAGTACCTGCTCGAGGAGCCGCTGGGACGCGGCGCCACGGGCACCGTCTGGCGCGCCCGCCAGCGGGAGACCGCGGGCGCCGAGGCGGCCGTGCCCGGACAGCCCGGCGAGACCGTCGCGATCAAGGTCCTCAAGGAGGAGCTCGCGAACGACGCGGACGTCGTGATGCGGTTCCTGCGCGAGCGCTCCGTCCTGCTGCGGCTGACCCACCCCAACATCGTCCGGGTCCGCGACCTGGTGGTCGAGGGCGATCTGCTGGCCCTGGTCATGGACCTCGTCGACGGTCCCGACCTGCACCGCCACCTGCGCGAGAACGGCCCCTTCACCCCGGTGGCCGCCGCGCTGCTGACCGCCCAGATCTCCGACGCGCTCGCCGCCAGCCACGCCGACGGCGTGGTGCACCGCGACCTGAAGCCGGCCAACGTCCTGCTCAAGCAGGAGGGCGGCGAGCTGCACCCGATGCTGACCGACTTCGGCATCGCCCGCCTCGCCGACTCCCCGGGCCTGACCCGCACCCACGAGTTCGTCGGCACGCCCGCGTACATCGCGCCCGAGTCCGCCGAGGGCCGCCCGCAGACCTCCGCCGTCGACGTCTACGGCGCCGGCATCCTGCTGTACGAGCTGGTCACCGGCCGCCCGCCGTTCGCCGGGAGCTCCGCCCTGGAGGTGCTGCACCAGCACCTGAGCGCCGAACCCCGCCGCCCCTCCACCGTCCCCGACCCGCTGTGGACGGTCATCGAGCGCTGCCTGCGCAAGAACCCCGACGAGCGGCCCAGCGCCGAGAACCTCGCGCGCGGCCTGCGCGTCGTCGCCGAGGGCATCGGCGTGCACGCGAACTCCGCGCAGATCTCCGCCGCCGAGAACGTCGGCGCGCTCCTGGCGCCCGACCCGGCCCCCGCGCCGGTGCCCGGCGCGTCCGGCGACGCCGACCCGACGCAGGTGCTGCCGCACGGCGCGGGCGCCCACGACCCCAACGGCGTGACCAGCGTCCTGCCGCACACCGGCGCCGCCGACCCCACCGCCGTCCTCCCCCACCGGGGTGCGGCCGACCCGACCGCCGTCATGCCGCCGGTGCCCCCGGCCAGGGCGGTCAGGGAGACCCGGGGCGGCCCGGACGGCCGGGTCCGGAGGACCCGCACCCCTGGCAGAACCAGCTGCGCGCGGCCCGCGACCGCAACGAGCAGACCCAGGTCCAGTACCTCGACCCCAGCCAGGACCCGCTGCGCCGCCGCCCCCAGCGGCAGGTCGCCCGGCCGCAGCAGCCGCAGCAGCCGCCGCAGCGGCGCCCGCAGGCCCAGCCCGGCCCCGGCCAGGGCTACCCGCAGCCGCAGCCGCCGCAGCGCTACGCCACGCCGCAGCCCCAGCAGCCGCAGCCGCAGCCGCCCCAGCGGTACGCGCCCCCCGCCCGGCCGGAGCCCCAGCAGCCCCGGCGCGAACCCCGGCCGCCGCGCCGGCGCAGCGCCAGCCCGATGAGGATCCCCGGGCTGGGCTGCCTCAAGGGGTGCCTGTTCACGCTCGTCATCCTGTTCGTCGCCGGATGGCTGATCTGGGAGCTGAGCCCGCTGCAGGACTGGATCGGCACCGGCAAGGGCTACTGGGACCAGCTCACCGACTGGTTCGGCACGGTGACGGGCTGGATCGAGGACCTGGGCGGATCCTCGGACCCCTCCGGGTCGAACTGAACCGTCCGGCCCGGGTCGGTCCGGTCCGGGCCGACCGCACCGGACCCCGGCGCGTTTGCTGATTTGTCGACACCTGAGGGTTGATTTCGGGATCCGTTGTGAAGCCCGGCTCCCCGGACGCGTAGTTTTAGCGACAACACGCGTCGGTAGGAGCAGTCTTGGCACGGAAGATCGGCAGCCGGTACACCGCCCACCAGATCCTCGGGCGGGGCAGCGCCGGCACGGTGTGGCTGGGCGAGGGCCCCGAGGGGCCCGTCGCCATCAAGCTTCTGCGTGAGGATCTCTCCTCCGACCAGGAGCTGGTCGGCCGCTTCGTGCAGGAGCGGACGGCGCTGCTCGGTCTGGAGCACCCGCACGTCGTCTCCGTGCGCGACCTGGTGGTCGACGGCAACGACCTCGCCCTGGTCATGGACCTGGTCCGCGGCACGGACCTGCGCACCCGCCTCGACCGCGAGCGGCGGCTCGCGCCCGAGGCGGCGGCGGCGATCGTCGCCGACGTCGCGGACGGGCTGGCGGCGGCGCACGCGGCGGGGGTCGTGCACCGGGACGTCAAGCCGGAGAACGTGCTGCTGGACATGCAGGGCCCGCTGGGGCCGGGCGGCTCGCACCGCGCGCTGCTCACGGACTTCGGTGTGGCCAAGCTCATCGACACCCCGCGCCGCACCCGGGCCACCAAGATCATCGGGACGCCGGACTACCTCGCCCCGGAGATGGTGGAGGGCCTGCCGCCGCGCGCGTCGGTCGACATCTACGCGCTGGCCACGGTCCTGTACGAGCTGCTCGCGGGCTTCACGCCGTTCGGCGGCGGGCACCCCGGAGCGGTCCTGCGCCGCCACGTCACCGAGACGGTGGTCCCGCTCCCCGGCATCCCCGACGAGCTGTGGCAGCTGCTGGTGCAGTGCCTGGCGAAGGCGCCGGCGTCGCGGCTGCGCGCCTCCGAGCTGGCCGCGCGGCTGCGGGAGCTGCTGCCGATGCTGGCGGGGATGCCGCCGCTGGACGTGGACGAGCCGGACACCGGGCCGGCGGAGGAGCCGGCGGAGGACGACCGGGCGCCCGGCCCGGTCCCGGCCGCCGGGCGGCCGGTGCGGCGGCGCGGCGCGGTCCCGCTGGTGCCGGGCGCGCGCCCGGCCGACTCCAACCGCGACACCCACACGTCGATGAGGGTGCCGGCCCCCGACGAGCTCGCCGGCGGCGCCCGCGGCACGGCCCGGGCCCCCCGCGCGGCCGGTGCCCCCCGCCCCGGCTCGGCCCGCAACCGCGCGATCGCCCGCCGGCGCCGCCTGGCCCTGGCCGTGGCGGCGGCGGTCCTGGCGGCCGCGGCGGGCGTCGGCACCTGGCTGGCCACCGCGGACGACGGCGCGGCGCCGCCCGAGGACACGAAGAACTCCGCCCCGGCCGCCCCCTGACCTGGTACGCCCTCCCCGCGGCCCGCGCCCGGCGTGGGTCGCCCGGCGGAGCCGTTACGCTGGAGGGCGTGGCAGTCGTCGATGTATCCGAAGAGCTCAAGTCCCTCTCCTCGACCATGGAGTCGATCGAGGCCGTCCTGGACCTCGACAAGCTGAGGGCAGACATCGCCGTGCTCGAGGAGCAGGCGGCCGCGCCGTCCCTGTGGGACAACCCGGACGAGGCGCAGAAGATCACCAGCAAGCTCTCCCACCTCCAGGCCGAGGTGCGGAAGGCCGAGGCGCTGCGCGGCCGGATCGACGATCTCGCCGTGCTCTTCGAGATGGCCGAGGAGGAGGACGACCCGGACACCCGCGCGGAGGCCGAGTCCGAGCTCGCGGCCGTCAGGAAGGCGCTGGACGAGATGGAGGTCCGGACGCTGCTCAGCGGCGAGTACGACTCCCGTGAGGCGCTCGTCAACATCCGCGCCGAGGCCGGTGGCGTGGACGCGGCCGACTTCGCCGAGAAGCTGCAGCGGATGTACCTGCGCTGGGCGGAGCAGAAGGGCTACAAGACCGAGCTCATCGAGACGTCGTACGCCGAGGAGGCCGGCATCAAGTCGACCACCTTCTCCGTCCAGGCGCCCTACGCCTACGGCACCCTCTCCGTCGAGCAGGGCACCCACCGCCTGGTGCGCATCTCGCCCTTCGACAACCAGGGCCGGCGCCAGACCTCCTTCGCGGGCGTCGAGGTGCTCCCCGTCGTCGAGCAGTCCGACCACGTCGACATCGACGAGTCCGACCTGCGCATCGACGTCTACCGCTCCTCCGGCCCCGGCGGCCAGGGCGTGAACACCACCGACTCCGCGGTGCGCATCACGCACCTGCCCACCGGCATCGTGGTCTCCTGCCAGAACGAGCGCTCCCAGATCCAGAACAAGGCCACCGCGATGAACGTCCTCCAGGCCAAGCTGCTGGAGCGGCGCCGCCAGGAGGAGCAGGCCAAGATGGACGCCCTCAAGGGCGACGGCGGCAACTCCTGGGGCAACCAGATGCGTTCGTACGTGCTGCACCCCTACCAGATGGTCAAGGACCTGCGCACGGAGCACGAGGTCGGCAACCCCGAGGCCGTGTTCAACGGTGAGATCGACGGCTTCCTGGAGGCCGGAATTCGCTGGCGCAAGCAGCAGGAGAAGTAACCCTCCGCGCGAACAGCGCTTTGTCGACAAGGCAACTGCCGCCTTCCTGGTGGCAGTTGCCTTTTCCGTGCCGGGGATGTCTGGGTTTTACATCACACTCACGCCCCCGGTGTTCGGCAAAGCGTGCGTAGCAGGACATCGCGTACGCAACGGCCTTGACGTTCTTTTGAAAAATCGGAAGGGTGAAGCGTGGCATGCGTATCTCTGGGGCGCATGTGAACCGGGGGGCGTTTCACCGCAGTCACCCCCGTTGATCACGGCCCCGAGCGCCGCCTCATTGACGATGAGCTACTGGGGGTAGCAACCACATGACCAAGAAGACGCGGATCCGTGTCGCTCGGATCGCGGCCGGTGCCGTGATCGCGGCCGGTGCCTCGCTGACCGCGGCCGGCGCGGCCTCCGCCCTCGAGATCGGCGTGAGCGCCTCGGCGGGCGAGGGCGGCGTCGGCCTCGGTGTCGACGCGGACCTCGACGGCGACGAGCCGGGCGACGACCCCACCGATCCGGAGACCCCGCCGGTTGAGATCCCCACCGAGCCGGAGGTCCCGACCGACCCGACGGACCCGGAGGTGCCCACCGACCCGACGGACCCGGAGATCCCGACCGACCCCGAGGTGCCCACCGACCCGACCGAGCCGGAGGAGCCCACCGAGCCCACCGAGCCGGAGGAGCCCACCGAGCCGGAGGAGCCGGGCAACGGCAACGGCAATGGCAACGGCAACGGCGGCGGCAACGGCGGCGGCAACGCCGCCGACCCCGACGGTGGCGCCTCCACCCAGGAGGAGGGCTCCTCGGCGCTCACCGACACCGGTGACGACGCCCCGGCCCCCGCGGCCCAGGGCGACGGCAAGGAGCTCGCCGAGACCGGTGCCATGGAGACCACCTTCCTGGTGATCGGCGCCGCCACGATGATCGCCGGCGGCATCGGCTTCCGGGTGCTGCCGCGCCTGATGACCGGCCGCGGCGGCGCCGCCGCCTGACGGTGGCCGCGCGCGTACGCAGCGTGAGGACGGCGTAGACCGAGGGGCCCGGAGCGCAACCGCGCTCCGGGCCCCTCGTGCGTTCGGGTGGGGCGTCAGGCGGTCTGGTGGGCGAGCAGCGCCACCGCCGCGACCAGCACCGCCAGCAGCGCGATCAGCGCCGTGGGGTTCAGCCCCGCGAAGAAGTTCTCCTGCTGCAGCCGCTCGCGGTTCGCACGGCACACCGGGCACCGGCCCTCGCTCACGGGCGCGGCGCAGTTCGCGCACACCAGCCGGTCATACGTCATGCGCTCGCCCTCCTCCCACCGGTTCCATCGTCATAACGCCCACGACCACGCGAACGTTCCCCTCCCACTGTGCCAGGTTCCGCGGTAAACGGCGCGGTCCCCCGTATCCTGCCCCGGCGGCGGGACCGCGCGGCAGCGCCGTACATCCGTCACAAAGGGAACAAGTGCCGCGCAACCCCGGACGGTGACTGCGGTCGTCCTTCCGCTTCGCGTATGGTCACGCTCATCTACCCCCGGCTACCCGTGGTGCATCCGTGATCCGATTCGACAACGTGTCCAAGGTCTACCCCAAGCAGAACCGTCCTGCCCTCAGGGACGTCTCCCTGGAGGTCGAGAAGGGCGAGTTCGTGTTCCTCGTGGGGTCCTCCGGCTCCGGAAAGTCCACCTTCCTGCGGCTGGTCCTCCGCGAGGAGCGGGCCAGCCACGGACAGGTGCACGTCCTGGGCAAGGACCTCGCCCGCGTCTCCAACTGGAAGGTGCCGCAGATCCGGCGCCAGCTGGGGACGGTGTTCCAGGACTTCCGCCTGCTGCCGAACAAGACGGTCGCCGAGAACGTGGCCTTCGCGCAGGAGGTCATCGGCAAGTCGCGCGGCGAGATCCGCAAGTCCGTGCCGCAGGTGCTCGACCTCGTCGGCCTCGGCGGCAAGGAGGACCGGATGCCCGGTGAGCTCTCCGGCGGTGAGCAGCAGCGCGTGGCCATCGCGCGGGCCTTCGTCAACCGGCCCAAGCTGCTCATCTGCGACGAGCCCACCGGCAACCTCGACCCGCAGACCTCCGTCGGCATCATGAAGCTGCTCGACCGGATCAACCGGACGGGCACCACCGTGGTGATGGCGACGCACGACCAGAACATCGTGGACCAGATGCGCAAGCGCGTCATCGAGCTGGAGCAGGGCCGCCTCGTCCGCGACCAGGCGCGCGGCGTCTACGGCTACCAGCACTGATCACCTCCGATCGCGCCCCCTCGCGTCCACGGAAAGGCCTGAAGGACCCGCCATGCGCGCCCAGTTCGTCCTGTCGGAGATCGGCGTCGGTCTCCGCCGCAACCTGACGATGACCTTCGCGGTCGTCGTCTCCGTCGCCCTGTCGCTCGCCCTGTTCGGCGGGTCGCTCCTGATGAGCGACCAGGTCAACACCATGAAGGGCTACTGGTACGACAAGGTCAACGTCTCCATCTTCCTGTGCAACAAGAGTGACGCCGAGTCCGACCCGAACTGCGCCAAGGGCGCGGTGACCGAGGACCAGAAGAGCCAGATCAAGACCGACCTGGAGAAGATGTCGGTCGTCGACACGGTCACCTACGAGTCCCAGGACGAGGCGTACAAGCACTACAAGGAGCAGTTCGGCGACTCCCCGCTGGCCAGCTCCCTCACGCCGGACCAGATGCAGGAGTCGTACCGCATCAAGCTGACGGACCCGGAGAAGTACCAGGTCATCGCGACCGCCTTCGACGGGCGCGACGGCGTGCAGTCGGTGCAGGACCAGAAGGGCATCCTGGACAACCTCTTCGGGCTGCTGAACGGCATGAACTGGGCCGCCCGCGCGGTGATGGCGCTGATGCTGGTCGTCGCCCTGATGCTGATCGTGAACACGGTGCGGGTCTCGGCGTTCAGCCGCCGCCGGGAGACCGGGATCATGCGCCTGGTCGGCGCCTCCGGCTTCTACATCCAGGCGCCGTTCATCATGGAGGCCGCGGTCGCCGGGCTCATCGGCGGCACGCTCGCGTGCGGGTTCCTGGTGGTCGCGCGGTACTTCATCATCGATCACGGTCTGGCCCTGTCGGAGAAGCTGAACCTGATCAACTTCATCGGCTGGGACGCCGTGCTGACGAAGCTGCCGCTCATCCTCGCCACGAGCCTGCTGATGCCCGCGTTGGCCGCGTTCTTCGCGCTGCGCAAGTATCTGAAGGTGTGACTCTTGCCCAGTGGGGGCGCACGGCCAACCGGCCGTGCGCCCCTTCGCGTTGTCCTAGACTCACCGGCATGTCAGGTCGTGACCCGTTCTGTCAGCCCCGCCGCATCGGCCGCGGAGCCGCCCTGACCTTGGTGTTCGCGAGTGTGCTCGTCGCCGGTGCCGCCACCGGCAACCTGCCCGAGTCCGACCGGAGGGCGGCGGCCGACGACGCCCGTCCGGCGGCGCACTCCGGGCGCCACGCGGACGTCGCCCGGGCGGCCGAGGAGGCCGCGGCCGACGGCGCGTCCCCCCTGGAGGCCGCCGAGCGCGCCGTCAGCCGCAGCGGGGACCGCTGGGCCGCCGTCTACTCCCCGGGCGAGTACGAGGAGTTCGAGGAGTCCCTGGACGGCCGGTACACCGGTGTCGGGCTGTGGGCCCGCGAGCGGGACGGCCGCATCGAGGTGGCGAAGGTCGGCAGCGGCACCCCCGCCGCCGACGCCGGGATCCGCGCGGGCGACCGGCTGCGCAGCGTCGACGGGGAGAAGGTCGACGGACGCCCCGTCACCGAGGTGGTCTCCTTACTGCGCGGCGACGGCACCGGTGAGACCGCCGGCACCACCGTCCGCCTCGGTCTGGAGCGCGGCACGCGCGCGTGGAGCCAGACCCTGCGCCGGGCCCGGCTGTCCCGCGACACGGTCACCGTCCGCGAGACCGCCGGCCGGGTCACCGTCGTCAAGGTCACCGCCTTCACCAAGGGCTCCGGCGAGAAGGTCCGCGCCGCCGTGCGGCGGGCCCCGGCCGGCGCCGGGATCGTCCTGGACCTGCGCGGCAACTCCGGCGGCCTGGTCGCCGAGGCGGTCACCGCGGCCTCCGCCTTCCTCGACGGCGGCCTGGTCGCCACCTACGACGTCGAGGGCGAGCAGCGCGCCCTGCACGCCGAGCCCGGCGGCGACACCGCCAGGCCCCTGGTCGCGCTCGTCGACGGCGGGACGATGAGCGCGGCCGAGCTCCTCACCGGCGCCCTCCAGGACCGCGGGCGGGCGGTCGTCGTGGGCTCCCGCACCTTCGGCAAGGGCTCGGTCCAGATGCCGACCCCGCTGCCCGACGGCTCCGTCGCCGAACTGACCGTCGGCCACTACCGCACCCCCTCCGGCCGGAGCGTCGACGGCCGCGGCCTCGTCCCCGACCTGGAGGCCGACGACGGGGCGCTGGAACGGGCCGGGACGGTCCTGAGCGGACTGGGCCGGTAGCGCCGTCGCCGCGCCGGAGCGATAATCGGCTTCCCGCGGACCCCCTCCGTAGTGCGAAAATGGCGGCACTATGGCTAAGGAAAAAGGGCGCAAGCTGATCGCGCAGAACAAGAAGGCGCGGCACGACTACCTCATCATCGACACCTACGAGGCCGGCCTGGTCCTCACCGGGACCGAGGTGAAGTCGCTGCGCCAGGGCCGGGCGTCGCTGGTCGACGGCTTCGTCCAGCTGACCGACCACGAGGCGTGGCTGCACAACGTGCACGTCCCGGAGTACAGCCAGGGCACGTGGACCAACCACAGCGCGCGGCGCAAGCGGAAGCTGCTGCTGCACCGCGAGGAGATCGACAAGCTGGAGTCCAAGTCCCAGGAGACGGGGCACACCATCGTGCCGCTGTCCCTGTACTTCAAGGACGGCCGCGCGAAGATCGAGATCGCGCTGGCCAAGGGCAAGAAGGAGTACGACAAGCGCCAGACGCTGCGCGAGAAGCAGGACCGGCGCGAGGCCGAGCGGGCGATGTCGGCGGTCCGCCGCAAGCAGCGCGCCTGAGCGGGAACAACCCGGCGCCGGGCGGCGTTGAACCCGGTGCCACGGCGGGACGACGGCCGCGACAACGGGTCGTGTCGGACGCCGGGAACACGGTGGCATCGTCGGGTGTCGGTCACGTACGATGGCATCTGCACCCCACCGCGGGTGCGCACCTTGAGAAATCAACATGGGGATGATCGGTTTCGACAGCGGCTGTCGAAGCAGGGGAAGCGTGTCGAGGAAGCGGCCATGATCTCGTAAACCACAGGCCGAAAAAAATAATCGCCAATTCCAAGCGATCCATCTCCCAGGGCGAGCTCGCCCTCGCTGCCTGATCTTCAGGTAGCGAGCAGCGGCTCCCCTACTTAAAGGGAGTGTCAGCCCGGGGGTGTTCCCGACCCGGATCCTGGCATCAGCTAGGGAACTAAACCTTGATCCCGGTCACGGGGTGAAGAGGGAAACCACACAGTGACTGGGCCCGTCGGAGACTTGTCGGCGTGATCTCCGGGGCCGAGAAAGCACAGCCGACTGCACACGGAGAAGCCCTGGTTCCGCACCGTTGGACGCGGGTTCGATTCCCGCCATCTCCACTCCACCCCATGTGGGCACAGGCCCCGTCGCCTCGAGCGACGGGGCCTGTGTCATGCGGGCGCCCGCACCGCCGTGCTCGCCCGTTCCGTCAGGCGGGGCGACAGCAGGGTGCTGTGCGGCACGGGCGCGCCGGACAGCTTCCGCACCAGCAGGTGCACCGCGCGGGTGCCCAGCTCCGCGGACGGCACGGCGACCGAGGTGACCGGGACGCGGGCCGACGCGGCGACGGGGGCGGGGCAGACGGCGACGAGGGACAGGTCGCCGGGGACGCGCAGGCCCAGCCGCTCGAAGGCGTCGATCAGCGGGTCGAGGAGCGGTTCGTTGTGCACGACCACCCCGGTCAGCGCCGGCTGCTCGCGCAGCAGCCGCTCGGCGACCGCCCGGGCGGCGTCCCGGCCGGTTCCGCACGGGTGCACCGCGGAGGCCAGCCGGTGCCGGTCGGCGGCGGCCGTGAAGCCCTCCACCAGCCGCCGTGCGAACGCGGTCCGCCGCACGTACACCTCCGGCGGCGAGCCGACCAGCGCCACCGCCCGGTGCCCCAGCCGCACCAGGTGGTCCACGCACAGCTCACCGGCCGCCCGGAAGTCCAGGTCGACGCAGGTCAGCCCGTCCGGTTCGGCGGGAACACCGATCAGCACGGACGGCAGGGACAGCGAGCGCAGCAACGGCAGCCGGGGGTCCTGGAGCTGCACGTCCATCGCCACCACCGCGTCCGCCAGCCCCGCGTCCGCGACGCGCCGGATCCCCTCCTCGCCCTCGCCCTGGGTGAGCAGCAGCACGTCGTGGTCGTGGGCGCGGGCGGCGGTGACCACCGCCACCGCGAACTGCGTGACCACCGGCACGTGGACGCCGGAGCGCACCGGGACCGCGAGGGCCAGCACCCTCGACCGGCGGGCCGGGGGACGGGCGCCGGCGTGCGGACGGTAGCCCAGCTCGCGGACGGCGGCCTGGACGCGCCGCCGGGTGGCGTCGGAGATCGGACGCTTGCCGCTGAGCGCGTACGAGACCGTGCTCGGGGAGACCCCGGCGCGCCGGGCCACGTCCGTGATCTTCACCATCGGGGGTCCTCGTCTGGCACTGTCCGTGGGGGATGCCGAAGGGGGCACGCGGTGTTCGTCGAAGCGCTTCGACGGGTGAAGGTATGCGCGGGGCGCGGGGCCGTCAATGGGGTGCGCGGGAATCCGCGGGGCGGTTCGGCGGCTCGGACGGGAAGCGGTTCGACCGCCCGAACAGGGCGACGGAGACGGCCAGGGCGGTCGCGGCCGCCGCCACCGGGACGCCGTACCCGGCCGTCACCGAGACGTGTTCCACCACCCAGCCGCCGGCCGCGCTGCCGCAGGCGATCCCGCCGAGCAGACCGGTCACCGCGAGCGTCATGCCCTCGTTCAGCCGGCCCTCGGGGGTGTACCGCTGGACCAGGGTCATGGCGGTCACCATCGTCGGGGCCGTGGCCATGCCGGCCGGCAGCAGCGCCCCCGCCAGCACCAGGAGCGAGCCGGTCAGGCCGGCCGCGAGCAGCGGCAGGGCCATCAGCGCGGTCATCGCGGCCAGGCACCACGGCAGCCGGGCCCGCGCGGACCCGGCGGGGCGCACCGCGCCGTACAGCAGGCCCGCCGCGCAGGAACCGGCCGCCTGGAGCGCGAGCACCGCACCGGCCGCCGAGCGGTGCCCCCGGTCGTCCGCGAAGGCGATGGTGACGACCTCCATCGAGCCGAACACCGCACCCGTCGCCAGGCACACGGCCAGCAGCGGCCGGATGCCGGGGGCCCGGAAGGGGGCGCGGCCGGTTGTGCGCCGCCCGGCCGGCGGCTCGGTGGACCGCTGGGCGGTGAACAGCACCACGCCCGCCAGCAGCAGCACGGCCCCCACGAGGGTGCCCGCCTCCGGGAAGAACGCCCCGCACAGGAAGGCCGCGAGCACCGGGCCGAGCATGAAGCACAGCTCGTCCGCGGCCTGTTCGAAGGAGTTCGCGGTGTGCAGGGCCTCGGCGTCCCCCTTCAGCAGGTGGGCCCAGCGGGCCCGGGACATCCCGCCGGTGTTGGGGGTCGTGGCGGTGGCGGCGTAGGAGGCGAACAGGGTCCAGTCCGGGGCGCCGTGGCGCACGCACAGCAGCAGGGCGAGGGAGCCCAGCACGGCGAACACGGTGGCGGGCAGCGCGACGCGGGCCTGCCCGTACCGGTCGACCAGGCGCGCGGTCCACGGGGCGACCACCGCGGTCGCCGCCAGGCCGGTCGCGGTGACGGCGCCGGCGAGGGCGTACGAGCCGCGCGTCCCGGCGATCATCACGACCGCGCTCACGCTGAACATGCCCATCGGCAGCCGGGCGACGAGATTGCCGGCCGTGAACGCCCGGGTGCCGGGCAGGGTGAGGAGACGGCGGTACGGGCCCTTCTCCCGGCCGCCCGCCGGGTCGCCGGACCGGCGGGCGCGCGGGCCGAGGTCGGCGGCGACGAGGGTGTCGGAGGTGACCGTGAGCAGGACGGTGTCCCGGGGGTTCGGCTGAGGCATGCCCCCACCGTCGCCCGTGGCCGCGCGGACGGTCCAACACCTTCTCGGCGCCGATTCACGCACCCGTGTTGTAGGTTCGCGGGGTGTCCGCCCCCGCCCACCTCGACCCCCGTCTCCTGCGCGCCTTCGTCACCGTCGCCGAGGAACTGCACTTCACCCGCGCCGCCGCGCGCCTCTACGTCGCCCAGCAGGCGCTCAGCCGGGACGTGCGGCGGCTGGAGCGGGAGCTGGGCAGCGAGCTGTTCGTCCGGACCACCCGCCAGGTGACGCTCACCGCCGACGGCGAGCGGCTGCTGCCGTACGCGCGCCGGGCGCTCCAGGCGCAGGACGACCTGCTCGCCGCCGCCGGGCAGGCCCGGCCCCTGCTCGTGGACCTCAACTCCGCGGGCCTGGAGACCCCGCGCCGGGTGCTGCACCGGGCCCGCGGACTCGCCCCCGGCCACGAGCTGATGGCCCGCTACGAGAGCGGACTGACCTGGGCCGCGGGGGAGGTGCTCGCCGGGCGGCTCGACGCGTCGTTCGGGCGGTTCGCGGGGCTCGCCCCGGCGCTGCGGGCCGGGCTCGACCAGCAGCCCGTGCGCTACGAGCCGATGGCGGTCGTGCTGCCCGAGGACCACCCGCTGGCCCCGCTGCCCGAGGTGCCGCTCGCCGCGCTGGCCGGCGAGACGGTGTACGCCGGGGCCGGGAACCCGCGCACGCCGGAGTGGACGGACCTCGCCCGGCTGCTGTTCGAGGGGCGGGGCATCGCGCTCGCGCCACCCGTGCCGCTGGCCGTCGGGGACGAGGAGTTCCAGCGGATCATGGCGAGAACGCGCCATCCGATCCTCGCCGTGGTGGACTTCCCGGAGCTGCCCTCGACCGTGCTGCGCCCCCTCGTCGACCCGGTCCCGCTGTCACCCGTGTCACTGGTGTGGCGCAAGGGTCTGGTCCACCCCGCCCTGGAGGTGCTCCGGCGGGCCGCGGCCGTCCTCGCCGCGGAGGAGGGCTGGCTGGAACGACCCGAGGAGGGATGGATTCCGGCCACCGACTCCGTCGTGATGACGTCCGTGTGATGTCTCACCCTCGCTACGAAAGGGCACAGGGCGAACACGCATCCTCCGCGTGCGCTACATTCGTCGCCCGAGCATTGTGTGGTAGACGGGGCGCTCGGAGCGGGTGGGGGCCCGGTCCGACGGCGAGTGCTCGGGTCGTGCGCGCACCCGGAACCATCCCTGGGGGGAAGTGCGTGCGCGTGGAAAAGTGGCGAGAAGACGCCCAACCGGAACGGCTCGGAGCCGCAGGGGCGTTCGAGGAGTTCCCGGAGAACGACGAGGACCGGGACCTGGGCGACACGCGGCTCCTCCCCGAGGACGGCTACTTCGCCGGGCCCGGCGCGAGGGGCGGTGCGGAGATTCACGACGCCGACGCCGGGGCCGGGACCGGCTTCGACTCCCTTGAGGACCGCTGGGCCCGCCTGGGGGTCCTCCCCACCGGGAACGACGGGAACCGGGCCCCGGGCGGCGCCTCCCGCGGCGCGGATCCCGCCGCCCGGCCCGGGACGCGGCCCGGCGACGCCCGGCGGGCGGGGGCCGCGTTCACGGCGGGGACCCCGGACGGCACGGCGCCCGCCGACGGCCGCGAGGACCGCACCGCGGCCGCGCGCGAGGGCCGGGCGGACGATCCGTGGGACGCCGAGCGCACCACGGCCCTGCGGGTCCCCCGCCCCCGGACCGGTGCTCCCGGGGCCCCCGGCGGCCCCGGCGCCAGGGTGACGTGGCCCTCCTCCCCGGAGGGGACCCGCACCCCCGCCCGCGACCCCTGGCAGGAGGAGCCCGCCGAGACTGCCGCGGCCACCCACGACGCCACCCACGACCCGCACGAAGTGACGGTTCAGCTCGACGCCGTGCAGTTCGGGGACGGCGGCGTGCTGCGCCGGTCGCCGGACCGGGTGGGCGGCGGCCAGGACGCCTCCGCCGGACCCGTGTTCGTCGACGAGTCCGGCCGCCGGGTCCGGCTCTACCGCCGGATCGGCCTGGCCGTCGGCCTCGCCTGCGCGGGATACGCCGTCGTCATGGTCGCCACGCTGCTGTCCGGCAACTCCGACGCCCCCTGGATGCCCGTCCCCGGCCAGCAGGAGCGGCCCGCGGGGAAGGTCGAGACCTCGCCGCGGCCCGCCGAGACGGACGCCGCCCCCGGCTCCGGCACCAGCCTCTCCCCGGGGGCCACGCCGGCCACCGGCGCCCCGACGGCGCCCGGGTCCGGCGTCACCGCCCCCGGGTCCGGCACGGCCGGCGCCGCGGACGAGCCGGGCACGGGCGCCGACCCGGCGCCGGCGCAGACCCCGAAGACCCCCGTGAACCCGGGCACCGGCGACGACGACGTCACCCCCACGACCCCGGACGAGACCCCGACCGCCCCGGTCCCCGACCCCACGGTGACGGACGACCCCGCTCCCGGCACGACCGCCCCCACGGGCGGCGGTGACGGCGGTGACGCCGGCACCGACGACGTCGCCGGCGCTCCCGCCGGTCCGCCGGTCGTCGCCGAGGGCCCCGCCGCGCAGTCGGAGCCGTCCGCCACCCCCGCCGCACCGTCCCCGGAGAACGTCCTCTGATGGCATCCCGCTCCCACCGTCGCGGAGCCGCGCGCCCGGCCCGCGACGGCGCCCCGCGCCGCCGCGTGCCCCTGCGCCTGCTGCTCCCGCTGCTCGTCCTCGTCGCCCTGGCCGCGATGCTCATGCTGCGCGGGTACGTGCACAGCGAGATCCTCGCCGACCACCGCGTCGGGAAGCCCGCCCCCACCGACCGGGTGCCGAAGGAGATACTCGAGGGCGGTCCGGTCATCGACGCCCGCGCCGGCCGCACCGAGAGCCTGGGCGTGCCCGACCACCGCCTGGTCCTCACCTTCGACGACGGCCCGGACCCCACCTGGACGCCGAGGGTGCTGGACGTGCTGAAGAAGCACGACGCGCACGCGGTCTTCTTCGTCACCGGCACCATGGCCTCCCGCTACCCGGACCTCGTCGAGCGCATGGTCGACGAGGGCCACGAGATCGGCCTGCACACCTTCAACCACCCCGACCTCTCCCTCCAGTCCAAGAAGCGCATCGACTGGGAGCTGTCGCAGAACCAGCTGGCGATCACCGGCGCCGCCGGCATCCGCACCTCGCTCTTCCGCCCGCCGTACTCCTCGTTCTCCGCCGCCATGGACAACGAGACCTGGCCGGTCACCCAGTACATCGGCAGCCGCGGCTACCTCACCGTCGTCAACAACACCGACAGCGAGGACTGGAAGCGGCCCGGCGTCGACGAGATCATCCGCCGCGCCACGCCCGAGGACGGCGAGGGCGCCATCGTCCTGATGCACGACTCCGGCGGCGACCGCAGCCAGACCGTCGCGGCGCTGGACCGGTTCCTGCCCGACCTGAAGGAGCAGGGCTACGAGTTCGACAACCTCACCGAGGCCCTGGGCGCGCCCAGCGCGCACAGCCCGGTCACCGGCGCCGACCTGTGGAAGGGCAAGGCGTGGATCTTCCTGGTCCAGGCCTCGGAGAAGATCACCGGCGTCCTGGTGGTGGGCCTGGCGATCATCGGCACCCTGGTCATCGCCCGCTTCGTGCTGATGCTCCTCCTCTCCGGCGCCCACGCCCGCCGGGTCCGCCGCCGGGGCTTCCGCTGGGGCCCGCCGGTCACCGAGCCGGTGACGGTGCTGGTCCCGGCGTACAACGAGGCCAAGTGCATCGAGAACACCGTCCGTTCCCTGATGGCCTCCGACCACCCGATCGAGATCCTCGTCATCGACGACGGCTCCACCGACGGCACCGCCCGGATCGTCGAGTCCATGGGCCTGCCCAACGTGCGGGTGATCCGCCAGCTCAACGCGGGCAAGCCGGCGGCGCTCAACCGCGGCCTGGCCAACGCCCGTTACGACATCGTGGTGATGATGGACGGCGACACGGTCTTCGAGCCGTCCACCGTCCGCGAGCTCGTCCAGCCCTTCGGCGACCCGAGGGTGGGCGCCGTGGCGGGCAACGCGAAGGTCGGCAACAAGGACAGCCTCATCGGCGCCTGGCAGCACATCGAGTACGTGATGGGCTTCAACCTGGACCGCCGCATGTACGACGTCCTGCGCTGCATGCCGACCATCCCGGGCGCCGTGGGAGCCTTCCGGCGCTCGGCCCTCGAACCGATCGGCGGCATGAGCGACGACACGCTCGCCGAGGACACCGACGTCACCATGGCGCTGCACCGCGCCGGCTGGCGCGTGGTCTACGCCGAGAACGCCCGCGCCTGGACCGAGGCCCCGGAGACCGTCCAGCAGCTGTGGTCCCAGCGCTACCGCTGGTCGTACGGCACCATGCAGGCGATCTGGAAGCACCGCCGCGCCGTGATCGAGAAGGGTCCCTCGGGCCGCTTCGGCCGCGTGGGCCTGCCCTTCGTCTCCCTGTTCATGATCGTGGCCCCGCTGCTGGCCCCGCTGATCGACGTCTTCCTGCTCTACGGCATCGTCTTCGGCCCGACGCAGAAGACGATCGTGGCGTGGCTGGGCGTCCTGGCCATCCAGGCGGTCTGCGCGGCGTACGCCTTCCGCCTCGACCGCGAACGCATGACCCACCTGATCTCGCTGCCGCTGCAGCAGATCCTCTACCGCCAGCTCATGTACGTCGTGCTGCTCCAGTCCTGGATCACCGCCCTCACCGGCGGCCGCCTGCGCTGGCAGAAGCTGCGGCGCACCGGCGTCGTCGAGGCACCCGTCACCGGAGCGGTGCCGGGCCGGCGCGACCGGCGCAGCGATGATCGGAGGCCCGTGGCATGACCCACGGATACACGACCGGCACGGGCCCGGAGCCGGCCGGCCCGTACGGAACCCCGTACACGGGGGACGCGAACGGGACCACGGGGATGCCGCCCGCCGTCCCGCGGCAGCGCACGGCCGAGCCCGCACCCCCGCCGGATCCCGCCGCCGCGCCTGCCGCCCCCGGGAAGCCGGGCCGTGACCGGTACCTGGACCTGCTGCGCTCCATCGCCCTGGTCCGCGTCGTGGTCTACCACCTCTTCGGCTGGGCCTGGCTGACGGTGCTGTTCCCGTCGATGGGCGTGATGTTCGCGCTGGCGGGCTCGCTGATGGCGCGTTCACTGAAGCGTCCGGCGATGGGCGTGATCCGCGGCCGGATCCGCCGTCTCCTGCCGCCCATGTGGGCGTTCGCCGCGGTCGTGCTGGCGATGATGCTCGCGAACGGCTGGAACCCGGTGGAGGACCCGGACCACGGCGACACCTGGGGCCTGATCGGGCTGTTCAACTACATCGTCCCGATCGGCGCCCCGCCCTACCCCTGGCACATCGGCTCCCCGTCGGGCCTGCTGGAGGACACCTGGGCGGTGCAGGCCGCGGGGCCGCTGTGGTACCTGCGCGCCTACCTGTGGTTCGTCGTCGCGTCGCCGCTGCTGCTCTGGCTGTTCCGCCGGGCCCCCTGGCCGACCCTGCTCGCCCCGCTGGGCCTGACGGCGATCGTCGGCACGGGCCTGGTGACCATCCCCGGCGAGACGGGCAACGCGGTCACCGACTTCGCGGTCTACGGCGGCTGCTGGGTGCTGGGCTTCGCCCACCAGGAGGGCCTGCTGAAGCAGATCCCGCGGTACGTCTCCGTCTCCTGCGCGTCCCTGGTGATGGCCTTCGGCCTGTGGTGGGCCTCGAACCACCTGGGCCCCGACGGCTGGGACCTCAACGACATCCCGCTGGCCCAGGCCACCTGGTCGTTCGGCTTCGTCGTGATCCTGCTCCAGTACTCCCCGTCGTGGCAGGAACTCCCGGGACGCCTGGCGAAGTGGGAGAGGCTGGTGACCCTCTCGAACAACCGGGCGGTCACCATCTACCTGTGGCACAACCTGCTGATCATGGCGACGGTCCCGGTCATCGACCTGCTGTACCGGCTCCCGTTCATGCAGAGCGAGCGCGCGACGGCCGCCCTCGACAGCTCGTACACGATCTGGATGTTCGCCCTGGTCTGGCCGCTCATCGGCCTGATGGTCCTCGCGGTCGGCTGGGTCGAGGACCTCGCGGCGAAGCGGAAGCCACGCCTGTGGCCGAACGGCGCGAAGCGCTCCACCGGCCGGCGGAGCAGGGCCGGTGCGGCCCACCGGGGCTGACGTCACGTCCGCCGGAGGCCGGGGACCGCTCGGGGCCCCGGCCGCGCTACCGCGTCGGCGTGCCCCGTGGAAAACTGCCCCTGTTGCGGAAGTGAACAGGGCGGCCAGGGGGCGGGTGCGGATGGGCGAGCGGCAGACGCGGAGGATGCTGCGGCTGATGGCGAGCGGGGAGCCGGTGGAGCTCACCAGCCCGATGGCGTCCGTGAAGAAGCTCGCCCGGCTCGCCTTCGTGGCCCAGCAGTTCGGGTACGAGTACGCGGACGTGCGGCAGGGCGGGAACAACGGCCGGCTCAAGATGCTGATCGTGCCCGACCCCTCCCCGCAGGCGCGGGCCCGGGCCGCGCGGAACTGGGCGCGGTACCCGAACGCGGGCGACGGCGTCT
The DNA here is from genome assembly GCF_009852415.1 of Streptomyces sp. Tu 3180. Lineage (NCBI taxonomy): Bacteria > Bacillati > Actinomycetota > Actinomycetes > Kitasatosporales > Streptomycetaceae > Streptomyces > Streptomyces sp. Tu 3180. Next base: position 3,364,619 of record NZ_WOXS01000002.1, on the reverse strand, counting down.
CGCTGCCGCCGCTCGTGCCGGACGCCCTCGAACTCCTCAGGGCCCGCATCAACTTCGACCTCACCGGCAAGAGCGCCGAGAAGCGGATGGGCTACGGGGCGCTCGGCGTCACCGTCGGCTGCGCGGTCCTGGCCTTCCGGGCCGGGGGCGCGTCGTCCGACTTCGTCCTGGCCGGCGTGATCTGGCTCGCCCTCCTGGCCTTCCTCGGCATCGGCCTCGTCGTCACCCGCGGGCGCAACGCGAAGTTCGCGGCCCGGTTGCGGGCCGCCGGGTTCACGCCGGTGACGGACGAGACCGGCCGGGTGCGCCACCTGCCCCCGGGCGGGCAGCTGCCGGGACACGGCAACCCCTTCGGCGGCCCGTACGGGGCCCAGGGTGCGGGGATGCCGGGCGCGGTCCCCGGGCAGCCTCCGATGCCGTACCCCCGGCAGGCCCCGGGCCCGTACGCCCAGCCCGCCCCGGCCGGCCCGTACGCCCAGCAGCCCCCCGTCCCGGCCCCCGGCGGCCCCTACGCCCCGCCGCAGCCGCCGCACGGGCAGCCGGCCCAGCCGCCGTACCCCCAGCACCCCCAGCAGCCGCAGGCGCCCCAGCACCCCCAGCAGAACCCCTACCGGCAGCCCCCGCGGCGCTGAACCGGACGGAACCGGCCCCCGGGCCCGCACCGCGCCTCACCGCCCCGTCCCCGCCCGGTGCCGGACACCTCTCACCCCGTCCCCGCCGGAGGTGAGAGCAACGTTCCCCGCCGGTCACCGTGGGCCACAGACCGGAAACGCTCCCTCCCTACCTTCGGGACCAGCCCCTCGCGGCACCGTCCGCACCCCCGGAGAACAGTGGAGGCGTCATGACAGCCCCGAGCCCGGCCCCCGCGCCCCCGAACAGGGGCGGCCGCTGGATCCAGCACTGGGATCCGGAGGACGAGACCTTCTGGAACACGACCGGGGAGAAGGTCGCCCGCCGCAACCTCGTCTTCTCCGTGCTGTCCGAGCACATCGGCTTCTCGGTCTGGACGATGTGGTCCGTGCTGGTGCTCTTCATGGGCCCGGAGTACGGGCTCACCCCGGCCGACAAGTTCCTGCTGACGTCCATGGTCACGCTGGTCGGCGCCGTGGTCCGCGTCCCGTACACCTTCGCCGTCGCGGTCTTCGGCGGGCGCAACTGGACGGTCGTCTCCGCCGGGCTGCTGCTCGTCCCCACGGTGGCCGCGTTCGCGGTGATGGAGCCGGGGACGTCCTTCTCCACCTTCCTGCTGGTCGGCCTGCTGGCCGGCATCGGCGGCGGCAACTTCGCCTCCTCCATGACCAACATCAACGCCTTCTTCCCGCTCAGGAAGAAGGGGTGGGCGCTCGGCCTGAACGCCGGCGGCGGCAACATCGGCGTGCCCGTGATCCAGCTCGCCGCCCTCGCGATCATCGGGGCGAGCGGCGGGCCGCGGGTGCTGCTCGGCCTCTACATCCCGCTGATCGTCGTGGCCGCCACGCTCGCCGCGCTGTACATGGACAACCTCGCCTCGGTGAAGAACGACACCGGTGCCGCCAAGGACGCCGCCCGGGACGCGCACACCTGGATCATGGCGTTCCTCTACATCGGCACCTTCGGCTCGTTCATCGGCTACAGCTTCGCCTTCGGGCAGGTGCTCCAGAACCAGTTCGACCGCACCCCGCTCGAGGCCGCGTACGTCACGTTCGTCGGCCCGCTGCTCGGCTCCCTGATCCGCCCGGTGGGCGGATCGCTCGCCGACCGGTACGGCGGCTCGAGGATCACCCTGTGGAACTTCGTCGCCATGGGCGCGGCGACCGCGGTGCTGATCGCCGCCTCCATGCAGAAGTCGCTGGCGCTGTTCACCGTCGCCTTCGTGGTGCTGTTCGTGCTGAGCGGCCTCGGCAACGGCTCGACGTACAAGATGATCCCCGGCATCTTCCAGGCCAAGGCCCAGGCCAAGGGGCTCACGGGCGAGGAGGCGGCCGCGTACGGGCGGCGGCTGTCCGGGGCGTCGATGGGGCTGATCGGCGCGGTGGGCGCGCTCGGCGGGGTCGGCATCAACCTGGCCTTCCGCCAGTCCTTCCTCTCCTACGGCTCCGGCACCGGCGCGTTCGTCGCGTTCCTCGCCTGTTACGGGGTCTGCTTCGTGGTCACCTGGGCCGTATACCTCCGCCGCCCGGCGGCCCGCCAGGGGGCGCCGGCACCGCCCCGGAGGAGAAGCCGCAGCTCAGCTACGCCGAGGTGTGACGGGAAGTGACGTAACACTGGTGACATCAAGCCGAACCGAGCCTGTCACGGATCGTTGACAGGCTCGGTCCGGCACGGAGGTGGAGCCGCACCTCCGTGCGGTACGCCGACTCGAGTGCGGGACGAGAGCCATGGACGACGAACGACAGCGACCGGACCACGGGCCACTCGCGGGCTTCACCGTGGGGGTGACCGCGGCGCGCCGGGCCGACGAACTGGGCGCGCTGCTGGAGCGGCGCGGAGCCGTCGTGCTGCACGCCCCCGCCCTGCGGATCGTGCCGCTGGCCGACGACAGCGAACTCCTGGCCGCCACCAAGGAGATCATCGGGCAGGCCCCGGACATCGCGATCGCCACCACCGCCATCGGCTTCCGGGGCTGGGTGGAGGCCGCCGACGGCTGGGGGCTGGGCGAGGACCTGCTGGCGAGGCTGCGCGAGGTGCGGATCCTGGCGCGCGGCCCCAAGGTGAAGGGCGCGATCCGGGCCGCCGGACTGACCGAGGAGTGGTCGCCGGCGTCGGAGTCCCTGGCGGAGGTGCTCGACCGGCTGCTCGAGGAGGGCGTCGACGGACTGCGCGTCGCCGTGCAGCTGCACGGCGAGCCGCTGCCCGGGTTCGTGGAGTCGCTGCGGGCCGGGGGAGCGGAGGTGGTGGGGGTGCCGGTCTACCGGTGGCTGCCGCCGGAGGACCTCGGCCCCGTCGACCGGCTGCTGGACGCCGCCGTCTCCCGGACCCTGGACGCGGTCACCTTCACCAGCGCGCCCGCCGCGGCCTCCCTGCTGTCCCGGGCCGAGGAGCGCGGCCTGCTCGACGACGTGCTCGCCGCCCTCGGCCACGACGTCCTGCCCGCCTGCGTCGGCCCGGTCACCGCGCTGCCGTTGCAGGCCCGCGGCGTCGGCACCGTCCAGCCCGAACGCTTCCGGCTCGGCCCCCTCGTCCAGTTGCTCTGCCAGGAACTGCCCGCCCGGGCCCGCACGTTGCCCGTCGCCGGGCACCGGGTGGAGATCCGCGGGCACGCGGTCCTGGTGGACGACGAGCTCAGGCCCGTACCGCCGGCCGGCATGTCCCTGCTGCGGGCGCTCGCCCGGCGGCCCGGCTGGGTCGTCGCCCGCGCGGACCTGCTGCGCGCGCTGCCGGGAGCGGGCCGCGACGAGCACGCGGTGGAGACCGCCATGGCCCGCCTGCGCAGCGCCCTCGGCGCCCCCAAGCTGATCCAGACGGTCGTCAAGCGCGGCTACCGGCTCGCCCTGGACCCGCAGGCGGAGTCGAAGTACGCGGACGCCTGAGCGTGCCGGCCGGCCCGGCGGGGCGAGGGTGCCGTGCGGGGGGTTCCGGGCGCGGGAGCGGGCAGGCACTGTAGGGAGAGGACTTCCCGGCCCCTCACGCGCATCACCCCGGTCCCGCGCGGCCGGGGTGAAACCCTAGGCGGTGACAGGCACATGGCACTGGGTACGGCCACGGCGCCCCACGAGCTGCGGTTCGACACCGGGCGGGTCTGTCTGGATCTCCTCGCGACCACGCACCCCGTGGAACGGCTCGGCTCGGTCGAGGTGCTGCGGGCCTGGATCACCGGCTCGGGACTCGTCCCGCCGGGCACCCCGCTGGCCCACGCCGACCCCTCGTGGCCGGCGGCCTTCCGCGAACTGCGCGACCGGATCGGCCCGTTGGTGCGCGGCCGGGCGGCGCCCGGCGTCCGCGCGTACGACCTCGCGCTCGCCCGGGTCAACGACCTCGCCCGCGCGGCGCCCCCGGCCCCGCGCGCGGTCCCCGGTGACGACGGTGTGCTGACGCGCCGTCTCGACGGCCCGCCCGGCCGCGCCGCACTGCTCGCGGCGGTCGCGCGGGACGCCGTGTACCTGCTCACCGACCCCGTCGCGCGCGCGGGTCTGCGGCAGTGCGAGGGCGACAACTGCCCGATCGTGTACCTCGACACCTCCCGGGGCCACCGGAGGCGCTGGTGCTCCAGCGAGGTCTGCGGGAACCGCGAACGCGTGGCCCGCCACCGCCGCCGCGCCGCCCTCGCCCGCGCCTGAGGCGCCCGGCCCCCGCCCGGCCGCCCTGAACGGCCGCCCCCGGTACGGCTTCCGCGCGCCGCCCGCGCCGGGACGCCGCGGTGACGTCCCTCACGCCCCGCGCGCCGCCCGCGCTCCACGGGCGGCGCGCCCGTCCTCGCCGCCGTGTCGGAAACGTGAAGGGAAAGCGGGGGGAATGTGACCTCATGTCCCGGTCCTCGCGCCGCCCCGCAGAAAACTGTCCCCTCGCTTTGAACACCCGGCGCCCCGTCTGCGTACCGGTTGTCGAGCGACCGGCTGGGGGAACCCCCGGACATCGGAGGTGGGCGTGCGCAAGGATTCCGTCGTGGCCAATGACCGTGCATCGAGGGCCCGACATCGCATGCCCTCAGCGCCGTCGGAACCCGACGAGGAGCTGATGCGTGCGCTGTACCGCGAGCACGCCGGACCCTTGCTGGCCTACGTCCTGCGGCTGGTCGCCGGAGACCGGCAACGCGCCGAGGACGTCGTGCAGGAGACGCTCATCCGTGCCTGGAAGAACGCCGGTCAGCTCAATCGGGCGACCGGTTCGGTACGCCCCTGGCTGGTGACGGTCGCCCGGCGCATCGTCATCGACGGCCACCGCAGCCGGCAGGCCCGGCCGCAGGAGGTCGATCCGTCGCCGCTGGAGGTCATCCCCGCGGAGGACGAGATCGACAAGGCGCTGTGGCTGATGACGCTGTCGGACGCGCTCGACGACCTGACCCCTGCCCACCGGGAGGTCCTCGTCGAGACGTACTTCAAGGGGCGTACCGTCAATGAGGCGGCGCAGACACTCGGCATACCCAGCGGCACCGTCCGCTCCCGGGTGTTCTACGCCCTGCGGTCGATGAAGCTGGCTCTGGAGGAGCGGGGGGTGACGGCGTGATGAGTGTGTACGGGGGAAATCAGGGATTCGGCACGGGCGGTGCGGGTATGTCTGGGGCCATGCAGGGATCACCGGTGCCGAACGAACACGAGACCGTCGGCGCCTACGCCCTCGGCATCCTCGACGACGCCGAAGCAACCGCTTTCGAGGCGCACCTCGCGACCTGCGAGTGGTGCGCCCAGCAGCTCGACGAACTCGCGGGCATGGAACCGATGCTGGCCGCGCTCGCGGACCTGCCCGGTGCCGGGACGCCCGACATCGGCGAGTCGCTGTCCGCCCGGCCGAGTCCGCGCGTGGTGGAGAAGCTGGTCGACGAGGTCGCCGAGCGCCGCGCGAGGAAGCGCCGCCGCAACTTCTACATGGTGGCCGCGGCGGGCGCGCTGATCGTCAGCGGCCCCTTCGTGGCCGTGGCGACCACCGGCGGGGACGACGGCGGCGGTGGCGGTGGCGGCGGCACCGGCCGGACGCTCGCGGCGAACCCGGCCAAGGAGACCTTCGACAAGACCCCCGACAAGGTCTCGGCCACCGATCCGGGCACCAAGGTCTCCGCGACCGTGGCGCTGGAGAAGAAGGCCTGGGGCACCCAGACGGTCCTGGAGCTGAAGAATGTCACGGGTCCGCAGAAGTGCTCGCTGGTCGCCGTCGGGAAGAACGGCGAGCGGGAGACCGTCACGTCCTGGTCGGTCCCGGACTGGGGCTACGGCCTGCCGGACGCCGAGGCGGACAAGGCCAAGCAGCCGCTGTACGTCCAGGGCGGCGCCGCGTTCGAACCGAACGAGATCGATCACTTCGAGGTGATGACCTTCGACGGCAAGCGGCTGGTGGAGGTCGACTCGTAGCCTCACGGGGCTCCCTTCGCGTACGGTTGACGGCTGCCCAGCACGTCAGAAGGGGGCCCGGTGGCCGCTCAGGCTCAACAGGAAACCGCGGTCGACCCGGTTCACGACTCCGTTCGCGACCGGGAGATCCGCGTCGAACAGGAACACCTGGACCGGGTGTACCGGCGCCTCGAGGAGAAGATCCACGAGGCCGAGTTCCTCATGCGCGACGCCGCCCGGCGCGGCCAGGTCGGCACGCCCGGCGCCCTCGCCGAGCGGGACGCCCAGGTCTTCCGGGCCGGCGTCCACCTCAACCGGCTGAACAACGAGTTCGAGGACTTCCTCTTCGGCCGGATCGACCTGCTGCCCGGCAAGGACGGCAGGAAGGGCCCCGACGGCGCCTACACCGCCGTCGAGCCCGCCGAGGGCGCCGTGCGCCCCGACAACACCGCCGACATCGCCGAGACCCTGCACATCGGCCGCATCGGCGTCCTCGACGAGGACTACGCCCCGCTGGTCATCGACTGGCGGGCCCCGGCCGCCGCGCCCTTCTACCGGTCCACGCCGGTCGACCCGGGCCGGGTCGTGCGCCGCCGCGTGATCCGCTCCAAGGGCCGCCGCGTCCTCGGTGTCGAGGACGACCTGATGCGCCCGGAGCTGACGGCGTCCCTGGACGGCCACGAGCTGCCCGTGATCGGCGACGGCGCCCTGATGGCCGCGCTCGGCCAGGCCCGCACCCACACCATGCGGGACATCGTGGCGTCCATCCAGGCCGAGCAGGACCTGGTGATCCGCGCCCCCGCCGCCTCGGTGACCCACGTCGAGGGCGGCCCCGGCACCGGCAAGACCGCCGTCGCCCTGCACCGGGCGGCCTACCTGCTCTACCAGGACCGGCGCCGGTACGCGGGCGGCATCCTGATCGTCTCGCCCACCCCCCTGCTGGTCGCCTACACCGAGGGCGTGCTGCCCTCGCTCGGCGAGGAGGGCCAGGTCGCGATCCGCGCCGTCGGCTCGCTCGTCGAGGGCGTCGAGGCGACGCTGTACGACTCCCCGTCGGTGGCCCGTGCCAAGGGCTCGTCGCGCATGCTCAAGGTGCTGCGGAAGGCCGCGCGCGGAGCGCTGGAGGGGAACGGTTCACCGGCCCGGCTGCGGGTCGTCGCCTTCGGCCGGCGCCTGGAGCTGGAGGCCGGGGAGCTGGCGGAGATCCGCCGCACCGCCCTCGGCGGCACCGCCCCGGTCAACCTGCTGCGCCCCCGCGCCCGCAAGCTGCTGCTCGACGCCCTGTGGGAGCGCTCCGGCGCGGCGGGCCGGCACACCGACCCGGAGCTCGCCGCCGAGCTGCGCTCCTCCTTCGACGAGGACGTCACCTCCGAGGACGACTTCACCGCCTTCCTCGACGCCTGGTGGCCCGAGCTGACCCCGGCCGCCGTCCTCGGCGCCATGGCGGACGAGAAGCGCCTGGGCCGCTGGTCCCGCCGCGTCCTCAACCCCGGCGAGGTCCGCAGGGTCGCCCGCTCGCTGCAGCGGGACGGCCGCTCCGTGCACGACGTCGCGCTGCTCGACGAGCTCCAGGCGATCCTCGGCACCCCGGCCCGCCCCCGCAGGAAGCGCGAGATCGACCCGCTGGACCAGCTCACCGGCCTGGAGGAGCTGATGCCGGTGCGCGAGGAGTCGCAGCGCGAGCGGGCCGAGCGGCTCGCCCAGGAGCGCGTCGAGTACGCCCACGTGATCGTCGACGAGGCCCAGGACCTCACCCCGATGCAGTGGCGCATGGTCGGCCGGCGCGGGCGGCACGCCACCTGGACGGTCGTCGGCGACCCGGCCCAGTCCTCCTGGTCCGACCCCGACGAGGCCGCCCAGGCCCGCGACGAGGCCCTCGGCACGCGGCCCCGCCGCCGCTTCGAGCTCACGGTGAACTACCGCAACCCGGCGGAGATCGCCGAGCTGGCGTCGAAGGTGCTCGCCCTCGCCATGCCCGGCTCGGTGTCCCCGCGGGCGGTGCGCTCCACCGGCGTGGAGCCGCGCTTCTCGGTCGTGACGGAGTCGCTGGGCGCGACCGTGCGCGCGGAGGCGGCGCGGCTGCTGGAGCAGGTGGACGGCACGGTCGGCGTGGTCGTCGCCATGCAGCGCCGCGAGGAGGCCCGGCGCTGGCTCGACGGGCTGGGCGACCGCGTCGTGGCGCTCGGCAGCCTGGAGGCCAAGGGCCTGGAGTACGACGCCACCGTCGTCGTCTCCCCGGCCGAGATCGCCGACGAGTCGCCGGCCGGGCTGCGCGTCCTGTACGTCGCCCTGACCCGGGCCACCCGGCAGCTGACGGTGGTCTCGCAGGAGCGGGACGAGCCGGACGCGGCCGGGGTGCCGGACCTGCTGAGGGACTGAGCCCGGGGGGGCCGGCCCCGGGGTGCCGGTCCCCGCGCGGGAAAACCGTCCGCGGTACGGGAATGGCCCACCGGGATCCTTTGTTAGCCTTGGTGTGGCACCGGCCCGATCCAAGCCCCCGGGCCCAACCTTCGTCGCTACGAGCGACCACTTGCCGCGAGGCGAGCATGGCGGGTCGGTGTCACCAAGCGTTCCGGAGGCCCACGTCACCTGGTGTGACGTGGGCCTCTTTCGCTGTCCGGGCCCCTTCACCGATCCGGACCACCTCTCGTATGGTGGAAGAAGCTTTCCGAAAGACGCCGGAGATACCCGCCCCGGGTGCGAACAAAACGTTCGCAACTCGAAGCGACTACCGCGTACTCGGCGGTAGGTGCGACGATCGGACGGCACAACGCTGTGCCACACAGCGAAGCAGCGACACGGTGAAAGCAGAGGAAGTCGGCCATGGCAACGGCGCCCAGCGTCTCCTACTCGATGACCATCCGGCTGGAGGTGCCCGCGAGCGGAACCGCGGTCTCCCAGCTCACCACGGCTGTCGAGTCCCACGGAGGCTCGGTGACCGGCCTCGACGTCACGGCGTCCGGCCACGAGAAGCTCCGCATCGACGTCACCATCGCGGCCACCTCCACCGCCCACGCCGACGAGATCGTCGAGCAGCTGCGCGGCATCGAGGGCGTCACCCTGGGCAAGGTCTCGGACCGTACGTTCCTGATGCACCTCGGCGGCAAGATCGAGATGGCGTCGAAGCACCCCATCCGCAACCGTGACGACCTCTCCATGGTCTACACCCCGGGTGTCGCCCGGGTCTGCATGGCGATCGCCGAGAACCCCGAGGACGCGCGCCGCCTCACCATCAAGCGCAACTCCGTCGCGGTCGTCACCGACGGCTCCGCCGTGCTGGGCCTGGGCAACATCGGCCCCAAGGCCGCGCTGCCGGTCATGGAGGGCAAGGCGGCCCTGTTCAAGCGCTTCGCCGGCATCGACGCCTGGCCGATCTGCCTGGACACCCAGGACACCGACGCGATCGTCGAGATCGTCAAGGCCATCGCCCCGGGCTTCGCCGGCATCAACCTGGAGGACATCTCCGCGCCGCGCTGCTTCGAGATCGAGGCCCGGCTGCGCGAGGCGCTCGACATCCCCGTCTTCCACGACGACCAGCACGGCACCGCGATCGTCGTCCTGGCGGCCCTCACCAACGCCCTGCGGGTGGCCGGCAAGGGGATCGAGAACATCCGCGTCGTCATGTCCGGTGCCGGCGCGGCCGGCACGGCCATCCTGAAGCTGCTGCTCGCCGCGGGCGTGAAGAACGCCGTCGTGGCCGACATCCACGGCGTGGTCCACGCGGGCCGTGAGGACCTGGTCGGCGCCGCCCCCGAGTCGGCCCTGCGCTGGATCGCCGACAACACCAACCCCGAGGGCCTGACCGGCACGCTGAAGGAGGCGGTGCGCGGCGCGGACGTCTTCATCGGCGTCTCCGCCCCGAACGTCCTCGACGGCGAGGACGTGGCCGCGATGGCCGAGGGCGCGATCGTGTTCGCGCTCGCGAACCCCGACCCCGAGGTGGACCCGGCGATCGCCCGCCAGACGGCGGCCGTCGTGGCCACCGGGCGCTCCGACTTCCCCAACCAGATCAACAACGTGCTGGTCTTCCCCGGCGTGTTCCGCGGCCTGCTGGACGCCCAGTCCCGCACCGTCAACACCGAGATGATGCTGGCCGCCGCGCAGGCCCTCGCGGACGTGGTGACCGAGGACGAGCTGAACCCGAACTACATCATCCCGTCCGTCTTCAACGACAAGGTCGCGGGCGCGGTGGCCGGCGCGGTGCGGGAGGCGGCCCGGGCGGCCGGGGCGTAGGGTCCCGTGGGCCCCGCGGCCGCTCCGGCCGCACCGGGGCTGTGAGGATCGCCACGGCCGGGTTCACACCGGCGCGTCGTGGAACCCGTGGCTCCTGGCGTCCCTCTAGGGTGGCGGCCAGGCCCGGGCGCAGGCCCCTGCGGTCCGTCGCCGGAAGCGTACGGAACGTCACCTTATCGGGGTCGTGGCGTTCCTCGTGTGACTCCCTCGGGTGTTCTCATGACTCCTGCGGGTGCCGGATTGGCTTTACCGCCGCAGGTGGAGGCAGGATGCGTCTCTGGGCGCGAGGGTCTGACGACGGACCCGGGTCCGGGGACTCACCGAGGAACCTGGCAGCATCGGCTTCGCCGTGCCCGACATGCGGCTCCGCCGCGTGGCACGCCTCAACGGCAAGAAGAACACGGGAGTAACAACATGAACCGCAGTGAGCTGGTGGCCGCGCTGGCCGACCGTGCCGAGGTGACCCGCAAGGACGCCGACGCCGTGCTGGCCGCGTTCGCCGACGTCGTCGGCGACATCGTCTCCAAGGGCGACGAGAAGGTCACCATCCCCGGCTTCCTGACCTTCGAGCGCACCCACCGTGCCGCTCGTACCGCGCGCAACCCGCAGACCGGTGAGCCGATCCAGATCCCGGCCGGCTACAGCGTCAAGGTCTCCGCGGGCTCCAAGCTGAAGGAAGCCGCCAAGGGCAAGTGACCCCGCCCCGTGCGCCCCGGGACGGCGTACGAGGCACGGTGACAGCGAAAGGGGCGGCCACCCGGTGAGGGTGGCCGCCCCTTTCGGCGTGCGCGGCGGTGCCTGCCCGGGGGAGCCCCCGGGCCCCCGGCCGGGCGGTGCCGCCCGGCCGGGACGAGGAGGCCGGGTCAGGCGAGGGCCTTGCCCGGGAGTTCGGCCTTCGCGCCGAGCTCCACCAGCTTCTCCATGAAGTTCTCGTAGCCGCGGTTGATCAGGTCGATGCCGTGGACGCGGGACGTGCCCTGCGCGGCGAGCGCGGCGATGAGGTAGGAGAAGCCGCCGCGCAGGTCGGGGATGACCAGGTCGGCGCCCTGCAGCCGGGTGGGGCCCGAGACGACCGCCGAGTGCAGGAAGTTGCGCTGGCCGAAGCGGCAGTCGGAGCCGCCCAGGCACTCGCGGTAGAGCTGGATGTGGGCGCCCATCTGGTTGAGCGCGGAGGTGAAGCCGAGGCGGGACTCGTAGACCGTCTCGTGGATGATCGACAGGCCCGTCGCCTGGGTCAGGGCGACCACCAGCGGCTGCTGCCAGTCGGTCTGGAAGCCGGGGTGGACGTCCGTCTCCAGCGCGATGGACTTCAGCTGGCCGCCGGGGTGCCAGAAGCGGATGCCCTCGTCGTCGATCTCGAAGGCGCCGCCGACCTTCCGGTAGGTGTTCAGGAACGTCATCATCGAGCGCTGCTGGGCGCCGTGGACGTAGATGTTGCCCTCGGTCGCCAGCGCCGCGGACGCCCACGAGGCGGCCTCCAGGCGGTCGGGCAGGGCGCGGTGGGTGTAGCCGCCGAGCTTGTCCACACCGGTGATGCGGATCGTCCGGTCGGTGTCCATCGCGATGATGGCGCCCATCTTCTGCAGGACGCAGATCAGGTCCTCGATCTCCGGCTCCACCGCGGCGTTGGACAGCTCGGTGACGCCCTCGGCGAGCACCGCCGTCAGCAGCACCTGCTCGGTCGCGCCGACGGACGGGTACGGCAGCCGGATCTTCGTGCCGCGCAGCCGCTGCGGGGCCTCCAGGTACTGGCCGTCCGCCCGCTTCTCGATCGTCGCGCCGAACTGGCGCAGCACGTCGAAGTGGAAGTCGATGGGCCGGCCGCCGATGTCGCAGCCGCCCAGGCCGGGGATGAACGCGTGCCCGAGGCGGTGCAGCAGCGGGCCGCAGAACAGGATCGGGATCCGCGAGGAACCCGCGTGGGCATCGATGTCGGCGACGTTGGCGCTCTCCACGTACGTGGGGTCGAGCACCAGCTCGCCGGGCTCCTCGCCCGGGCGGACCGTCACGCCGTGCAGTTGCAGCAGACCCCGTACGACGCGGACGTCGCGGATGTCCGGAACGTTGCGCAGGCGGCTCGGAGCGCTGCCCAGCAGCGCGGCGACCATGGCCTTCGGTACGAGGTTCTTCGCACCGCGGACACGGATCTCGCCCTCCAGCGGGGTTCCGCCGTGGACAAGCAGGACATCGTCGTTGACGGTCATGAATCTCGCGTTCCGTGGAGTGGGGCAGGGGCCAGGAGGCAAAGGGTAATAGCCCCGCGCCCCCCTTCCGTAAGCCCGCGGAGCGCCCGGCGGTGTCAAGACCGTGTCACAACACGAACCGTTCCGGCGCGGACACGCCCGGTCACCGGTCCGGCCGTGCGCCGGGCGTGCTCCCGGTCGCCCTGAGCTGCGTTCACTCCCATACCCCCGTTGCCTCCCCACGCGGGGGGAAGATGCGGGATCATGTCTGGCATGACCGAGGTGTCCTCGCTCACAGGGCGGCTGCTCGTGGCCACGCCCGCCCTGGCGGACCCGAACTTCGACCGCGCGGTGGTGCTCCTCCTCGACCACGACGAGGAGGGCTCGCTCGGTGTCGTCCTCAACCGTCCGACCCCGGTGGACGTGGGGGACATCCTGGAGGGCTGGGCCGACCTCGCGGGCGAGCCCGGCGTGGTGTTCCAGGGCGGTCCGGTGTCGCTGGACTCGGCCCTCGGCGTCGCCGTCGTCCCCGGCGGGGCGGCCGCGGAGGCCGCGCCGCTGGGCTGGCGCCAGGTGCACGGCGCGATCGGGCTGGTCGACCTGGAGGCCCCGCCGGAGCTCCTCGCCTCCGCCCTCGGCTCGCTGCGCATCTTCGCCGGATACGCCGGCTGGGGCCCGGGCCAGCTGGAGGACGAGCTGGCGGACGGCGCCTGGTACGTCGTGGAGTCGGAGCCCGGCGACGTCTCGTCCCCGGCCCCGGAGCGGCTCTGGCGCGAGGTGCTGCGCCGCCAGCGCAACGAGCTGGCGATGGTGGCCACCTATCCGGACGACCCTTCGCTCAACTGATGGCTGTGAGCTTCAGTACCCTTGGCTGTTATGAGCACTCTTGAGCCCGAGCGCGGGACTGGTACGGGGACCCTCGTCGAGCCGACGCCGCAGACCTCCCACGGCGACGGTGACCACGAGCGCTTCGCCCACTACGTCCAGAAGGACAAGATCATGGCGAGCGCGCTCGACGGCACCCCCGTCGTGGCGCTGTGCGGCAAGGTCTGGGTGCCCGGCCGCGACCCGAAGAAGTACCCGGTGTGCCCCATGTGCAAGGAGATCTACGAGTCCATGGGCGCCGGCGGCGACGACAAGGGCAAGGGCGACCAGTAGTCCCCCCCCCTCCTCCGCCGGTCTCGTCCGAAGGCCCCCGGGGCGCGTTTTGCGTGCCCCGGGGGCCTTTGTGCTGCCCGCGCGTTGCACGGGGTGCGCCGGCCGGTCACAGAGTGGTTGAGACCTCTTGTGGCGCGGTTCACCCAGTCCCTAGCCTCCGGTGTGTTGTGCACAGCGAAATCTGCGTTGCGCATGTTGCAACGCACCATCGGAGGAGCACTCCATGAAGCTGTCCGCCCGCCTGGTCGCCCTCGCGGCCGTCCTCGCCACCGCCGCCTGCGCGCCCCAGACCTCCGGCACCTCCTCCTCCGACGAGGACGAGAAGACCGGGACCCTGCGCGTCTGGCTCTTCCAGGAGGTCAACAACAAGCCCAAGGAACAGGTCGTCGACTCCGTCCTCGCCGCGTTCGAGAAGGCGCACGACGGCACCGAGGTCACCGTCGAGTACATCCCCGTCGAGACCCGCGCCCAGCGCATCAAGGCCGCCTTCAACGACCCGGAGTCCGCGCCCGACCTCATCGAGTACGGCAACACCGACACCGCGGGCTACGTGCGGGACGGCGGACTCGCCGACGTCACCGAGGAGTTCGGGGCCTGGGAGGAGACCGCGGACACCGACCCGACCGCCAGGCGGTCGGTCACCGTCGACGGCAGGGTCTACGGGGCCCCGTACTTCGTCGGCGTCCGCGCGCTGTACTACCGCACGGACGTCTTCGAGGAACTCGGCCTCGACGTCCCGAGGAGCCAGGCCGAGCTGATCTCCACCGCCAAGAAGGTCCGGGCCGCCAAACCCGGGATGTACGGCATCGCCGTCGGCGGCGCCTACACCTACGGCGCGCTGCCCTTCATCTGGGCCCACGGCGGTGAACTCGCCACCGGCAAGGGCGGCTCGTACGCCTCGGCCATCGACGGCGCCGACGCGCGCAGGGGCATCGAGGCCTACACCTCCCTCTTCGGCGACGACAACTGCCCGGCGGCCAAGTGCGCCGGGATGGGCGGCAACGACACGGTGACCGCCTTCGCCTCCGGCAAGGCCGCGATGGCGATCGGCGGCGACTTCAGCCACGCGGCCGTCGAGGCCGGGAAGGTCAAGGGCAAGTACGCCGTCGTGCCGCTGCCGGGCGTCGAGCCCGGCTCCGTCGCCCCCGCGTTCGCGGGCGGGAACAACCTCGGCGTGCTCAAGTCCACCTCGCACCGCACCCTCGCCGTCGACCTGATGAAGCGGCTCGCCTCCAAGGAGGCCCAGGGCAGGCTCTTCGAGGGCATGGGCTTCCTGCCGACCTTCTCGGACGTACGGCAGCGGGCGGCCGCCGAGGAGCCCTTCGTCAAGCCGTTCGTCGAGACCCTCGCCGCGGGCACCGAGTTCGTGCCGGTCTCGCCCGCCTGGGCGCAGATCGACTCCTCGCAGGTGCTGCCGACCATGTTCCAGGAGATCGTCAGCGGCAAGAAGGACGTGGGCGCCGCCGCCGAGGACGCGGCGGAGAAGATGAACGAGGCGTTCGGCTCGGCGGGCTGACCCGGTGACCGCACAGGACACGGTGGCCGTGGAGCACGAGCGCCCGGCGCGCTCCACGGCCCCCGCACCCCGCACCCCGCGAGGCCGCCGGCCGGGCCTCACCCCCTGGCTCTACCTCGCCCCCGCGCTCGTCGTCCTCGGCGCGCTGCTCGCCTACCCCATCTACCAGCTCGGCCTGATCTCGCTCTTCCACTACACCCAGGCCCAGGTCAGCGGCGGGGAACCCACCACCTTCGAGGGGTTCGGCAACTACGCCGAACTCTTCGCCGACGAGCGGTTCTGGCAGGTGCTGCTGGCCACCGTGCTGTTCGCCGCGGCCTGCGTGGTCTGCACGCTCGCCGTGGGCTGCGCGCTCGCCGTGCTCCTCACACGGGTGCGGGCCGTGCCCCGGCTCGCGCTGATGCTGGCCGCGCTGGGCGCCTGGGCGACCCCGGCCGTCACCGGCTCCACGGTCTGGCTGTTCCTCTTCGACGCCGACTTCGGCCCGGTCAACCGGGTGCTGGGCCTCGGCGACCACTCCTGGACGTACGGGAGGTCCAGCGCCTTCCTCCTCGTCCTGCTCGAAGTGGTCTGGTGCTCCTTCCCGTTCGTGATGGTGACGGTCTACGCCGGCATCCGCGCCGTACCGTCCGAGGTGCTGGAGGCCGCGGCCCTGGACGGCGCCTCGCAGTGGCGGATCTGGCGCTCGGTGCTCGCGCCGATGCTCCGGCCGATCCTCGTCGTCGTCACGATCCAGTCGGTGATCTGGGACTTCAAGGTCTTCACCCAGATCTACGTCATGACGAACGGCGGCGGCATCGCGGGCCAGAACCTGGTCCTGAACGTCTACGCCTACCAGCAGGCGTTCGCGTCCTCGCGGTACAGCCTCGGCGCGGCGATCGGCGTGGTGATGCTGCTGATCCTGCTCGCCGTCACGCTGGTGCATCTGCGGCTGCTGCGCCGCCAGGGGGAGGAACTGTGATGCTCGTGGACCGGGACGGGGGACGCCGGGTGAATCTTGTGCGCCGGTTCGTCCGGCGCCCGGGGCGGACGGTGGCCGAGGCGACGGCGCTGCTGACCGCCGCCGTGGTGGCCTTCCCGCTGTACTGGATGGTGCTCGGCGCCTTCAAGCCGGCCGGGGAGATCGAGTCGGCCGAACCGCGCCCCTGGACGTCGGCGCCCACGCTCGACTCCTTCCGGCGGGTGTTCGGACAGCAGGAATTCGGCCGGTACTTCGTCAACAGCGTCGTCGTCGCCCTCGCCGTGGTGATCGCCTCGGCGCTGATCGCCTTTCTCGCCGCGACCGCCGTGACGCGTTTCCGGTTCCGTATGCGGACCACCCTGCTGATCATGTTCCTGGTGGCCCAGATGGTGCCCGTGGAGGCGCTGACCATCCCGTTGTTCTTCCTCATGCGGGACTTCGGTCAGCTGAACACGCTGTGGTCGCTGATCCTGCCGCACATCGCGTTCTCGCTGCCGTTCGCGATCTGGATGCTGCGGGGGTTCGTGAAGGCCGTTCCGGAAGCCCTGGAGGAGGCCGCGTACATCGACGGGGCGAGCAGGGCGCGCTTTCTGTGGCAGATCCTTTTCCCGCTCGTCCTGCCGGGCCTGGTGGCCACGAGCGTGTTTTCCTTCATCTCCACCTGGAACGACTTCCTGTTCGCCAGGTCCTTCATCATCAGCGACATCTCGCAGTCGACCCTGCCGATGGCGCTGCTGGTCTTCTACAAACCCGACGAGCCGGACTGGGGCGGGGTCATGGCCGCGTCCACGGTGATGACGATTCCGGTGCTGGTCTTCTTCGTACTCGTGCAGCGGCGTCTGGTCTCCGGACTGGGCGGCGCGGTAAAGGACTGACTGACGTGACCGAACTGATTCCAGCGCCCCGCAGCCTCGTCGCCGGTTCCGGCGAGGTACGGCTGACGGCGCACTCCCGGCTTCACACCGCCCCCGGGACGGAGGGCGTCGGCCGGTGGCTGCGCACCGTCCTCTGGCAGGCGACCGGCCTGCCGCTGCGCGAGGGACGGGGCCCCGGCGACCCCGGCGACACCGAGGGCGACGGCATCGGGCTCCGGCTCGATCCCGCACTCGGTCCCGAGGAGTACCGCCTCGTCAGCGACCGCGACGGCGTCCTCGTCGACGGCGGCGGCGCGGCCGGTGTCTTCTGGGGCGCCCAGACGCTGCGCCAGCTCCTCGGCCCCGACGCCTACCGCAGGGCCCCGCTCGACCGCGACCGGGCCTGGACGGTGCCGCACGTCAGGATCGAGGACGCCCCCCGGTTCCGCTGGCGCGGCCTGATGCTCGACACCGCCCGGCACTTCATCCCCAAGGAAGGCGTGCTGCGCTATATCGACCTGATGGCGGTGCACAAACTCAACGTCCTGCACCTGCACCTGACGGACGACCAGGGATGGCGCATCGAGATCCGGCGGTACCCGAGACTGACGGAGATCGGCTCCTGGCGCGCCCGGACGAAAATCGGCCACCGCGCGTCACCCCTGTGGGACGACAGGCCGCACGGCGGTCACTACACCCAGGACGACATCCGCGAGATCGTCGCCTACGCCGCCGAGCGGCATATCGGTGTGGTCCCGGAAATCGACGTGCCCGGCCACTCGCAGGCCGCCATCGCCGCCTATCCGGAACTCGGCAACACCGACGTCGTCGACACCGCCTCGCTGGCCGTCTGGGACACCTGGGGGATCAATCCGAACGTCCTCGCCCCCACCGACCACACCCTGCGCTTCTACGAAGGGGTGCTCGAGGAAGTCCTCGAACTGTTCCCCCCGTTCCCCGCGGACACCGGCGCGGCCACCCCGCCGGCCCCGCTTTCCTCGTTCTCCTCGTTCGTCCACATCGGCGGCGACGAATGCGTGAAGGACCAGTGGCGCGCGTCGGCCACCGCGCAACGGCGGATCGCCGACCTCGGACTGAAGGACGAGGACGCGCTCCAGTCCTGGTTCATCGGGCATTTCGCCGGCTGGCTCGCCGCGCGGGGACGGCGGCTGATCGGCTGGGACGAGATCCTCGAGGGCGGCCTCGCCCCGGGCGCCGCGGTGTCCTCCTGGCGCGGGTACGCGGGCGGCGTCGCCGCCGCCCGCGCGGGACACGACGTGGTCATGTGCCCCGAGCAGCAGGTGTACCTGGACCACCGGCAGGACGCGGGCCCCGACGAGCCGGTGCCGATCGGGTACGTGCGCACCCTGGAGGACGTCTACCGGTTCGAGCCCGTCCCCCCGGAGCTGACCCCCGAGGAGGCCGGGCGGGTGCTGGGCACCCAGGCCAACGTGTGGACCGAGGTGATGGAGGACCTGGGGCGCGTGGACTACCAGGTCTTCCCCCGGCTCGCCGCCCTCGCCGAGGTCGCCTGGAGCTTCCTGCCCGCCCCCGCCGAACGCGACGTCGCCGGCTTCGAGCGGCGGATGACCGCCCACTACCGGCGCCTCGACGCCCTGGGCGTCGCCTACCGGCCGCCCGCCGGCCCCCGGCCCTGGCAGAAGCGCCCGGGCGTGCTGGGGCGCCCGATCGACGGCGCGCCCCCGAACCGGTGACCCTCACGCCCGCCCCGCCCCGATCCGGTCACGCGCACACCTCGGACCCGCCTCGAACAGGTAATAAAAACAGGCACAAGGATCACCGAAGAGTGTCAATCCGAGCGCACCGGCGATGTGCTGCGAAAACGGACCAAGCCCGGGGTGAGGTGGGCGAACGTCTCCTAGCGGACCCCCGTCCTCGGCACTCGCCGAGATGTGCCAGAGTTGCCACGTCCGCCCTGTCAGGTCGTACCGTACGGCAACACGGGTCGGACCAGGTGGGGCAGCGGGAAGGGGCAGCCGGTTTTGAGCACGCACGCACCGCAGGCGGCGCAGGCCGTCACGCTGCCCACGACCCTGGACGAGGCCGTGGCGGCGCTCGGGGCCATGCCGGCCGCCGTGCCCGTCGCGGGCGGCACCGACCTGATGGCCGCCGTCAACTCCGGGCAGCTCAGGCCCGCCGCGCTGGTCGGCCTCGGCAGGATCAGCGAGATCCGCGGCTGGCAGTACCTGGACGGCCACGCGCTGCTCGGCGCCGGCCTCACCCACGCGCGCATGGGCCGCCCCGACTTCGCCGCCCTCATCCCGGCGCTCGCCGCCTCCGCGCGGGCCGCCGGACCGCCGCACATCCGCAACGCCGGCACCCTGGGCGGCAACATCGCCTCCGCCGCCCCCACCGGGGACGCGCTGCCGGTGCTGGCCGCGCTGGAGGCGACGCTGATCATCGCGGGCCCGGGCGGCGCCCGCCGGGAGATCCCGGTGTCGCACCTGCTGGCCGGGGTGGACATGCTGCGCGCCGGTGAGCTCATCGGCTACGTGCGCGTGCCGCTGCTGCACGCCCCCCAGGTCTTCCTGAAGGCGACCGGCCGCACCGGCCCCGGCCGCGCCGTCGCCTCCGTCGCCCTCGTGCTCGACCCCGCCCGCCGGGGGGTCCGCTGCGCGGTGGGCGCCATAGCGCCGATGCCGCTGCGGCCCCTGGAGGCCGAGCAGTGGGTCGCGCAGCTCATCGACTGGGACAACAACCGCGCGATCGTGCCGGAGGCGCTGCACGCGTTCGGGGAGTACGTCGCCGCGGCCTGCATCCCCGACGCGGCGCCCGGCGAGGACGGCACCGTCCCACCGCTTCCGCCCGCGGTACTGCACCTGCGGCGCACCGTCGCCGCGCTGGCCCGACGAGCACTGGGGAGGGCGCTGTCGTGACCGACGACCAGCACGGAGAGGGCACGCCCCGGGGCGGCGGCCGCTGGGACCCGTTGCCCCAGGGCGACTACGACGACGGCGCCACCGCCTTCGTGAAGCTTCCCGAGGGGGGCGTCGACGCCCTGCTGGACTCCCTGGAGAGTCCGCTCGCCGCGCCCGGCCACGGCTACGTGCCGCCGCAGATCACGGTGGCCCCCGCGACCACCGGCACCGACCCCGCGGCCACCGGCACCTGGCCGGTCCCGGGCGCGCCCGCCGACGGAGCCGGGTGGCACGACCCGCGGGCCGCCCAGGCGCAGGCCGGGCACCCCGGGCAGGAGCCCGGGGCGGACGCGGCCCCGCGGCACACGGGGCAGGACGACCGGTTCACGTACGACCCCGGCGCCTCCGGGCAGTGGGGCTTCGAGGAGGCGCCCGCCGCGGAGAACCCCGCGCCGGGCCACGACGTCACCGGCCAGTGGTCGATCCCCGTCGCCGGCGGCGACCTCCCGGACGAGTCGGGCGAGTTCACCACCTCCGCCCTGGTCGAACAGTGGGGCGGCAACCCCCCGGCCACCCTTCCGGGCGGCGCCCCCGCCCCCTGGGCCACCCAGGCCATCGGGCAGCCGTGGGGACCCGGCGTGCCCGGGGTCCCGCAGGAGCAGGACGGCGCGCACCCGGACGCGCAGCCCGGCCCGGACGACGCCTCCGCACCCCGGTACCCCGCCGGTCCGGACGGGTACGGCGGGCAGCCCGCCCGGGACGGGGCCGCGTCCGGGCAGCGGGCCGGCGAGCACGGGTCCGAGTGGCCCGGCGCCGCGGGACACGCCCCCGTCTGGCCGGACGCCGGCCACGCGCCCGAGCCGCCCGCGGCGGATCACGCACCGGAGCAGCCCGCGCACGCCGGGCCCCGGTCGTCCGGCGCGCCCCAGCCGTTCGCCACCGAGGGGTACGCGGGATCCGCCGCCCAGCCGCAGTGGGAGACCGGCGCGCAGGAGTACCCCGGGACCGGCGCGGAGGCCGTCCAGGAGTACCCCGGCACCGGCGCGGAGGCCGCCGACGGCGCCTCGGCCGGACTCCGGGAGCACCCGCACCCCGGCTCCCAGGACGCCTCCGGGGCCGACGCGGCCCCCGAGGCCGTCGTCGAGGCCGTCGAGGCCGTGGAAGCCGCACACGAGGCCGCCGAGACCGCACACGAGGCCCTGGAGGCCGCACACGGGGCCTCCGAGGCCGTCCAGGGGCAGGCGGAGCCCTCCGCCGACACCGACCGGACCGGCCCGGAGGCGGACGCCGGACCGGAACCCGCCGCCGACGACGACGGCGCACCGGCGGCCGGCTCCGCGTCCCCGGGCACCGCGACCGCGCAGGACACCCCGGACCCCGCCGGCTCCCCGGACGCTTCGGACGCCCCGGGCGACCCCGCCCCGTCCGAGGCCCCCGCGCCGGACGGCTCGGCGCCGCCGCACGACCCGCCGCCCGGCGCCCCGTACGACGACCATCCTCTGGCCTCCTACGTGCTCCGCGTCAACGGCTCCGACCGGCCGGTCACGGACGCCTGGATCGGCGAGTCGCTGCTCTACGTGCTGCGCGAGCGGCTCGGCCTCGCCGGTGCCAAGGACGGCTGCTCGCAGGGCGAGTGCGGCGCCTGCAACGTGCAGGTCGACGGCCGGCTCGTGGCGTCCTGCCTGGTCCCGGCCGTCACCGCGGCCGGCAGCGAGGTCCGTACCGTCGAGGGCCTGGCCCAGGACGGCCGGCCCTCGGACGTGCAGCGGGCGCTCGCGCGGTGCGGCGCCGTGCAGTGCGGATTCTGCGTGCCGGGCATGGCGATGACCGTGCACGACCTGCTGGAGGGCAACCCGGCGCCCACCGAGCTGGAGACCCGCCAGGCCCTGTGCGGCAACCTGTGCCGGTGCTCCGGCTACCGGGGCGTCGTGGAGGCCGTCAAGGAGGTCGTCGCCGAACGCGAGGCGCACGCCGCGGCCCCCGAGCCCGAGTCCGATCCCGGCCCCGGTCCGGACACGGACGCCGACGCGCCCCGCATCCCGCACCAGGCGGGCCCCGGCGCCGGCGGCGTCAACCCCTCCGCGTTCGGACCCACCGGACCGCACGACCCGCACGACCAGCCCTACGGCCAGGACGGAGGCCAGGCGTGAGCAACGAAGCAGCCACCGCACAGGCCGCGGAGGCCGCCCCCGAGCCGGAACCGCTCCCGCACGGACTCGGCGCCTCCCTCCCGGCCGCCGACGCCCGCGCCAAGACCGAGGGCACCTTCCCGTACGCCGCCGACCTGTGGGCCGAGGGCCTGCTGTGGGCGGCCGTGCTGCGCTCGCCCCACCCGCACGCGCGCATCATGTCCATCGACACCACCCACGCGCGCGAGATGCCCGGCGTCCGCGCGGTCGTCACCCACGAGGACGTCCCCGGCTCGCCGCTGCACGGCCGCGGCACGGCCGACCGCCCGGTCTTCGCCTCCGAGGTGGTGCGCCACCACGGCGAGCCCATCGCCGCCGTCGCCGCCGACCACCCGGACACCGCCCGGATGGCCGCCGCCGCCGTCATCGTCGAGTACGAGGTGCTCGACCCGGTGACCGACCCGGAGCAGGCGTTCGAGGCCGAGCCGCTGCACCCCGACGGCAACCTGATCCGGCACATCCCGCTGCGCCACGGCGACCCCGAGGCGGCCGGTGACGTCGTCGTCGAGGGCCTGTACCGCATCGGCCGCCAGGACCCCGCCCCCATCGGCGCCGAGGCCGGTCTCGCCGTGCCCCGCCCGGACGGCGGCGTCGAGCTGTACCTGGCGTCCACCGATCCGCACGGCGACCGGGACACGGCCGCCGCGGCCTTCGGCCTGGAACCCGAACGGGTGAAGGTCGTCGTCACCGGGGTCCCCGGCGCGACGGCCGACCGCGAGGACCGGAGCTTCCAGCTCCCGCTCGGCCTGCTGGCCCTGAGGACCGGCTGCCCGGTGAAACTCGCCGCCACGCGCGAGGAGTCCTTCCTGGGCCACGCCCACCGCCACCCCACCCTGCTGCGCTACCGCCACCACGCCGACGCCGAGGGCAAGCTGGTCAAGGTCGAGGCGCAGATCCTGCTCGACGCGGGCGCCTACGCCGACACCTCCTCCGACGCCCTGGCCGCCGCCGTCGCCTTCGCCTGCGGGCCGTACGTCGTCCCGAACGCCTTCATCGAGGGCTGGGCCGTGCGCACCAACAACCCGCCCTCCGGCCATGTGCGCGGCGAGGGCGCCATGCAGGTGTGCGCCGCCTACGAGGCGCAGATGGACAAGCTGGCCAAGAAGCTCGGCGTCGACCCGGCGGAGCTGCGGCTGCGCAACGTCATGGCCACCGGCGACGTCCTGCCCACCGGCCAGACCGTGACCTGCCCGGCCCCGGTCGCCGAACTCCTCGAGGCGGTACGGGACTTCCCGCTGCCGCCGCTGCCCAAGGACACCCCCGAGGACGAGTGGCTGCTGCCCGGCGGCCCCGAGGGCGCGGGCGAACCCGGCGCGGTGCGGCGGGGCGTGGGCTACGGCATCGGCATGGTGCACATGCTCGGCGCGGAGGGCGCCGACGAGGTGTCCACGGCCACCGTGAAGGTCCACGACGGCGTGGCCACGGTGCTGTGCGCGGCCGTGGAGACCGGCCAGGGGTTCACCACGCTGGCCCGGCAGATCGTCCAGGAGACGCTCGGCATCGACGAGGTGCACGTGGCGCCCGTGGACACCGACCAGCCGCCGGCGGGCGCGGGCTGCCGCGGCCGGCACACCTGGGTCTCGGGCGGCGCGGTGGAGCGCGCGGCGAAGATGGTCCGCACCCAGCTCCTGCAGCCCCTCGCCCACAAGTTCGGCATGTCCACCGAGCTGCTCCAGATCACCGACGGCAAGATCACCTCGTACGACGGCGTGCTGTCCACGACCGTGACCGAGGCGATGGAAGGCAAGGAGCTGTGGGCCACGGCCCAGTGCCGCCCGCACCCGACCGAGCCCCTGGACGGGTCCGGACAGGGCGACGCCTTCGTCGGCCTGTCCTTCTGCGCCGTCCGCGCGGTGGTCGACGTCGACATCGAGCTCGGCTCGGTCCGGGTCGTCGAACTGGCGGTCGCCCAGGACGTGGGCCGGGTGCTGAACCCCGCCCAGCTGGCCGCCCGGATCGAGGCGGGCGTGACGCAGGGCGTGGGCATCGCGCTCACCGAGAACCTGCGCACCCCGCGCGGTCTGATCCGCCACCCCGACCTGACCGGATACGCCCTCCCGACCGCGCTGGACGCCCCGGACATCCGGATCGTGCAGCTGGTCGAGGAGCGGGACGTGGTCGCCCCCTTCGGCGCGAAGGCGGTCAGCGCGGTGCCGGTGGTGACCTCCCCGGCGGCCATCGCCTCCGCCGTCCGGGCCGCCACGGGCCGCCCGGTGAACCGCCTGCCGATCCGCCCGCAGGCCGCGGTGGTGACCGGCGGCTGAGCGGCCGCCTCGGGTGATTTCCGCGGGGAGGCAACGCGCGGGGGCGTCCCGGCGTCTTCCGTGACGGGGGTGCCGGGCCGGTCCCGCCCCGGTCCGGGGGCGTTGTCAGTGCCGGCGCGTAGTGTTCCGAGCGGTGGGGGACGGCCGCCGGGTCCGGACGGGCGTGGTCCGTCCCGCCCGGGACGTTCGCGGGCCCGGGACCGAGCACACGTATCGCGGGGGGATCATGAGCACGACCTGCACCGCCGCCACGGCGGCGATCACACTCACCGAGGCGGACCTCGGCCCGTACGTCACGCACGCGTCCACGTGCCGCCGGCCGACCGGCCCCGGACTGCCCGGCGACACCGTCCCGTTCGACTTCGCGGAGCTGTGCGGCGAGGGGGGTGCGCGCCCGGCGGCGTACTTCTTCCACGACCGCCCCGACCCGATGGACCGCCGGCCGCTCGCCCCGTCCCTGCCGACCCTGGTGCGGTTCGCCGCGGTGACGGACGAACTGGCGGGACTGCGCGGCCAGTTCGCCGCCCGCGCGGGCCGCTGCGGCACCGAGGCGGCCGCCCGGGCGACCCGGCTGCTGCTGGCGGTGTTCGAGGAGGGCGCGGACGGCGCGCCGGCGCCGTTCCGGCGGATGGCCGCGCTGATCCGCCCGCTGGCCCTGGCGGCGGGCCCCGGCACGGCCTCGGGCCTGGCCCTGGACCTCCCCGTCCGCCTCCTGGACCGGGAGTTCGGGCGGGGCGGGGTGGTCCGCTTCGAGGAGGTCGACCTCCCCGCCGCGCTCACGCACGAGCCGACCCGCCGCTTCCTGTGCGGGACGGGCCTGCCGGAGGACGGCTTCCTCTTCCGGCCGGACACCGAGCTGCCCCTGCGCACCCTCACGGAGTACTACGCCGACGAACGCCCCGGCGAGTTCCCGGCCGGCCGCCTCCCCGCCCGCGCCGACCACCTGATACGCCTCGGACACCTGGTCGAGGGCGGCAGCCCGGTCGTCGACGGGACCACGGGGACGGTCTGGAGCTGGAGCGAGCCGGAGGCCGTCCTGCACCCCCTGAACACGGACGTCTCCACCTTCGCCTCCACCCTCTGGCTGCTCCGCCGCGAGCGCGCCGCCGACGAGGAGCCGGGCCACGCGCTGACCGGCGAGGCCTGCGACCGGCTGGCGATGACGATGATCCAGGCCCTGTCCTCCCTCGACCCGGCGGGCACCGCGACCGACGCGGACTGGCACTACTGGACGGAACTCTTCCGGGACGAGGCGGGCGGGGTGCTGTGAACCGGCGGGAGCGGGTCAGCAGGACCCGGCGGCCGTGCGGCGGCGTACGGCCATGACCAGGAGGCCGCCGAGCGCCGCGGCGCCGGCCGCGGCGCCGGCGAGGAGCGGGGTGCCGTCGGAGCCCGTGTCCGCCAGGTTGCCGTGGACGGAGGCGCCGGCCGCGGTCGCGGTGCCGGCCGCGGTGCCCGCGGTGCCCGAGCCGCCGGCGGCCTGACCCTGCGGGTCGTTGCCGCCCCCGCCCGTACCGGAGCCGCCGTCGCCCCCCGCCCCGCCGCCGGTGCCGGAGCCCGCGGTGGTGTCCTCCGACGGGCTCGGACCGGGTTCGTTGTCGGTGGGCAGGTCGATGCGGATCTGGTCCGTGTTGTTGGCGTGGTTCTTGTCGTAGACCGGTTCGACGTCGTACACGGAGGTCGCCTTCACCTCGCCCCGGGGTTGCTGCGCGTCCTCGTCGATCTTCACCGAGAAGGTGTAGGACAGCGACCGGCCGACCTCGAGGACGCCGTCCTCGGGCCAGCAGACGTACCGGGGACGGCCCAGGACCGGCGGTCCGCCCGGGCCGTCGACCTCGAACGGGGCGCAGTCCTCCGGCACCAGGGTGGTGACCGTGCCGGACGGGATGGTGACCAGCAGCGCCGGGATGTCGTCGCCCGTCTGGTCCTGGACCCAGCCGGGGCCGTCGTTGCGGAGGCTCACCGTGAACGACTGCCCGTCGCCGGGGAGCGCCTCGGTCCACTCGCCGACCGCGACGAGGTCGGCCGAGCTGTCCGCGGTCAGCGTCAGCCGGCGGTGGCTCTCGTCGAACCCCTCGCCCGGTGCCTCGCCGGTGGGCGAGGTGCCGTACTCGACGGCCTCCATCAGCGCCTTGGGCAGCGCCTTGAACCGCACGGGCGTGGTGAGGGAGGCGCCGGGCTCGACGACCGCGTCGAGTTCGCACAGCGCCTGCCTGATCTGATCGCCGACGGTGGAGTAGGCGCAGCCCTCGACCGGCTCGGGGAAGTCCAGGCCGCGGGTCAGCCGTATCCGGAAGGTGACGCCGTCCGCGGCCGCCGTCCCCCTGTTGGTGAGGGTGACGGACTCCTCGTACGTCTCGCCGGGCGCGGGGGTGGCGTGCGGCAGGGCGGAGACCACCAGGTCGGGTCCGGCCTCCTCGGCGGCCGCCGCGGGCGTGGCGACCACGGGGACGGCAACGGCGATCCCGGCGGCCACCAGGGCCGCCGTGGGGCGAATGCGCTGACGCACGGTTGTCTCCTCGTCGGAACAGGAAGGCACGACGGCCGGGCGCCGATCACCCGGACATGTCCTGGACAACCGGAGGACGCCCAGGGTTGTGCTCCCGTTCGCGAGGACGGGGGAGGGGAATGGAGGCCGTGGCGGGATTCGAACCCGCGTACCTCGCTTTGCAGGCGAGTCCCTGGGCCACTCGGGCACACGGCCGTGCCGGGGCGAAGTGCCGTGCGGCGCCTCGCCGTTCCGAACCGGTGAGTCGACCGTAGGGCGGGGCGGGAGCGGTGCTCAAGGGAACACCGGGCGCCGCAACGGGACTGCCACGCCCCGTTCACAAAGGGGCGGACGGGTCGTACGACCAAGGTCCCGGTGCCGGCCCCGACCCCCGACAGGGGTCAAAGCGGCCCGTGGCCCTTACTCTGGCGGGCATGACCGCCCCGAACCCGCGCGACACCGGTGTCGCCGCACCCGCCGGGACCGCCGACGCCGCCGGTCCCGCCCCGGCCCCCGCACCCGACGCGACCGTACTGAGCCGTCCCTACCGGGCGCTGAGCATCGGGATCGTCTCCGTGGTGCTGCTGATCGCCTTCGAGGCGACCGCGGTCGGCACGGCGATGCCGGTCGCGGCGCGGGAGCTGGACGGGGTGTCCCTGTACGCGTTCGCGTTCTCGGGGTACTTCACCACGAGCCTGTTCGGCATGGTGCTCTCCGGCCAGTGGTCCGACCGGCGCGGCCCGCTCGGGCCGCTGACCTGGGGCATCGCCTCCTTCGCCGCCGGGCTGCTGCTCGCCGGGACGGCGGGCGCGATGTGGCCGTTCATCCTCGGGCGGGCCGTGCAGGGGTTCGGCGGCGGGCTGGTGATCGTCGCGCTCTACGTCATCGTCGGGCGGGCCTACCCGGAGCGGCTGCGGCCGGCGATCATGGCCGCGTTCGCGGCGGGCTGGATCGTGCCGTCGATCGTCGGCCCGCTGGCCTCCGGCGCGGTGACCGAGCACCTCGGCTGGCGGTGGGTGTTCCTCGGGATACCGGCGCTGGTGGTGTTCCCGATGGCGCTCGCGCTGCCGCGGATACGGCGGTCGGCGTCCGGCCCGGTGGGCGCCGGCGCGGACGCGCCGGCCTCCTTCGACCGCCGCCGCATCCGCCTCGCCCTGGCGATCTCCCTCGGCGCCGGCCTGCTCCAGTACGCCGCCCAGGACCTGCGCTGGATCTCCCTGCTGCCGGGCGCGCTGGGCGCGGCCCTGCTCGTCCCGGCCGTGCTGGGCCTGCTCCCGCGCGGCACCTGCCGGGCGGCCCGCGGACTGCCCTCGGTGGTGCTGCTGCGCGGCGTCGCCGCCGGGTCCTTCATCGCCGCGGAGTCCTTCGTGCCGCTGATGCTGGTCACCCAGCGGGGGCTCAGCCCGACGCTCGCCGGGTTCTCGCTCGCGGCGGGCGGCCTGACGTGGGCGCTGGGCTCCTGGATGCAGTCGCGGCCGCGGCTGGAGCCTTACCGGGAGCGGCTGATGACCCTCGGGATGGTGCTGGTGGCGGCGGCCATCGCCGCGGCGCCCAGCGTGCTGATCGACGCCGTGCCCGCCTGGACGGTGGCCGTCGCCTGGGCCTTCGGCTGCCTCGGGATGGGCCTGGTGATCTCCTCCACCAGCGTGCTGCTGCTCCAGCTCTCCGCCCCCGAGGAGGCGGGCGCCAACTCCGCCGCGCTCCAGATCTCCGACGGCCTGTCCAACGTGCTCCTGCTGGCCGCCGGGGGAGCGGCCTTCGCGGCCCTGGGCGGCGGCACGGTGAGCCACGCGGCCGCGGAGGCCACCGGCTCCCACCCGGCCGCCTTCGCCGCGGTGTTCCTGCCGATGGCGGCGGTGGCGCTGGCGGGGGCGTGGGTGACGACGCGGCTGCGGGCCGCCTCCTGAGTGGTACCGGTCCGGCCCCATCCGTGGGTGCCGTTCTGGTACGGCCATGAACCCGCGTCCCCGCGACGACCAGACGGAAGCCCTGAGGCTGCGCGCCGAGGAGGAGGGGGTCGGCATGCACGCGACACTGCTCGGGGCCGTGGACGACCACCTGGCCCGGACGGCTCACGAGGCACTCGCGCGCAAGGCGGCCAAGGAGCAGACCGCCCAGTGGGCCGAGCCGCCGGAGAGGCTCAAGTGACCCGTGTCCACCTGACGGCCGAGGACGTCCCGGCCGTCGCGGGTCTCGCGGTCGACGACCAGGACGTCGTCGTCCGTGACGCGGGCCCGCTGGGGTCGGCCGTCCACCGTCCGGCGGCCGCGGTGTTCGGGCAGGAGGCGTACCCGGACCTGTTCGACGAGGCCGCGGCGCTCCTGCAGTCACTCGCGGCCGACCGCCCCTTCATCGAGGGGAACAAACGGACGGCGTGGACCTCCTGCGTCGTCTTCCCGGCGATGAACGACGTGCAGCTGCGTCCGGACGTCGACGCCGCCGAACGCCCGGTGACCGCGGTGGCCACCGGCGCCGCGGACGAGGCCGAGGCGATCTCCGAGGCTCTGCGGGAGCTGTCCGAACCACCGGTGTGACGTCGGTCCCACCCCCGGGGGACCCGGCACGGTCCACGCGTCGGCGGTCCCGGCCCGCCGGTAGGGTGGCCCGGTTGTCATACGTAGCCGAGCCGCCCGACCCCCACAACGGAGACCGTGACTACCACCGCCAGCTCCAGCGCCGCCGCCCACTCGCACCACCTGTCGCCCGCCTTCCCGGGCCGCGCCCCCTGGGGCACCGCCAGCAAGCTGCGCGCCTGGCAGCAGGGGGCGATGGAGAAGTACATCCAGGAGCAGCCGCGCGACTTCCTGGCGGTCGCCACCCCCGGCGCCGGCAAGACCACCTTCGCCCTGACGCTGGCCTCCTGGCTGCTGCACCACCACGTCGTGCAGCAGGTGACCGTCGTCGCGCCCACCGAGCACCTGAAGAAGCAGTGGGCCGAGGCCGCCGCGCGGATAGGCATCAAGCTGGACCCCGAGTACAGCGCGGGCCCGCTCGGCAGGGAGTACGACGGCGTCGCCGTGACGTACGCCGGTGTGGGCGTGCGCCCCATGCTGCACCGCAACCGCGTCGAGCAGCGCAAGACCCTCGTCATCCTCGACGAGATCCACCACGCCGGTGACTCCAAGTCCTGGGGCGAGGCCTGCCTGGAGGCGTTCGAGCCGGCCACCCGGCGGCTCGCGCTGACCGGTACGCCGTTCCGGTCCGACACCAACCCCATCCCCTTCGTGACGTACGAGGAGGGCGACGACGGGATCCGGCGGTCGTCCGCCGACTACACCTACGGGTACGGCTCCGCGCTCGCCGACGGCGTCGTCCGGCCCGTCATCTTCCTGTCCTACAGCGGCAACATGCGCTGGCGCACCAAGGCCGGCGACGAGATCGAGGCCCGTCTCGGCGAGCCCATGACCAAGGACGCGATCAGCCAGGCCTGGCGCACCGCCCTCGATCCGCGCGGCGAGTGGATGCCGTCCGTGCTGCGCGCCGCCGACCAGCGCCTCACCGAGGTCCGCAAGGCCATCCCGGACGCCGGCGCCCTCGTCATCGCCTCCGACCAGGAGTCCGCGCGGGCCTACGCCAAGCTCATCCGGGACATCACCGGCCACAGGGCCACCCTGGTGCTGTCCGACGACACCGGCGCGTCGAAGCGGATCGACGACTTCAGCGCGAGCGACGACCGCTGGATGGTCGCCGTCCGCATGGTGTCCGAGGGCGTCGACGTGCCGCGCCTCGCGGTCGGCGTGTACGCCACCACGATCTCCACCCCGCTGTTCTTCGCCCAGGCCGTCGGCCGTTTCGTACGGTCCCGGCGGCGCGGCGAGACCGCGTCCGTGTTCCTGCCGACCGTCCCGGACCTGCTCGGCTTCGCCAACGAGATGGAACGCGAGCGCGACCACGTCCTCGACAAGCCGAAGAAGGACGGCGAGGAGGACCCGTACGCCGAGTCCGAGAAGGAGATGGAGGAGGCGAACCGGGAGCAGGACGAGGACACCGGCGAGCAGGACATGCTGCCCTTCGAGGCGCTGGAGTCCGACGCCGTCTTCGACCGGGTGATGTACAACGGCGCCGAGTTCGGCATGCAGGCGCACCCCGGCAGCGAGGAGGAGCAGGACTACCTCGGCATCCCCGGACTCCTCGAACCCGACCAGGTGCAGCTGCTGCTGCAGAAGCGGCAGGCCCGGCAGATCGCGCACAGCCGCAAGAAGCCGGACGCCGAGGCCGATCTGCTGGAGCTGCCCGCCGAGCGGCGCCCGGTGGTCTCCCACAAGGAGATGATGGAGCTGCGCCGGCAGCTCAACAACCTGGTCGGCGCGTACGTCCACCAGAGCGGCAAGCCGCACGGCGTCATCCACACGGAGCTGCGCCGGGTCTGCGGCGGCCCGCCCGCGGCGGAGGCCACCGCGGGGCAGCTGCGCCAGCGGATCGACAAGGTGCGGGAGTGGGCCACGCGCATGCGGTGACCCCGTGGGCCGCAGGCCGGCGCGGGGAGGCCGGGCGAGGCGCGGAGGCGGTGCGCACACCCGGACAAACGGAACCACTTCGGCGGCGGATGTGCCCGGATTCTGGACGGAGCCTTCCGCTGACCGAACCGGCTCGCTACTGTCCCGCTACGCACACGCCCCGTGGCAGCGCCGCCGCGGAGCGCAGCCGTGAAGCGACTGTGCCCGGGAGACAGCCGGGCCGCCGGCCGATCGGCGGCCTCTGAGGCGCGTGACCGACGGGACTCGGTGACGCGTCTTCCGTGAGAGGGCCGCCGACCTCACCACCAAAGGAGTGGGCGTCGTGACCGCGGAGACCTCTCAGACGCTCGACAGGGGACTGCGTGTCCTCAAGCTGCTCGCCGATACGGACCACGGGCTGACCGTCACCGAGCTTTCCCACAAACTGGGCGTGAACCGGACTGTCATATACCGGTTGCTCGCCACGCTGGAACAGCACGCCCTGGTCCGCCGCGACCTGGGCGGGCGGGCCCGGGTCGGGCTAGGTGTGCTGCGACTGGGCCGGCAGGTGCATCCGCTGGTGCGCGAGGCGGCCCTGCCGGCGCTGCGGTCGCTGGCGGAGGACATCGGCGCGACGGCGCACCTGACGCTGGTGGACGGGGCGGAGGCACTGGCGGTGGCCGTGGTGGAGCCGTCGTGGACGGACTACCACGTGGCGTACCGGGCGGGGTTCCGGCACCCGCTGGACCGGGGGGCCGCCGGCAAGGCGATCCTCTCGGCCCGGCAGCACCGGGCGGAGGACCCCGGCTACACCCTCACCCACGGCGAGCTGGAGGCCGGGGCCTGCGGCGCGGCGGCGCCGCTGCTGGGCGTCACGGGCGTCGAGGGGAGCGTCGGCGTCGTCATGCTGGCGGACGTCGTCCCGGAACGGGTCGGCCCCAGGGTCATGGACGCGGCCAGGGAGGTCGCGGAGGCGCTGCGGTGAGCGGGGCCGCACCGGCGCCGGAGCCGCCGGCGCGGCTGCGGACCGGGGCGGGTCCGGTCGGGGCGGGTCCGGGCGGATCGCACGGCCCGGCGCCGACGGGGCGCCCCGGGCTCCCGGGGCACCGGGGCGACGGGTGGGGCGCGACCGCCCGCGACCGGGGCGGAAGCCGGTCACGTTAGATTGATCCCGTGCTCTCTCGTCTCACGCGCCCCCAGGCCCTGGCCGTCTGCGCCGCCCCCGTCGCCGCCCTGCTGGCCACGGCGGTGTTCGCGCCGCTGCCGTTCTCGGTGGCACAGCCCGGGGCGACGGCGGACGTGCTCGGTGAGTACCGGGGCACGCAGGTCATCACGGTCTCGGGCGCACCGGTGCGCGAGACCAGCGGAGAGCTGCGGATGACGACCATCGAGGCGACCTCCCCGGACACCCGCGTGGGTCTCCCGGACGTGATCGACAGCTGGTTCGACACCGACCGGGCGGTCATGCCCCGCGACTCGGTCTACCCGAGCGGGGACGACCTGGAGGAGATCGAGCAGTACAACCGGAAGCAGATGGAGGAGTCCCAGGACGAGGCGACCGAGGCCGCCCTGGGCCACCTGGGCCTCGAGGACGAGGACATCGAGGTCGACCTGAAGCTCGCCGACGTCGGCGGCCCCAGCGCCGGCCTGCTGTTCTCCCTCGGCATCGTCGACAAGCTGGACGGCGACGGCAGCGGCGGCGACCTCACCGGCGGCCGGGTCGTCGCCGGCACGGGCACGATCGACGCGGACGGCACGGTCGGCGCGGTGGGCGGCGTACCGCTGAAGACCCAGGCGGCCCGGAGGGACGGCGCCACCGTCTTCCTGGTGCCCGAGGCCGAGTGCGCGGAGGCGCAGGCCGAACTTCCCGAAGGGCTGCGCCTGATCCCGGTCACCACCCTCGGGGGCGCGATCGACGCCCTGGTCGCGCTGGAGAAGGGCACCGGCAAGGTCCCGAGCTGCTAGGAACCGTCCGGCCGGGCGAGGTGAGGCGGCTCGAGCGGGAACCGGACCGGTCGCTCCCGCCCCGTGCGGGGGCGGTTGCGTGCGGAACGGACGACCCGTTCCCGTCGGGTACCGGGGCCGGCGCCCTTTCACTCGACCCGGGCAAGGGCACGCTCGCGCAGGACACGGTAGGTGCCGATGTCCTGACCGCGCTCCCGGGCCAGCTCGCCGCGGTGTTTCCGGTCCAGGAGACGGATGACGCGGGAACGGCCGACGCGCCGGTCGCACAGGGCGTCGGCCACCGCGACCCGGACTTCCCGGCGCCGCAGCCGCGCGGTGCCGTCCCGCCCGGCACCGCGTTCCGCGGACGCCCGGTACGCCTCGACGAACTCCGCCCTCGCCGCTTCCGGGTCGGAGTAGGCGTGGCCGGCCGCCTTCATGCACGCGCGCCACGGCCCGACGGTTCGTCCGACCCGTTTGTCGGCGAAGATCCTCCGGCTGACCTCCCCCTCCAGGTTCACGACGACCATCTGCGCCTTCAGCCATGTCGCCAGGTCCCCGTAGAGCCGTCGCTCGGCCCGGGCGATGCAGCCGTCGGCGTTGAGGAACGCGACACCGTCGGGGAGCTCCACGTCGATCCGGTGCGCGGCCGTGCCGAGCAGCGCCTGCCCGTAGCGGGCGCGCTGCTCGCGCGGCAGCGAGCGCATGTGGTCCCCGTTGGGATCAGCGGGCGGCGGGGGAGCGGCGGCTGCGGCAGCGCCGTACCCCGCACGCCGCCGCAGCGCCACGTCGTCCCCGTTCCGCGGGTCCTCCTCCGGGAGCGGGGAACGGCTGTGCCACGCAAGGGGCCGGTACGGCCGGCCACGTTCGCGCATACAGGTCGCGATCATCCTCTCCTCGGCGTCGAACAGCAGCTTCTGCTCGGCGGCGTCGCCCTGGACCTGCGCGAGCTGCGAGCCGGTGACCGCCCGCCGCGCGGCCGGCGGCGGGCCGCCCTCCGGTGCCGTGCACGAGGTCACGAGCGCGAGCGCGAGTGCGAGTGCGGTGGCGCGACCGGCGGACAGAGCCGGCCGCGGTGGGCTGCGGCGGGGCATACGGGGCCTCCACGGATCCGGGACGGGCGGTCCCGGACGGGGGGTGTACCCGTCCGGGACCGCGGGGACTGCTCAGCCGGACCGTGTCAGCAGTTCCACGTCCACTTGTTGCTCTCGCCGTCGTCGTTGGGCCGGTGCTGGGTCCAGCCCCTGCCCCGGGGCAGGCAGCCCAGCTGACGGCTGTACCCCTCGTCGCCGTAGAGGATCACGCCCATTCCGGAGGTGCCGCCGTTCCAGGACGACGAGTCGTCGTTGAAGATGGCCCACTGCGCCCAACTGGAGTTGTCGCCCCCGAACAGGTACTCCCTGCCGCCGTAGTCGGCGTCCCAGTAGACGCAGTAGTAGCCCGCGTTGCAGGTGTTCGCCACGGCGGTCGGCCCGGCCTCCTCGGACGCTCCCGCACTCGGGGCGAGGACGAGACCCCCGCCCAGAACCGCCGTGCCCGCCAGAAGCGCGATGCGTGTGCGAACGGACATGCCGTTTCCCCCTTCTGCCGTACCGCCCGGTGCGGATACGTGTCGGAACGCGTGGAACACTCCCACCGGGTGGTCTGTGGCGTCTTGGACGAAAGCGCACTCGGCCGACGGACGTGCGTGCGGCCGGGGAAGGCGCACTCAGCGGGGGACCAGGACACTGGTGATCCGTCCGTCCAGGCGGTCGCGCGCCCCGGGCCCGGGAGCAGCGCGACGACGGGCGGCCAGCAGCCGCGTCGGCGGGCGGCCGGTCATCGTGGTGACCTCGCGCGTGAGGTGCGCCTGGTCGAAGAAGCCGGACGCCGTCGCCGCCTCGACCGGTGCCCGCCCCTCGCTCAGCAGCCGCAGCGCCCGCTGGAGCCGCATGATGCGCGCCGCGGACTTGGCCGGCACGCCGATGTGCCGGCGGAACCGGTACTCGAACTGCCGCCGCCCCCAGCCGCTGCCCTCGGCCACGTCCTGGATGCGCGTCCTGCCGGACGTCCGGGCGAGCTGGTCCCACGCCCAGACGATCCGCGGCGGGCAGGCGGGGCCGCCGGCCGCCCACCGCGTCAGCGTGATGTCGAGCAGCTCGAAGCGCTCCTCCCAGCGGGAACGGGACGCCAGGGACTCGGCGAGCTCATCGACGCGGCGGCCGAGCAGCTCACTGGCGTCGACGACCGTCTCCGAGCACTCCTGCATGGCCACGCCGAGCAGGGTGAAGGCCGCCCACGGGGTGAGGACGACCTCCACGCCGTACAGGCTCCCGTCGTGCTCGCCCAGCGTGGCCGACGTCCGCAGCCCGCAGGTCAGGAAGCGGTGCGTGGTCGCGGTGCCGGGATCGCGCACGTCGGTCAGCCGCAGCTCCCCATCGAAGTTGATCACGAGCGTGACCGCATCCGCGGGCACCTCCAGGCGCTGGCGTGGCAGGCCCAGAGCCAGCCGGTATCCCCGGTACCGGATCACGCCCGGAGACAGCCGCGCATCGGGCAGGGCCGACGCCCATTCCCACGTCCCGCCGGGATCCTTGTGGATCTGCATGCCTCTTCCCCCTCGGTCGAGCCGCGGGACCCCCGCGGCGGCACGATCCTGCACCGGGAGCGCCGATATGTCCGGTGCGTTCTCGGCCTTCTCGGTATGCGGCGGAAATGGCCGAGAGGGTGTTCCGGACGGTGAGGACCCGGTCACGGCCGTGCTCGCGGACCGCGCCGGCCGGTGCCCCGTCCGGGCGGCGCGGTCCGCGTCCCGGAGCGGAGGCGGCCGCCTCGCCCTGATCGGCCGGACAGCTCCCGGCGGAGACCGGGTCCGCCCGGTCCGGACGAAGGAGACCTACCCCTCCTTCACGAACCCCTCCTCCACCATCCAGTCCAGCGCCACCTGGTGCGGGTCCTGCCCGTCCACGTCCACCTTCGCGTTCAGCCTCCGCGCCACGTCGTTGTCCAGCCGCGCGGTGACCGGCGCGAGCACCCCGGCGATGGCCGGCCACTCCTCCAGGGTGTCGCTGTTGACCGTCGGCGCCGCGTTGTAGTTGGGGAAGAACCTCTCGTCGTCCTCCATCACCACCAGGTCCATGGAGTCGATGCGGCCGTCGGTGGTGAAGACCTCGCCGTAGGTGCAGGCGCCCTTCGCCGTCTGGGTGTAGATGATCCCGGTGTCCATCTGCGTGACGTTGCGCGCCGGGACGTCCATGCCGTAGGCGTTCTCCATGCCCGGCAGCCCGTCCGCCCGGTTGGCGAACTCGCCCTCCACGCACAGCGTCACCGCGCCCGGGTCGGACTTCGCCAGCGCCGCCACCTCGGACAGGGTGTCCGTGCCGTACTTCTCGTGGTGGGACCGGTTCATGGCCAGGGCGTAGGTGTTGTTCAGCTCCGACGGCTCCAGCCAGGTCACGCCGTTCCCCCGGTCGGCCTCGCGCACCGCCAGCCACTGCTCGCGCGGGTCGGGGATGGGCGTGCTGTTGCCCTGGTAGGTGATCCAGGCGGTGCCCGTGTACTCGTACCCGGCGTCCGCCTCCCCCTTGACCACCGCCTCCCGGGAGCCGACCGAGCCCTGGATGCCGGTGCGGTCGACGACCTCCGCGCCGGCCGCCTGGAAGGCGATGCCCATGATCGCGCCGAGGACGAGCTGCTCGGTGAACTCCTTGGAGGTGACGGTGAGCTCCGCGCCCTCCAGGGGCCTGCCCCTCCCGATCGAGCCCGGCTCCACGTCGTCGACCATGGGGGAGCCGCTGGTCAGCCCGCAGGCGGAGGCGACCCCCGCCAGCAGCAGCCCGGCGAGCAGCGGACCCGTGCGCCGTCCCGTGCGCCGCCGCCTCACGCGTCCGCCTCCAGGCCCCTCGGCCGCAGCAGCAGTTCGGCCAGGGAGGCCAGCCAGTCCACCAGCAGGGCGAGCGCGACGGTGAGGACCGAGCCCAGCACCAGCACCGGCATCCGCTGGCCGGTGATCCCGGTGGTGATCAGTGTGCCCAGGCCGCCGCCCCCGCCGAAGGTCGCCAGCGTCGCCGTGCCGACGTTCAGGACGAGCGCCGTGCGCACCCCGGCGAGGATGAGCGGCACGGCCAGGGGCAGCTCCACCCGGGCCAGCACGTCCAGCGGGGACATGCCGATGCCGCGCGCCGCCTCCAGCAGCGCCGGGTCGTTGGCCTTCAGGCCGGCGACGGTGTTGGACAGGACCGGCAGCACGGCGTAGGCGACGATGCCGATCAGGGCGGCCCGGCGGCCGATGCCCAGCCAGATCACCAGCAGCGCGAGCAGGCCGATCGCCGGGGTGGCCTGGCCGGTGTTGGCGAGCGCCAGCGCGACCGGAGTGGCCCTGCGCAGCGCCCGGCGGGTCAGCAGGACGCCCAGCGGGATCGCGATGACCAGCACGAGGAACGTCGAGATCACGGTGAGCCCGATGTGCTGCCACAGCGCCTCGGACACCCGGCCGTCCGACAGCGCGTTCCGCGACAGCGGGTCGAGGTCGGCCTGCACGAACCACAGCCAGGTCGCCAGCAGCACGGCGATCAGCGCCGCCGGCATGAACGTCAGCTTCCGCCAGGTCACCCGGGGCGGTCGCACGGCCGGCCCGGCGGGGGGCGCCGCCTCCTCCGGCGGCCCGCCGCCCTCGTCCCGGAGGGCGGTACCCCCGCCGCGCCCGCCCTCGGGCCGCCGCCCGGAAGAGGCCCTCACGGCTTCGCCTCCCCTCCGGAGCCCTCCTGCCCGGCGTGCGTCCGGTCGGCCCGCAGCCCCTCCAGCCCGGACCGCGCCTCCATCGCCTCCAGCCGGTCGGCCTCCAGCAGCTCGTGCACGGAGTTCATCAGCGTCTCCACGTCGACGACGCCCTCGTACGCGCCGCGCCGCCCGGTGACCGCCACCCGCCCCGCGCTGTCGGTGAGCACCGCCTCCAGCGCGTCCCGCAGGGTCGCGTCCCGGGTCACCGTGACGTGCACCGGCGTGCCCGCGCGGGCCGGCGAGCCCCCGCACCGCATCAGGTCGCCGCGCCTGAGCCACTTGCAGGGGCGGCCCTGCCGGTCGAGCAGCAGGACCTCGTCGGTGTCGCCGGCCCGCAGCAGGCCGAGGAGGTGCTGGACCGGGTCGTCCACGGACGCCGTCGGGCAGCCGGTGATCCCCACGTCCCGCACCCGGGTGAGGTTGAGCCGCTTCAGCGCCGCGCCCGCGCCGACGAAACCCGAGACGAAGTCGTCCGCCGGGTTGGTGAGGATCGCCTCCGGGGTGTCGAACTGGGCGATGTGCGAGCGCTCGCGCAGCACCGCGATC
Organism: Streptomyces sp. Tu 3180; assembly: GCF_009852415.1. Taxonomy (NCBI): domain Bacteria; kingdom Bacillati; phylum Actinomycetota; class Actinomycetes; order Kitasatosporales; family Streptomycetaceae; genus Streptomyces; species Streptomyces sp. Tu 3180. Next base: position 3,326,250 of record NZ_WOXS01000002.1, on the reverse strand, counting down.
CGGTCGCCCAGCTTGATCGCCTCGTCGAAGTCGTGGGTGACGAAGACGATCGTCTTGTGCAGCTCGCGCTGCAGCCGGATCAGCTCGTCCTGGAGGTGGTCGCGGGTGATCGGGTCCACCGCCCCGAACGGCTCGTCCATCAGCAGCACCGGCGGATCCGCCGCCAGCGCCCGCGCCACGCCCACCCGCTGCTGCTGGCCGCCGGAGAGCCGGCGCGGATAGCGGTCGTGGAACTCGCCGGGGTCCAGACCGACCAGGTCCAGCATCTCCTCCACCCGCGCCCGCACCCGGCCCGCCGGCCAGCGCAGCATCCTCGGCACCAGCGCGATGTTCTGCGCCACGGTCATGTGCGGGAACAGCCCGCTCGCCTGGATCGCGTAGCCGATCTCGCGGCGCAGCCGCACCGGGTCCATGTGGGTGACGTCCCGGCCGTCGATGAGGATCCGGCCGGAGGTCGGCTCGATCAGCCGGTTGATCATCTTCAGCGTGGTGGACTTCCCGCAGCCGGACGGGCCGACGAAGATCACCGTCTCGCCCGCGCCGATCTCCATGCTGACGTCCTCGACGGCCGGCTGCGCGCTGCCCGGGTACCGCTTGGTCAGGCCCTCCAGCTCGATGGTCGCCCCGGCGGCGGAGGGGCGGGACGGCCGGGACGCCGTCCCGGGTGGCTCAGGCACGGATCCCCCGGGGATGGTCAGCCGCCCGACCAGGACGTACGCGGCGTCGAAGAGGAGCGCGAGGACGATGATCCCGAGCGTGCCGGCCAGCACCTGGTTGAGCGCGTTGCTGCTGCCCAGCGAGGCGATCCCGCGGAAGATCAGGTTGCCGAGGCCGGGGCCGGAGGCGTAGGCGGCGATGGCCGCGATGCCCATCAGCATCTGTGTGGAGACCCGGATCCCGGTCAGGATCGGCGGCCAGGCCAGCGGCAGCTCCACCCGCGCCAGCCGGGCCGGGCGGGACATGCCGATCCCCCTGGCCGCGTCCACCAGCGCCGGGTCGACCCCGCGCAGTCCGACGATCGCGTTCCGCACGATCGGCAGCAGCCCGTACAGCGTCAGCGCGATCACCGTCGGCGGCACGCCGAGTCCCACGACCGGGATCAGCAGACCGATCATGGCCAGCGCCGGAACGGTCAGGAGGGTCGCGGTGGCGGTCGTGGCGAGGTTGCCCGCCCACTCGCTGCGGTAGGCGGCCACCCCGATCAGCACCCCGAGCACGGTCGCCGCCACCATGCACTGGAAGACGACGCTGGCGTGCTGGTACGCGTCGGTGAGCAGCTGCTGATGGCGGCTCTCCAGGTACTCCCAGAAGTTCACGTCCGCTCACCCCCGGCTCGGATCGGGTCACTCGCCGAGCGCCGCCTGCTCCACCAGCGGGATGATCCGCAGCGGGACGGGGTTCTCCATGACGATCGCCGTGGAGGCCCGGACGATGCCATCAAAACCGACGACGCGGTCGATCACCCGCTGGAGATCGGCGTTGGAGCGGGCCACCAGCCGGCACAGCATGTCCCCGGTGCCGGTGGTGGTGTGCAGCTCCAGCACCTCCGGCACGGTCGCCAAGTGGGCCCGCACGTCGGCTCCTTGGCCCTGCCGGATCTGCAGCGTGGCGAACGCCGTGACCGGGTAGCCGAGCGCCGCCGGCTCCACCTGGGGACCGAATCCGCGGATGACTCCGTTCGACTGAAGGCGGTCCAGCCGGGCCTGCACGGTCCCGCGCGCCACCCCCAGCCGGCGGGACATCTCCAGCACGCCGATCCGCGGTTCGCGCGCCAGCAGCACGATGATCCGGCCGTCCAGGTGATCGATCGCCATCCCGCCCCTCCCGGTGGTCATCCTGTACAGAAAGCCCGTCGATGCGGGCGAACGGCTGAGCAGATTGTCCAGTGAACAGGCAAACTATTGCGCACCTTGCAGGGCTGCACCACCCTGCCCCTATGACGCAGACCACACACCACACTCCCGAGACCACCGCCCGGCAGGCCGACCCCTTCCCGGTCAAGGGAATGGACGCGGTCGTCTTCGCCGTGGGCAACGCCAAGCAGGCGGCGCACTACTACTCCACCGCCTTCGGCATGAGGCTGGTCGCCTACTCCGGACCGGAGAACGGCAGCCGTGAGACCGCGAGCTACGTCCTCGAGAGCGGCTCGGCCCGCTTCGTCCTCACCTCGGTGGTCAAGCCGTCCACCGAGTGGGGCACCTTCCTCGCCGACCACGTGGCCGCGCACGGCGACGGCGTGATCGACCTGGCCATCGAGGTGCCGGACGCGCGCGCCGCGTACGCCTACGCCGTCGAGCACGGCGCCCGTTCGGTCGCCGAGCCGTACGAGCTCAAGGACGAGCACGGCACCGTCGTGCTGGCCGCGATCGCCACCTACGGCAAGACCCGCCACACCCTGGTCGAGCGCACCGGCTACGACGGCCCCTACCTGCCCGGGTACGTCGCCGCCGACCCGATCGTCGAGCCGCCGGCCCAGCGCTCCTTCCAGGCCGTCGACCACTGCGTCGGCAACGTCGAGCTCGGCCGGATGAACGAGTGGGTCGAGTTCTACAACAAGGTCATGGGCTTCACGAACATGAAGGAGTTCGTGGGCGACGACATCGCCACCGAGTACAGCGCGCTGATGTCGAAGGTCGTGGCCGACGGCACGCTCAAGGTCAAGTTCCCGATCAACGAGCCCGCCATCGCCAAGAAGAAGTCCCAGATCGACGAGTACCTGGAGTTCTACGGCGGCGCCGGCGTCCAGCACATCGCGCTCAACACCAACGACATCGTCCAGACGGTCCGCCAGATGCGCGCGGCCGGCGTGCAGTTCCTGGACACCCCGGACTCGTACTACGACACCCTCGGCGAGTGGGTCGGCGACACCCGGGTGCCGGTCGAGACCCTGCGCGAGCTGAAGATCCTCGCCGACCGCGACGAGGACGGGTACCTGCTGCAGATCTTCACCAAGCCGGTCCAGGACCGCCCGACCGTGTTCTTCGAACTCATCGAGCGGCACGGCTCGATGGGCTTCGGCAAGGGCAACTTCAAGGCCCTGTTCGAGGCGATCGAGCGCGAGCAGGCCAAGCGCGGCAACCTGTGACCCGGTAGGCGGACACGCGCGGGGCGGGTGCCGGCGGCCGGCACCCGCCCCGCGGCCCGTCCTGCCCCGCGCCCGCCCCGCGCCCCGTCAGGACGCCTCCGGCCCCGCCAGGACGGACGGCTCGCCCAGCCGCTCCAGCGCCGCCTTCGCCCGCGGCACCCGCAGCGGCGAGAAGTACGGGTTGATCCACAGCGCCTCCCGCAGGTGCCGCCGGGCCGCCCCGTACCGCTCCACCTCCCGCTCGATCATGCCCCGGTGGTACGCGTACAGCGCGCTGCGCACCCCGCCGCCCTCGGTCCCCTCCGTCGCCCGCACCGCGAAGGGCAGCGCCTCCTCGGACCGGCCCGCCCGGTGCAGCGCCCAGCCCAGCGCGTCCGCCACCGCCGTCGACGGCTGCCGTTCCCACTGGGCCCGCAGCCGCCGCACCGCGGCCCGCGCGTCCCCGTGGTCCGCCTCGAACCGGCCCAGGACCAGGTCCTCGTCGGCTCCGTGCGCCGTGGCCAGCCGGACCCGCTCGCGCAGCAGGGCGTACTGCGCCTCGGCCGCCTGCCGCAGCCCCAGCGACTCGTACAGCTCGCCCAGCTCCAGCGCGTACTCGGGCCGGGGCTGCCGGGCCAGCGCCGCCCGGTACGCGCCGAGCGCCTCCGTCGTCCGGCCCAGCGCCGCCAGCGCCCTGCCCTGCCCGGCCTGCGCCGCCCGCTGGTCGGGGTCGGTCCGCACCGCCTCCCGGAAGTGCCGCAGCGCGTCCTCGCGGTCGCCGCGCTCCCAGGCCAGCTGCCCGGCCTGCTCCAGGTACGCCGCCCGCTCGGCCGGCTCCCCGGCGGCCGCCGCCGCGTCGGACAGCTGCGCCGCCGCGTCCTCCCGCCAGCCCAGGTCCCGGTACACGGCCGCCGCCCGCGCCATCACCGCGGGCCCGGAGCGCAGCTCGGTCAGCCGGTCCAGCAGCTTGCCCGTCTCCTCGTCGTCACCGAGCCCGGCGGACGCCTCGATCAGCAGCGGATACGTCGTCCACTGCTTCGGCTCCAGCTTCCGCGCCGCCTCGCCCCACCGGCGCGCCCCGGCGTAGTCCCGGCGCACGTTCGCCAGCGCCGCGAGGCCCCGCAGCGCCGGCGCGTTCCCCTCCGGCCGCACCTTCAGCGAGGTGCGCAGCGCCTTCTCGGCCCGCGACCAGTACGCCGGGTCCGCCAGCCGCCGCCCCTGCTCCAGCCGGGCCGCCCCGAGCACCGCCCAGGACTCCGCGTCCTTCGGGTGCCTCCGCAGGCGCCGCCCGCGTTCCTCGACCAGCACCTCCAGATCGGGCAGCGCGGCCGGCACCCCGCTGGTGACCGCCGCGAGCGCCCGCGCACCCGCGTCCGGATCCGGCGCCTCGGCCGCGCGCTCCGACGGCAGCAGCACCAGCACCCCGCCGAGCACCGCGCACCCGGCGACCGAGGAGAGCAGCACGCGACGGCGGATCCGCCCGCCGGGCCCTCGTGGCTTGTCGTCCATGGCGCCCACTGTGTGCCACACCCCGCGTTCGTACGATGAACACACTCCGGCGTGACGCGGCTGCCGTACGCGGGGTTCACACCGATGGCCCCCGGTGTCACGCTGTGATCATGAGCCGTATCGAAGCGCGACGCGATGAAGACACGGTGGCGGCCGGCCCCCTCGTCGACCGGCTGCTCGACGGCCTGCCCCCCGCGGCCGTCCTCACCGACCCCGACGTCACGGCCTCCTACGCCCACGACATGGCGAGCTTCTGCCCGGCCGGCAGCCCCGCCGTGGTCGTCCTGCCCCGCACGGTCGAACAGGTGCAGCACGTCATGCGCACCGCCACCGCGCTGCGCGTCCCGGTCGTCCCCCAGGGCGCCCGCACCGGCCTGTCCGGCGCCGCCAACGCCACCGACGGCTGCATCGTGCTCTCCCTGACCAGGATGGACCGCATCCTGGAGGTCAGCCCGGTCGACCGGATCGCCGTCGTCGAACCCGGCGTCGTCAACGCCGCCCTCTCCCGCGCCGTCGGCGAGCACGGCCTCTTCTACCCGCCCGACCCCTCCAGCTGGGAGACGTGCACCATCGGCGGCAACATCGGCACCGCCTCGGGCGGGCTGTGCTGCGTGAAGTACGGGGTGACGGCCGAGTACGTCCTCGGACTGGACGTGGTGCTGGCCGACGGCCGCCTGATGTCCACCGGCCGCCGCACCGCCAAGGGCGTCGCCGGATACGACCTGACCCGCCTGTTCGTCGGTTCCGAGGGATCCCTCGGCATCGTCGTCCGCGCGGTCCTCGCCCTCCGGCCCAAGCCCCCCGGGCAGCTGGTGCTGGCCGCCGAGTTCGCCTCCGGCGCCGCCGCCGGCGACGCCGTGTGCCGCGTCATGGCCGGCGGACACGTCCCCTCCCTCCTCGAACTGATGGACCGCACGACGGTCAGGGCCGTCAACGACATGACCCGCATGGGCCTCCCGGAGTCCACCGAGGCCCTGCTGCTCGCCGCCTTCGACACCGCCGACCCGGCCGCCGACCTCGCCGCCGTCGGCGCGCTGTGCGAGGCCGCCGGCGCCACCCGGGTCGTCCCGGCCGAGGACGCCGCCGAGTCCGAACTGCTGCTCCAGGCGCGGCGGACGTCCCTGGTCGCCCTCGAAGCGGTCAAGGGCACGACGATGATCGACGACGTGTGCGTGCCCCGCTCCCGGCTCGGCGAGCTCATCGACGGCGTCGAACGCATCTCCGAGAAGCACCGGCTCACCATCGGCGTCGTCGCCCACGCGGGCGACGGCAACACCCACCCGACGGTCTGCTTCGACGCGGCGGACCCCGAGGAGTCCCGGCGGGCCCGCGAGTCCTTCGACGAGATCATGGCGCTCGGCCTGGAACTCGGCGGCACCATCACCGGCGAACACGGCGTGGGCGTCCTGAAGAAGGAGTGGCTGGCGCGCGAACTCGGCCCGGTGGGGGTGGAGATGCAGCGGGCCGTCAAGCGGGCCTTCGACCCGCTCGGCATCCTGAACCCGGGCAAGCTCTTCTGACCTCCCCGCACCCCGCGCGGCCTCCCGGAAAACCTTTCGCCGGTTACCACATCGGTGCCCGAAAGGGGTGGGTCCGGCGGGACGGGCGGTCAGGCGGGCGCCCGTCTGATAGATGTGGTTCCCCCCGACCCACTCCTCGAGCAGATACGGGACGACGGACATGAGCGCCCCAACCCCGGCCCCCGGCGACGACCGGCCCCGCGAAGGGTATTACCCGGACCCGTCCATTCCTGGATACGTCCGGTACTGGAACGGTGCCGCCTGGGTACCGGGCACGAGCCGTCCGGCGCCCGAGGACGGCGAGTCGCTCGCCCCGCCGCCCGGTGTGCGCCCGGCGCAGCCCTCCGTCGAGGAGACCGGCCCGCACTTCTTCGACGAGGACCCGGTCGACGGACCGGCCGCGTCCGCGGCTCCGTCCGCCGCCTCGTCCCCGGCCGAGGCGCAGCACGGCAGCCGGCCCGAGCCCGCCTCGGCCTGGGGCGCCGACCGCTCCCGCCAGGCCGGCCTCGGCGGCGACCAGGACCGCAGGATCTCCTGGGGCGCCGACCCGAGGGTCCCGCACGCCCCCGCGGCGGGGACGGCGCCGGAGGGGACGGGCGCGGACCGGCCGGAGGCGGGTGCGGCGGCCCCGGACGGCACCTTCGTGTTCCGCAGGCCGGCGGCGGAGCCCCACCGGGCTGCGGACGCCCGGGCCGGAGCCTCCGGCGCCGTCCCCGGGGACGAGGGCACCATGACCTTCCGCGCCGTCGGCCCGCGCACGGGCGCGCCGGGCGGGGGACCGGCGACGCCCGGCACCGGGGCCCCGGGGGCCGCCGGCGCGGGCGGACCGGGCGTGGGCCCCCAGGCGGGCTCCGCCCCCTTCGGAGGGCCCGGGTTCGGGGCCGGGAAGGCGGCCGCCGCCCGTGCCGCCGCCGACCGGGCGGGAGGCGCCGGCCCGGCCGCCGCGGCCGCCCCCACGGCGCCGTCCGGGCCCCAGCGGGTCGCCCCGGCCGTCCCCCCGCAGACCGCCCCGGCCCCGCCGCCCGCCGCCCCCGTCGCCCCGGCCGCTCCCGGCGGCGCGCCGCTGACGAGCGGTCCCGGCGGCGGCCAGGCCTCCTGGGCGCAGCAGGTGCACCGGCTCGCGGGCGGCGAGGAGCCGCCGGTCGCGCCGTGGAAGCCGCCGGTCGAGGACCCCTTCCAGGCCGCCGCCCGCAGACAGGCCGCGGCCCGGCCCGCGGCGCTCGGCAGGCGGCTGGCCGCGCGGCTGCTGGACACCGTCGTGCTCGGCGGCGTCACGGCCGTGGCGGCCGTACCGCTGGGCCTGGAGGCGGTGGACCACATCAACGCGAAGATCGACGCGGCCAAGCTGTCCGGCGAGACCGTCACCGTCTGGCTGCTCGACGGCACGACCTCGGTGCACCTCGGCATCGTCCTCGCCGTCCTCCTCCTCGCCGGTGTCCTCTACGAGGTGCTGCCCACCGTCAAGTGGGGCCGCACCCTGGGCAAGAAGCTGATGGGCCTGGAGGTGCGGGACATCGAGGGGCACGAGGCGCCGCAGTTCGGCGCGGCCCTGCGCCGCTGGCTGGTCTACAGCGTCCCCGGGCTCCTCGTCGTCGGTGTCGTCGGCGTCCTGTGGTGCCTGTTCGACAAGCCCTGGCGCCAGTGCTGGCACGACAAGGCCGCGCACACGTTCGTGGCGGGCTGACGGCCCGCGCCGCACGGCGCGCGGCACCCGGCGCGCGCCGCCCGGGGAACCGGTACTCCGGACGGCCGATCGCCGGATGCGGGGCCGGGGGGTTCGCGGTCGACTCGGGCCATGAGCACCGAACCGCCCTCCGGCTCCGGTCAGCAGCCGCCGGACGACGATCCGTTCAGAAAGCACCCCCCGCCGGGCGGCCCCTCGGGCACCGGCGGCCCCGGGGCGCCGGGACAGGGCTCCCCGTACGACACCCCCCACGGGGGCGGCGGTCCGTACGGCACAGGCGGCGGCCCTGACGACGGCGGCGCCGGTGGTCCCTACGGCGGCGGTGGCGGCCCCTACGGCGGCGGCCCGGGTCCCACCGACCCCCTGGCCGGCATGCCCCCGCTCGCCGACAGCGGCAGGCGCACGCTGGCCCGCCTCATCGACATGGTCCTCGTGGGCATCGTCGTCTGGCTGCTCACCTGGCCGTTCGGGGTCAGCGAGTACGACATCGACGGCGAGGACATCAACGTCAGCAACTCCTTCTGGCAGTCCCTCGTCGCCGCCGTCCTCTACATCGCCTACGACACGTTCATGACGGCGCGCTCCGGCCAGACCCTGGGCAAGAAGCTGCTGAAGCTGCGGGTGGCCAACCTCGCCGACGGCGCCACCCCGTCCGTGCAGACCGCGCTGGTCCGCGCGCTCGTGCTGTGGCTGCCGTTCGCGTTCTGCTGCGCCTGCGTCTGGATCGCGATCGCGGGCGGCTGGAGCTTCTTCGACCGGCCCTACAAACAGGGCCTGCACGACAAGGCCGCCAGAACGGTGGTCGTCAGCACGGCTTGACGCACGCCGGCCCGACGTCCGCCGGTCCGGTGCGCGCCGAACGGGACCGCGGGGTCAGGACGCCGCCCGCTCCCGCACCGGCTCCCGGTCCGCGGCGGCGACCGGGACCGCGGGGGAGGCCGTGGCCCGGGCCGGCTCCTCGGGGGCGGGCCGCACCGGCGCGGCGGGGCGCGGCCCGGTGTGCGGCACCGTCAGGGCCACCAGGAGTCCGAGGGCGAGCGCCGAGACGGCGACGACCGCGGTTCCCGGACCCGAACTCGTCCCCGACAGCAGCAGCATGGCGAGTGCTGAGAAGACCACGGTGCACGAACCGTAGGCGAACTGAGCGACAGTCGGACGGGGCATGGCCATCGTGTCCTCGGAAGTCGGGGGCTGCCGGCCTGGCTTTCCACCGGTTCAAGGGCGTTCCGCCAAGCGACTCTAACCGCGAGCGTGCCCGAGGGGAACGGACAGTAAGCGTGACCTGACCGACAGGGCCGGTGCACGGGGGGCGCACGGATTCATGGCGTCACATGGTGGACGAATATGCGCGCCCGTTCGATTCCGCTCGCGAATGTCCCGCATGCCCCGGTCCGTCCCGAACGTGTCCGTAAAGCGAACGCGGTCTCCGCATAGTGCAGTTGAACTGTTCAAGTCAAGGTCTGTTTTTTCTGCCGAACCTCTAGTCAAATGTCGTCACTTGACTACACGCGTTGATCACGTGCGGCGCGGGCCCTCCACCAACGGATCCCCTGTCCGCGCGCACGCACGCGGGAGGGGATCTCAAGTGACCAGTAGACCCTGGACGTTCAGAGCGGCCGCGATAGGCGTGGCCCTCGCGGCGGTCACCGCCACCTGCTCTGCGTTCACCGTGGCCCAGGCCGACACGGCCGACAGGGCCGACCGGCCCGGCGCCGTGGACCGGCACGACCCGGCGGAGCGCCACCACGTCGAGCACGACCTCGAGGGCCCGCTCAGCAAGACCCAGGAAGCCCAGCGCGAAGAGGCGCTGAAGCAGGTCATCTCCGGCAAGGCCGAGGTGAAGAAGAAGGACGGCTCGAACGTCGTCCAGCTCAAGAGCAAGAAGGGCGACAGCAAGTACGTCGAGCTCGGCCGCGAGAAGACCGACAAGATCTTCACGATCCTGGTCGAGTTCGGCGACAAGATCGACAGCCGCTACGGCGGCACCCCGGGCCCGCTGCACAACCAGATCGCCGAGCCGGACCGTGAGAAGGACAACTCCACGGCCTGGCAGGAGGACTACGACCAGCAGCACTTCGAGGACCTGTACTTCGGGTCCGGCAAGGGCGTCGACTCGGTCAAGACGTACTACGAGAAGCAGTCCTCCGGCCGCTACTCGGTCGACGGCGAGGTCTCCGACTGGGTCAAGGTCCCGTACAACGAGGCCCGTTACGGCTCCAACAAGTGCGTCCCCGACAACTGCGCCTGGTACGCGGTGCAGGACGGCGTCACCGCCTGGGTCGAGCAGCAGAAGGCGGCCGGCCGGACCGACGCCCAGATCAAGTCGCAGCTCTCCCAGTACGACCTGTGGGACCGCTACGACTTCGACGGCGACGGCGACTTCAACGAGTCCGACGGCTACATCGACCACTTCCAGATCGTGCACGCCGGCGAGGACGAGTCCGCGGGCGGCGGCGCCCAGGGCGAGGACGCGATCTGGGCCCACCGCTGGTACGCGTTCGGCACCGACGCCGGCGCCACCGGTCCCGAGCAGAACAAGCTCGGCGGCACCCAGATCGGCGACACCGGCATCTGGGTCGGCGACTACACCATCCAGCCGGAGAACGGCGGACTCGGCGTCTTCGCCCACGAGTACGGCCACGACCTCGGCCTGCCGGACCACTACGACACCAACGGCGGCGAGAACTCCACCGGGTTCTGGACGCTGATGTCCTCCGGTTCCTGGCTCGGCACCGGCAAGAACGAGATCGGCGACCTGCCCGGCGACATGACCGCCTGGGACAAGCTCCAGCTCGGCTGGCTGAACTACGACACGGCCAAGGCCGGCGTCGACTCCTGGCACAAGCTGGGGGTCGCCGAGTACAACACCAAGCACAAGCAGGCGCTGGTCGTCCAGCTGCCGAAGAAGGCCGTCACCACCGAGATCGTCCAGCCGGCCCAGGGCGCCACCCAGTGGTGGAGCGGCAGCGGTGACAACCTCAAGAACACGCTGACGCGTTCGGTCGACCTCACGGGCAAGTCGAAGGCCGAGCTGACCTTCGACGGCTGGTACGACATCGAGGCCGACTACGACTACCTCTACACCGAGGTCTCCACCGACGGCGGCGCCAACTGGACCGCGGTCGACGGCACGGTCGACGGCCAGCCGATCCCGCGCGACGGCAGCGACAAGCCCGCCCTGCACGGCACGGTCGACGGCCACAAGAAGCTCGTGTACCCGCTCGACGCCTACGCCGGCCAGAAGATCGACCTGCGGTTCCGCTACCAGACCGACGGCGGCGTGGCCCAGAAGGGCTTCACGGCCGACGCGATCACGGTCACCGCGGACGGCACCGCGCTGTTCACGGACAACGCCGAGAGCGCGGACGGCGCCTGGACGGCGAGCGGCTTCTCCCGCGTGGGCGCGTCCTTCACCAAGGACTACGCGCAGTACTACATCGCCGAGAACCGCCAGTACGTGTCGTACGACAGGACGCTGAAGACCGGCCCGTACAACTTCGGCTTCCTCACCACCCGTCCGGACTGGGTGGAGCACTACGCGTACCAGAACGGCCTGCTGATCTGGAAGTGGGACACCTCCCAGGCGGACAACAACACCAGCCAGCACCCGGGCACCGGTCTGCTCCTGCCGGTCGACTCGCACCCGACCGCGCTGAAGTGGTCCGACGGCACGCTGATGCGCAACCGCATCCAGAGCTACGACGCGCCGTTCAGCAAGTACCGCACCGACGGCATGACGCTCCACAAGTCGGACGCGGCGACCTGGATCCCGTCGTCGAAGGGCGTGTCGGTCTTCAACGACCGCACCAACGACTACTACGACGAGTCGAACCCGACCGCCGGTGTCCAGATCACTGACACCAACACGAAGATCAAGATCCTCAAGGAGGCCAAGGACGGCTCGACGATCGAGCTGGAGGTCGGCCCCGCGGGTAGGTAAGACCGCATCTTCGCAGGTCAGAGCGTGATCGGCGGTGACCCCCTGGCGGGTCACCGCCGATCCGTGTTTAGGTGCGTCCTGTGGCTCTCTTATTGACACCGGATGACACGGGGGTATGACGACATGGCCGCAGGAGGTTTCTGCAAGCTGCCGAACGGCACCGTGGTGGTGGCGCTGAACCTGCCCAGCCCCGCCGCCGACGGACCGGCCGGGGTCCGCGTGCTCGTCCACGCGCAGAACCGGGCGCGCGCCCTGACCAGGCTGCGCAACCTGGGCCTGCGGGCGGTCTACCTGCGGGGCAACGCCGCCCCGCCGACCCCCGACGAGATCACGGCGGTGCTGCACCACCCCGACGGCCTGATATGGCGCACGGCGCCCGGCAGCGGCGTGCTGGGCGGCCCCGCGCCGGCCGTGGAGCTGTGGCACCCCATCAGGGCCCTGCTCGGGCGTCCCGCGGCACCCGCGTGACGGTCAGGATCACTGGACGACCGGCTTGCCCGAGAGCTCCACGCCCGCCTCCCGCATCTCCTCGATCGCCCGCTCGGTGGTCTCCTGGGCCACCCCGGCGGTGAGGTCGAGCAGGACCTGGGTGCGGAACCCCTCGCGGGCGGCGTCCAGGGCGGTGGCGCGCACGCAGTGGTCGGTGGCGATGCCCACCACGTCCACCTCGTCGATCTCCCGGGCCCGCAGCCAGTCGGCCAGGCCCACGCCGTTCTCGTCGGTCCCCTCGAACCCGCTGTACGCCGCCGCGTACGCCCCCTTGTCGAAGACGGCGTCGATCGCGCCGGAGGCGACCGCGGGGGCGAAGTTCGGGTGGAAGCCGACGCCCTCGGTCCCGGCGACGCAGTGCGCGGGCCAGGAGCGGACGTAGTCGGGGTTGTCGGCGAAGTGCCCGCCGGGGGCGATGTGGTGGTCGCGGGTGGCCACCACGTGCCGGTAGCCGGCCGGGGCCTGCCCGATCAGCTCGGTGATGGCGGCGGCCACGTCGGCGCCGCCGGTCACCGCGAGGCTGCCTCCCTCGCAGAAGTCGTTCTGCACGTCGACGACGATCAGTGCGCGGCGCATGGTCGGTGTCCTTCGGCTCCGGGGTCGGGTGGGGAGCGGCCCGGCCGGTGGACCGCCGGGCCTATGGAATTGGGGTCGGTACGGGCAGGGGCACGGCAGGGCGGGCAGGGTCCCCGGCCCGCCTGTGACGGCACATGCCGCTTTAGCTACCCGAGCCCCCGTGCACGTACTCCGTCGGAATGACGGGTTCCCCTCGGGAGAGCTGTGTAGCCGACAGGGGAAGGCCCGCGCGGGCCCTCGCGTGCCGGTCGCGGACCGCGTCCAGCGGCTCGCGCACGATCACCTCGCCGTCCTCGGCCAGCCGCACCAGGAGCTGCCGGCCGGCCAACTCGTCGGGCACCTCGCCGGTGCCGACCACCTCGGCCTCGGCGACGCCGTGCTCGTCCAGCCGCCGGGCGGCCCACTTGCGGCCGCCGACGGAGGTCTTGCCGCCGGTGGACTTCTTCGCCACCGGCACCAGCGGCGCCCCCGGGTCGTCGGACTCGGCGCGGGCGACCAGCTTGTAGACCATGGAGGCCGTCGGGTGCCCGGAGCCGGTCACCAGCTGGGTGCCCACCCCGTACGCGTCCACGGGCGCCGCCGCCAGCGAGGCGATGGCGTACTCGTCCAGGTCCGAGGTCACGATGATCTTCGTGCCGGTCGCGCCCAGCTCGTCCAGCTGCTGCCGCACCCGGTGCGCCACCAGCAGCAGGTCACCGGAGTCGATGCGGACGGCGCCCAGCTCCGGCCCGGCGATCTCGACGGCCGTACGGACCGCCTCGGTCACGTCGTAGGTGTCCACGAGCAGCGTCGTGCCGCTGCCCAGCGTGTCCACCTGGGCGCGGAAGGCGTCCCGCTCGGTGTCGTGCAGCAGGGTGAAGGCGTGGGCGGAGGTGCCCACGGTCGGGATGTCGTAGCGGAAACCGGCCGCCAGGTCGGAGGTGGAGGTGAAGCCGCCGACGTACGCGGCCCGGGCGGCGGCCACCGCGGACAGCTCGTGGGTGCGCCGGGCGCCCATCTCGATCAGCGGCCGGTCCCCGGCGGCGGACGACATCCGGGAGGCCGCCGCGGCTATCGCCGAGTCGTGGTTGAGGATCGACAGGATCACGGTCTCCAGCAGCACGCACTCGGCGAAGCTGCCCTCGACCCGCATGATCGGCGAGCCCGGGAAGTACACCTCGCCCTCGGGGTAGCCCCAGATGTCGCCGGAGAAGCGGTAGCCGGCCAGCCAGTCCAGGGTCCGGTCGTCGACGATCCCCTTCTCGCGCAGGAAGCCGAGGACGTCCGCGTCGAAGCGGAAGTTCTCCACCGCGTCCAGCACCCGTCCGGTGCCGGCCACCACGCCGTAGCGGCGGCCGTTCGGCAGCCGCCGGGTGAAGACCTCGAACACGCTGCGCCGCCCGGCCGTACCGGCCCTCAGGGCGGCCTGCAGCATCGTCAGCTCGTACTGGTCCGTGAAGAGCGCCGTCGAGGGAACGCCCACCCGCCGTCCACCGCCGCCCTTCCGGGGAGGCGTTCCGCGCCCGTCTTCTTCCGGCAGCCCAAGGTCCGCTGTGTTCATGGCGAAGATGCTACCCCCATTTCGTCAGTCTGACGATTTAGGGTCCGGACACCGGACGGGGCGCCCCGCGCACACCCCGCGGGCGGGCCGGTTTGTGCGACCACCCCCCTGCGGTGGCAGCATGGGCCATGTGACGTCACCCGCGCCCCTGGAGATCGAACGCACCGAGTCGGCGGAGGAGGTCTTCGCCGTACCCGAGCCCGACGTCCCGTGGGTCACCATCGTCCACAACGACCCGGTCAACCTCATGAGCTACGTGACGTACGTCTTCCAGACGTACTTCGGCTACTCCAAGGACAAGGCCACCAAGCTCATGCTCGACGTCCACCACAAGGGCCGGGCGGTCGTCTCCAGCGGCACCCGCGAGGAGATGGAACGCGACGTCCAGGCCATGCACGGCTACGGACTGTGGGCCACCCTCCAGCAGGACCGGAAGTGACCGAGCCGGACATGACCCGACCCCGCCCGCAGGACCGGAAGTAGCGAATCGCCTCCATGCCAGGACACTTCGAACCGCTCCCCGGCGGCGGCGCGGCCGTCGCCCTCGACGACGTCGAGATCTCCATCATCCGGTCCCTGGCCGTGCAGCTGATGGAGCTCATCGGCCCCGGCCCCGCCGAGGACGCCTCCGGCGACCCGCTCGCCGAGCTCTTCGCCGAGGGTCCGAGCGAACCGCCCTCCGACCCGGTGCTGCGCCGCCTCTTCCCGGACGCCTACGGCGACCCCGGGCGGTCCGCCTCCGCGAAGGAGGCCGAGGAGCAACGGGCGCACTCCGCCGAGTTCCGCCGCTACACCGAGAACGACCTGCGCGCGGGCAAGCGCGAGAACGCCCTCGCGGTGATCCGCTCCCTGGACGCGCTCGCCCCGGCCGGCGCGGGCGGGTCGGTGCTCGAGCTGGCGCCCGAGGAGTCGCGGCAGTGGCTCGGCGCCCTGAACGACCTGCGCCTCGCGATCGGCTCCCGCCTGGAGATCGGCGACGAGGACGACAACGAGCTCCTGCTCCACCTCCCCGACGAGGACCCGCGCAAGCCGATGGTGATGGCGTACCTGTGGCTCGGCGGTCTCCAGGAGACGCTGGTCTCGACGCTCATGCCGTAGACCGGCGCCGCATGTCCGGACAAGTCCGCCGATCCGTTCGCTCAGCGGACGCTCAAATCCGGATAACGATCCGGTTACCGAGCCCGCCTCCTATGGGTTTTCCGGGTGCGTTTTGTCCGCTTCTCCCTGTGGGGTGCGTCACAACGCGCCCGTGTGATCAGTGGGGTGGCCGTGGTACATCTTCACGACCGCCCGGTGAACACCACCCGAATGTTCGGCCGGGTGCGCCACCGAGCCGGCCACCGCCGGCCAGGCACGAGCGAACAGCTCAGCTCCATCAGTCCGGGGGGATCGCGACCCGATCCGAGGCCGACCAGCGGCCCGGGTCGGCATGGAGAAAGGCGCACCACACATGACCTCACCGCAGGTCGACAAAGAGGCAGTACCCGAGGAGGGGTACGAGCGCGGCCTCAACAGCCGTCAGGTCCAGATGATCGCGATCGGCGGCGCCATCGGCGTCGGCCTCTTCCTGGGGGCCGGGGCGAACATCGCCAAGGCCGGACCCAGCCTGATCGTCATGTACGCCCTCGCCGGCGTGATCATCTTCTTCATCATGCGGGCGCTCGGCGAGCTCCTGCTCTACCGCCCTGTCTCGGGCTCCTTCGCCGAGTACTCGCGCGAGTTCCTCGGCCCGTTCTTCGGTTACTTCACCGGCTGGACGTACTGGCTGATGTGGGTGGTCACCGGCATGGCCGAGCTGACCGCCGCCGCCATCTACATCAACTACTGGTTCCCGGCCGTCCCGCAGTGGACGTCGGCCCTGGTCTTCCTGATCATCCTGTTCGCGGCCAACCTGATCTCGGTGAAGCTCTTCGGCGAGATCGAGTTCTGGTTCTCCATGGTCAAGGTCACCGCCATCATCGGCATGATCGTGATCGGCCTCGGCGTGCTCACCCTCGGCTTCAGCCAGGCCGGTGACACCGCCGCGGTCTCCAACCTGTGGGCCTTCGACGGCTTCTTCCCCAAGGGCATCGGCTCGTCCCTGATGACCCTCCAGGGCGTCATGTTCGCCTACCTCGCCGTCGAGCTCGTCGGCGTCACGGCCGGCGAGTCCGAGAACCCGGAGAAGACCCTCCCCAAGGCGATCAACACCCTGCCCTGGCGCATCGCCCTCTTCTACGTCGGCGCGCTCACGGTCATCCTGTGCGTGGTCAAGTGGACCGAGTTCGCGGAGGGCGTCAGCCCCTTCGTGAAGGCCTTCGCCGTCATCGGCATCCCGGCCGCCGCGGGCATCGTCAACTTCGTCGTGCTGACCGCGGCCCTGTCCTCCTGCAACTCCGGCATGTACTCCACGGGCCGCATGCTGCGGAACCTGGCCGAGAGCGGCGAGGCCCCCAAGGTCTTCACCAAGCTGTCCTCCACCAAGACCCCGGCGCTCGGCATCGGCGTCTCGGTGGTCTTCATGGGCATCGGCGTGGTCCTGAACTACACCGTCCCGGAGAAGGCCTTCGGCTACGTCACCTCCGTCGCCACCGCGGCCGGCATCTGGACCTGGCTGATGATCCTGATCAGCCACGTCCTCTACCGCCGCCGGGTGACCGCGGGCCGGCTGCCCGCCTCCTCCTTCCCGGCGCCCGGCGGCTCGGTCTGCTCCTACATCGCCATCGCGTTCCTGCTCTTCGTCACCGGCCTCATCGCCTACGACGCGGACTCCCGGATCTGCCTGTACGTGATGGCCGGCTGGGCCGTCGCGCTGGGCATCGGCTGGGCGGTCCTCAAGAGCCGCAACCCGGAGGTCACCGCACGCCGCGAGTCGGACTTCGAGAAGGTCGGCTGACCCCGCACGGGACGCCCGGCCGTGGGGGGTACTCGTGGCACTCCCCGCGGCGGCCGCTCAGGGTGTCCGGCATTCGGGCCGCCCCGTACCACCCCTCGGTACGCGGCGGCCCGTCTGCTTATCCTGAGCCCCATGCTGACCATCACCCAGGCCCTGTACGACAAGATCGTCGCCCATGCGCGCGAGGACCACCCCGACGAGGCGTGCGGCGTGGTGGCGGGCCCGGTGGGCTCCGGCCGCCCCGAGCGCTTCATCCCCATGCTGAACGCGGCCCGCTCGCCCACGTTCTACGAGTTCGACTCGCAGGACCTGCTGAAGCTGTACCGCGAGATGGACGACAACGACGAGGAGCCGGTGGTCATCTACCACTCCCACACCGCGACCGAGGCCTACCCCTCCCGCACCGACATCTCCTACGCCAACGAGCCCGGCGCCCACTACGTCCTGGTCTCCACCGCCGACACCGACGGTGCCGGCGAGTTCCAGTTCCGCTCCTTCCGGATCCTGGAGGGCGAGGTCACCGAGGAGGAGGTCAAGGTCGTCGAGGCGTACTGACGGGCCCCGAAGAAGCCGCCGACCTGCGGGATTTCACATCCTGGTCGGCGAACATCCGCAATGTGAGATCACACTCGGACCCGCCGACCGGGAATCGATACGATGCCCCCATGGTTCTCCACGACGTGAGCGACAAGACGCCGGGCAAGCTGCTCGTGGCGCGGCTGCACGTCGACCTGTGCAGGCTCGCCAGCGCCATCTGTTGACGACCACCCTGCCGCCGTACGGCCCGTGAGCCGCGGCGCCGCCCCACCGCGTACGACACGCACCTTCCGCGCCGCCGCACGCCCACCGACCAGACGACACCCCTTTCCGACAGGAGCCCTCAGCCATGGCCATCGAGGTCCGCATCCCGACCATCCTCCGCCAGTACACCGACGGCCAGAAGGCGGTGGAGGGGGCCGGAGACACCCTCGCCGAGCTCTTCGCCGACCTCGAGACCCGGCACGCGGGCATCCAGGCCCGCATCGTGGACGGGGACCAGCTGCGCCGCTTCGTCAACGTCTACCTGAACGACGAGGACGTCCGCTTCCTCGACGGCATCAACACCAAGCTCGCCGACGGCGACAACGTCACGATCCTGCCGGCCGTCGCCGGCGGCATGGCCTGATCGGGATGCGGTACGACTCCCCGCTGGCCGCGGTGGGCAACACCCCCCTGGTGCGCCTGCCGCGGCTGTCGCCCTCCGCCGACGTCCGGATCTGGGCCAAGCTGGAGGACCGCAACCCGACCGGATCGATCAAGGACCGCCCGGCCCTGTTCATGATCGAGCAGGCGGAGAAGGACGGCCGTCTCACCCCGGGCTGCACGATCCTGGAGCCGACCAGCGGCAACACCGGCATCTCGCTCGCCATGGCCGCCAAGCTCAAGGGCTACCGCATGGTCTGCGTGATGCCCGAGAACACCTCCCAGGAGCGCCGCGACCTGCTCCGCATGTGGGGCGCGGAGATCATCTCCTCCCCGGCCGCGGGCGGCTCCAACACCGCCGTACGGGTCGCCAAGGAGCTCTCCGCCGAGCACCCGGACTGGGTGATGCTCTACCAGTACGGCAACCCGGACAACGCGGGCGCCCACTACGCCACCACCGGCCCCGAGATCCTCGCCGACCTGCCCTCGATCACCCACTTCGTGGCCGGCCTCGGCACCACCGGCACCCTGATGGGCGTCGGCCGCTACCTGCGCGAGCACAAGCCGGACGTGCGGATCGTGGCCGCCGAACCGCGCTATGACGACCTGGTCTACGGCCTGCGCAACCTCGACGAGGGCTTCGTCCCCGAGCTGTACGACGCCTCCGTCCTCACCACCCGCTTCTCGGTCGGCTCCGCCGACGCGGTCACCCGCACGCGCGAACTGCTCCAGCAGGAGGGCATCTTCGCCGGAGTCTCCACCGGCGCGGCCCTGCACGCGGCGATCGGCGTCGCCCGGAAGGCGCAGAAGGCGGGGGAGTCCGCCGACGTCGTCTTCGTCGTCGCCGACGGCGGCTGGAAGTACCTGTCGACCGGCGTGTACACGGCCGCGACGACGGAGGAGGCCATCGACACGCTCCAGGGCCAGCTCTGGGCGTAGGGCGACACCCGCCGGCCGGGAGCACACCGGCGGCGGACACCTCGCGCAGGGGCCGGAGGCGTACCTCCGGCCCCTTCTCGCGCGCCCGGGACCTCACCCCGCGGGATGCCGCACCCGGTCCCGCACCTCCGGGTCCACCACGCCCGCCCGCCGCCGGAAGCCCCCCGCCGGCGCCTCGCGCGGCCCGTCCGTCCCCGGGGAACCCGCCCGCCCCCGGCCCCGCCCGCCGGCGGGCGGGGCGACCGGCGCGGGCGGCACCACCGCGGCCCGCGCCGGTGCCGCCAGGACGTGCCCGCGTCCCGGCGGCACCGGCGCGGGCCGCCCCCGCGCGCTCCCGCACGGCACCCGGAAGCCCCGCTTCCAGCCGAACCGGTGACAGCACAGGTGAGTTCGCCCACAACAGCCCCTGGCGGAGGAGCGACCATGGGTTTTGCGCCTTACGCTCGACGAACCGCACGACCCCCGTCTTCACATCCCCGCCAGCGGAGGTTTCTGCTTCATGAAGCTCACCGTCGTCGGCTGCTCGGGGTCGTTCCCGTCCGCGGAGTCGGCCTGCTCGAGCTACCTCGTCGAGGCCGACGGCTTCCGGCTGCTCCTCGACCTGGGCAACGGCGCCCTTGGCGAGCTGCAGCGCCACTGCGGTCTCTACGACCTCGACGCGATCTTCCTCAGCCACCTGCACGCCGATCACTGCATCGACATGTGCGCGTACTTCGTGGCGCGCTACTACCGGCACGACGGCGGTCGCTGCGACCCCCTCCCTGTCTACGGACCCGAGGGCACCGAGCACCGGCTGACCACCGCCTACGCCGACACCCCCTCGGCCTCCTCGATGAGCGAGGTCTTCGACTTCCACACGGTCAAGCCGTCCACCTTCGAGATCGGCCCGTTCACCGTCCACACCGAGCGCGTCGCGCATCCGGTGGAGGCGTACGGCATCCGCATCGAGCACGGCGGCAGGACGCTGACCTACTCCGGCGACACGGGAGTGAGCACGTCCCTGGACGAACTCGCCCGCGACGCCGACCTGTTCCTGTGCGAGGCCGCCTTCACGCACGGCAAGGAGAACATCCCCGACCTGCACCTCAACGGCCGCGAGGCGGGTGAGACCGCGGCCCGCGCCCACGCCCGCCGCCTGGTCCTCACCCACATCCCCCCGTGGACCGACCCCCAGGTCAACCTCGCCGACGCCCGCGCGGTGTACGACGGTCCGGTGGAGCTGGCGGCGCCGGGGGCGACGTACGGGGTCTGAGCCCGGGAACGCGACGACGAGGCCCCCGGAGCCGTCACCGGCTCCGGGGGCCTCGTCGTGCCGTACGCGTCGGACGCGGACGGCTCACGCCTTCGTGGCGTCCTCGACCTCCTCCTCGGGCTCACGGCCCGGGGTCGGCAGGTTGAACTTGACGATGGCGAAGCGGAAGAGCACGTAGTAGATCGCCGCGAACACCAGACCGATCGGGATGATCAGCCAGGGCTTGGTCGCCAGGTTCCAGTTGAGCGCGTAGTCGATGAAGCCCGCCGAGAAGGTGAAGCCCGTGTGCACTCCGAGCGCCCAGGTGATCGCCATGGACAGGGCGGTCAGCACCGCGTGGATCACGTACAGCGCCGGCGCGATGAACATGAACGCGAACTCGATCGGCTCGGTCACACCGGTGACGAAGGAGGTCAGCGCGAGGGAGACCATCATGCCCGTCACGGCCTTGCGGCGCTCCGGGCGGGCGGCGTGCGCGATGGCGAGGGCGGCGGCCGGCAGACCGAACATCATGATCGGGAAGAAGCCCGACATGAACTGCCCCGCGTCCGGGTCACCGGCGAAGAAGCGGTTCAGGTCGCCGTGGACCACCTCGCCCGCGGCGTTGGTGAAGTCACCGATCTGGAACCAGGAGACGGTGTTGACGAACTGGTGCATGCCGACCGGGATCAGCGCGCGGTTGACGAGGCCGAACAGACCCGCGCCGACGGCGCCCAGCTCGGTGATCCACTCGCCGACGTTCGAGATGCCCTCGCCGATCGGCTCCCAGACCAGGCCGAAGAAGACGCCCATGGCGGTGCCGACGAAGGCCATGATGATCGGGACGAGACGGCGGCCGTTGAAGAAGCCGAGCCAGTCCACCAGCTTCTTGCGGTGGTAGCGCTGCCACAGCACCGCCGCCAGCAGGCCCATCAGGATGCCGCCGAGGACACCGGGGTTGTTGTAGGTGGCGGCTATGTCCGCGCCGTCCTGCACCTTCGCCTCGGTGACGGGGAACGCCTTCAGGACGTTGCTGTAGACCAGGAAGCCCACCAGGGCGGCCAGCGCGGTGGAGCCGTCGGCCTTCTTCGCGAAGCCGATCGCGACACCGATGCAGAACAGCATCGGCAGGTTGTCGAAGATCGCGCCACCCGCCGTGGCGAACACCGCCGTGACCTTGTCGGGCAGGTTCAGCTTCTCCTGGACGTCGGCCTGGCCGAGCCGCAGCAGGATGCCGGCCGCCGGCAGGACTGCGATCGGGAGCTGAAGGCTGCGGCCGACCTTCTGCAGGCCCTGGAACAGGCCGGATCCCCGCTTCTTCGCGGGGGCCGCCGAGGCGGTGGCGGTGCTCATACTTCCTCCATCGGTGGTGGTCTACACCACTACTGGTGTAGACCTGTTCTAGCACGAGGGGGGCCGCATGAGGAACCCGTGAATCCTGCTACCGGCGCGCTACCCACCGTGCCCGCCCCGGCCGCCGGCCGGAACCCTCCCGCGGGCACACCGAAGAGCCCTCGGACCACGAGGTCCGAGGGCCCGAACAGCCGCCTCCAGCCTAAGCAGTCACGCCTTCGCGGTGTCCTCCACCTCCTCCTCCGGCTCCCGCCCCGGAGTCCTCAGGTCGAACTTCACGATCGCGAAGCGGAAGACCGCGTAGTACACCGCCGCGAAGCACAGCCCGACCGGGACGATCAGCCACGGCCTGGTGGCCAGGTTCCAGTTGATGACGTAGTCGATGAGCCCGGCCGAGAAGCTGAACCCGTCCTTCACCCCCAGCCCCCACGTCACCGCCATCGACACGCCCGTCAGCACCGCGTGGACCACGTACAGCGCCGGCGCGATGAAGAGGAAGGAGTACTCCAGCGGCTCGGTGATGCCGGTCACGAACGACGTCAGCGCCACCGACAGCATCAGCCCGCCGACCTCCTTGCGGCGGTGCGGCCTCGCGCAGTGCGTGATCGCCAGCGCGGCGGCCGGCAGGGCGAACATCATGATCGGGAAGAAGCCGGTGGTGAACTGGCCCGCGGTCGGGTCGCCCGCCAGGAACATGTTGATGTCGCCGTGCACCACCGTGCCGTCCGGCTTGGTGTAGCTGCCGAACTGGAACCACATCGGCACGTTCAGGAACTGGTGCAGCCCGATCACCAGCAGCGCCCGGTTGGCCACGCCGAACACGCCCGCGCCCCATGCGCCCAGGTCGCTGAGCCAGTCGCTGAAGCTCTCCAGCGCGTCACCGATCGGCGGCCAGACCCACAGGCACAGCGCCGCGAACAGGATCGCCACGAACGCCATGATGATCGGGACGAGACGGCGGCCGTTGAAGAAGCCCAGCCAGTCCACCAGCCTGGTGCGGTGGAACCGCTGCCAGAAGTAGGCCGCCAGCAGCCCCATGACGATGCCGCCGAAGACCCCCGGGTTCTGGTACGTGAAGGCGGTCACCGTCTCCGCCCCCTCGGTCACCCGGCACCCGACCTGCGGCACCGCCCGCGACCCCTCCGGGCAGTCCTCCGGGAACTGCCGCAGCACGTTGAAGTAGACGAGGAACCCCGTCACCGCCGCCAGCGCCGTCGAACCGTCCGCCTTCTTCGCCATGCCGATGGCCACGCCGACGCAGAACAGCAGCGGCAGCCCCAGCGAACCGTCCAGCAGCGCGCCGCCCGCGCCCACCATCACCTTGGAGACGTTCGTCCAGCCGAGACCGTCGTCGCCGAACACGTCCGGCTGCCCCAGCCGGTTGAGGATGCCCGCCGCCGGCAGCACCGCGATCGGCAGCTGCAGGCTCCGGCCCATCTTCTGCAGACCCTGGTACAACCGGTGCCGGCGTTCCCGCGCGGGACCGGCCGTCCCCTCGGCGCCGGCGGGACGGTCGGCACTCATCCGGTCCCCCTTCGCTGGGAAGCACTGACGACGGGTTTGGCGGCAGTCCACCCGGTGGTGTAGACCAGTCGGGAGGACGGTTCCGCTGTCGTGACGCCATCATTCGGCACCCACGACATGACCGCTCGCAAAGATGGGCCAACTGTGGGTTACTGCGACAAAGCGGTTCGGATCAGGGAGAACGAACATGGCCACCAAGGCTGAGAAGATCGTTGCCGGGCTCGGCGGCATCGACAACATCGAAGAGGTCGAGGGCTGCATCACCCGCCTGCGCACGGAGGTCGTCGACCCGGCCAAGGTCGACGAAGCCGCCCTGAAGGCCGCCGGCGCCCACGGCGTCGTCAAGATGGGCAGCGCCATCCAGGTCGTCATCGGAACCGACGCCGACCCCATCGCCGCGGAGATCGAAGACATGATGTGAGGAGCCGGCATCGTCCCCGGCTTCACTCCTCGAGGGCCCCTTCCCACCGCGGGAGGGGCCCCTTCCGCAGGTACGGCTAGGCTCGGCGCCATGTCTCGAATCGACGGCCGCACCCCCGAACAACTCCGCCCGGTCACCATCGAACGCGGCTGGAGCAAGCACGCCGAAGGCTCCGTCCTCGTCTCCTTCGGCGACACCAAGGTCCTGTGCACCGCCTCCGTCACCGAAGGCGTCCCCCGCTGGCGCAAGGGCAGCGGCGAGGGCTGGGTCACCGCCGAGTACGCGATGCTCCCCCGGGCCACCAACACCCGCGGCGACCGCGAGTCCGTCAAGGGCCGCATCGGCGGCCGCACCCACGAGATCAGCCGCCTCATCGGCCGCTCCCTGCGCGCCGTCATCGACTACAAGGCCCTCGGCGAGAACACCGTCGTCCTCGACTGCGACGTCCTCCAGGCCGACGGCGGCACCCGCACCGCCGCCATCACCGGCTCCTACGTCGCCCTCGCCGACGCCGTCGCCTGGGCCCGGTCCAGGAAACTGGTCAAGGCCGGCCGCCAGCCGCTGACCGGCACCGTCAGCGCCGTCTCCGTCGGCATCGTCGGCGGCGTCCCCCTCCTCGACCTCTGCTACGAGGAGGACGTCAAGGCCGACACCGACATGAACGTCGTCTGCACCGGCGACGGCCGCTTCGTCGAGGTCCAGGGCACCGCCGAGGCCCAGCCCTTCGCCCGCGACGAACTCGACGCCCTCCTCGACCTCGGCGTCGCCGGCTGCGCCGAACTGGCCGCCGCGCAGCGCGCCGCGCTTGATACCGTCACCGAAAGGTAAAGGACGCACCAAGAAAGGCGGCCGACGCCGGGCAACCGCGCCGGCCGCCGCCGCGTCTGGACAAGTACGGGCGCACGGCTCGACACCGCGCGCCCGGCCAGTGACCCGGGCCGACGACCGGCCCGACGAGGGAGGGACCGTTCCATGGCCGCGAGCCGCCGACGCCGCACCGCAGCCGTCGCCGCCACCCTGGCGGCCGTCGCGCTGACCGCCGGACTCACCACCGGCTGCGACGCCGTCGACAAGGCACTGGACTGCGTCCAGACCGCCGACGCCATCGCCGACAGCGTCACCGACATGCAGCAGGCCGTGGAGAACGCCTCCAACGACGTCACCCAGCTCGAGGAGTCCCTCGACTCCATCGACAAGAACCTCGGCGAGATAGGCGACAAGACCGACAACGCCGACGTCTCCCGGGCCGTCGACGACCTCGACCAGGCCGTCGACAACGTCCGCACGTCGGTGGAGAACGGCGACAGGACCCCCGACATCGGCCCCGTCACCGACGCGGCCGGCGAACTGACCAAGGTCTGCACCCCGTAGGGACCCCGCAAGGGCGCCGCGGGGACGCCGCGGGGGGCCGGTCGTGGGGCCCGGGATACTGGACCCCATGACCCGCCTGATCCTCGCCACCCGCAACGCCGGAAAGATCACCGAACTGAGGGCCATCCTCGCCGAGGCCGGCCTGCCGCACGAACTCGTCGGCGCCGACGCCTACCCCGAGGTCCCCGACGTCAGGGAAACCGGCGTCACCTTCGCCGAGAACGCCCTCCTCAAGGCCCACGCCCTCGCCCGGGCCACGGGCCTGCCCGCCGTCGCCGACGACTCCGGCCTCTGCGTCGACGTCCTCAACGGCGCCCCCGGCATCTTCTCCGCCCGCTGGGCGGGCCGTCACGGCGACGACCGGGCCAACCTGGACCTCCTGCTCGCCCAGCTCTCCGACATCGCCGACGAGCACCGGGGCGCCCACTTCGCCTGCGCGGCGGCCCTCGCCCTCCCCGACGGCACGGAACGCGTGGTCGAGGGCCGGTTGCGGGGCACCCTCCGCCACGCCCCCGCCGGCGCCGGCGGCTTCGGCTACGACCCGATCCTCCAGCCGGAGGGCGAGACCCGCACCTGCGCGGAACTGACCCCGGCCGAGAAGAACGCGATCAGCCACCGGGGCGAGGCGTTCCGGGCCCTGGTGCCGGTGGTGCGGGAGTTGGTGGGCTGAGGACGCCGGAGGGGCCGTCCGGCCGGACGGCCCCTCCGTGTGCGTGCGGCCGGTGGGACTCGAACCCACACGGGTGTTAACCCACTGGGACCTAAACCCAGCATGACTGCCAAATTCCATCACGGCCGCTCAAAAACGGTCATCACGTCTGACCGGCGACGCTCAGTGTACGGGGGAACGGGTTGCCCCGCGAGGGTCGCCCTTCCCTTCCGGCGGCACCAGGTCTTCGCCGGGGCATGGCAGTTGGGGCACGGGTGCCGCGGGTTCTCCCGGCGGCCGGCGCTCCGGTCCCCGTCGGCGGCCGGACGCTCCCGCGCGGAATGCGGGGCGGCCCGCACCGGATCGCCGGTGCGGGCCGTTCGCGGGCGCGGTCGCTCAGACGCCCAGATCCTTGATGATCTTGGCCACGTGGCCCGTCGCCTTGACGTTGTAGAGGGCGCGTTCGACCTTGCCCTCCTCGTCGACGACGACCGTGGAGCGGATGACGCCGACCACCGTCTTGCCGTAGAGCTTCTTCTCGCCGTGGGCGCCGTACGCCTCCAGGACCCGCTTGTCGGGGTCGGCGAGCAGGGTGACCCTCAGGGACTCCTTCTCGCGGAACTTGGCGAGCTTCTCCGGCTTGTCGGGGGAGATGCCGATCACGTCGTAGCCGGCGCCCGCCAGCAGCTCCAGGTTGTCGGTGAAGTCGCAGGCCTGCTTGGTGCAGCCGGGGGTGAGCGCGGCCGGGTAGAAGTAGACGATGACCTTGCGGCCCCTGTGGTCGGCCAGGGACACCTCCTTGCCGTCGGCGTCGGGCAGGGTGAAGGCGGGGGCCTCGTCCCCGGGCTGGAGGCGTTCGCTCATCGGTCTGGTCTCCTCGTACGTGCGCGCTGCGTGGGTCAGGTGCCGGGATCGAGGGTAACCGGGGGTCCTGACAGTGCGGCGCGGCGTGAAGCTGACAGACTGTCCGGCACAGGTATCAGCGGATTTCGGAGGCGACACGGTGGCGGACACGGCGGACACCAGAACCCCGGCGCAGATCGAGGCGGACATCAGGCGCCGTCGTGCGGTGCTGGCCGAGACCCTGGACGAGATCGGCGTGCGGGTGCACCCGAAGACGATCGTGGGCGACGCGAAGGCCAGGGTCGCCGCCAACGTGGACCACACGCTCGGGCGGGCGTACGTCCGCGTCAACCACGCGGTGAGCGATGTGAAGGCGCAGTTCGTGGACGAGGAGGGATCCCCCCGGCTGGAGCGGGTGGTTCCGGTGGCGTTGCTGGTGGTGGGCGTGGTCGGCCTGCTGACGATGACCGCCCGGCGGCGAAAGGGCTGACCCACCCGCGTGCGAGCGCGGCGGAGGCAGGTAGGTTTCAGGACGTGAGCGCCAACAGACACGAGCACAGCTCCCAGGACGACAAGCTGCCCATCCGGATGCTGCACGACCGCGTACTCGTGCGGCAGGACAAGAGCGAGGGCGAGCGGCGTTCCGGGGGCGGGATCCTGATTCCCGCGACGGCGGCGGTGGGCCGCCGGCTGGCCTGGGCCGAGGTCGTCGCGGTGGGACAGAACGTACGGACCGTGGAGCCGGGTGACCGGGTGCTGTTCGATCCGGAGGACCGGGCGGAGGTCGAGGTGCGGGGCGTCGGGTACGTGCTGATGCGGGAGCGCGACCTGCACGCCGTGGCCGCGGACCGCTTCGAGGGCTCCGAGGACTCGACCGGCTTGTACCTGTAGGACCGTCAGATTCGTCAGTTCCGTCAGTTCCGCGCAAGAGCGGGGAAGGGGCCGGTGACCATGGTCACCGGCCCCTTCCCCGTCGCCGTGGTTAGAGTGGAAGGACCCGTGCGGAGCCCCCGTGGCTCCACGGGCCCCGACGAGACGCGCCGTACCGGGTGAAGGCAAAGACGACGCACCCCCGTTTCCGTTCGTGTCCCGGAGGTGCCCGTCATGGCCTGGGTTCTGCTCGTCGTCGCCGGTCTGCTGGAGGTCGGCTGGGCGGTCGGCATGAAGTACACCGACGGCTTCACCCGCCTCGTCCCCAGCGTTCTCACGGGTGCCGGCATCGTCGGCAGCATGCTGCTGCTGTCCTACGCCGCCCGTACGCTGCCCATCGGTACGGCCTACGGCGTGTGGGTGGGGATCGGCGCGGCCGGGGCGGCGGTGCTGGGCATGGTGGTGCTGGGGGAGCCGGTGACCGCCGCCCGGATCTTCTTCGTCTGTCTGCTGGTGGTCGCCGTGGTGGGGCTGAAGGCGACCTCCGGCCACTGAGGGGGCACGGGCCCGTCCCGGTGCCGGGACGGGCCCGTGCCCCGGCGCCGGGCCCGCCGTGTCACTCCTCGTCGCGCAGCCGGGCCGCCAGGGAGGCCAGCGGTTCGGTCTCCTCGGTGTGGCCCAGGGCGGTGAGGCGGGAGACCGCCGCGTCGAGGCGGGCCAGGGCGGGCGCGGGCCGTTCCAGGTAGATGCCCTCCACGGCGCCCGCGAGGCGGACGCACTCGGCCCACTCGCCGGCCCGGTCCTGCTCCGGTCCCGGCTCGCCGAGCAGGGCGAGGGCCTTCTCCAGGGCGGCCAGGGCGTCCTCGTACGCACCGGCGTAGGCGCCCACCCGCCCGTGCTCGTAGGCCAGGGCGGTGTCCAGGGAGCGGCCGTGGGCCTCGTACCCGGCGGCGCGGGCCTCGTCGGCGATCCGGCCGGCGTCGGCGAGGAAGGCACGGGCGTCCGCCAGGCCGTCGGGGCCCTGCCGCTGGGCCTGGAGACGGGCGAGCTCGCGCAGGCAGCCGCTGAGCTGCTCGTAGCGCGGGGCCCGGGCGTGGGCGGCGAGCGCCTGGTCCGCGGCCTCGCGGGCCCGGCCGAACTCGCCGGACTCGCCGAGCAGCACGGCGGTCTCCGCGGCGATCATGGCGTGGCTGCCCGGGTCGTCGTCCCAGCCGGCCGACTCGGCGGCGAGGGCGACGAACTCCGCCGTGGCGGCCTTGAGGTCCGCGCCCGCGTGCAGCGCGCGGGCGCGGGTCAGGCGCAGCTGGGCGACGAGCCGGTCGTCCAGCTCTCCCGCGGCGACGTCCGGTTCGGCCAGCAGGGAGTCGAGCAGCGCGATGCAGTCCTCGACGCGGCCCAGGTCGAGGCTGAGCCGGGCCGCGTTGCTGTAGGTGCAGAACGCGTCCGTCCGGCTGCCGTGGCGCAGCTCCAGCTCCGCGGAGCGGGTCAGGTGCCGCAGCGCCTCGTCGGGGCGGCCCAGGTGCATGACGGCCTCGGCCAGGTCACCGTGGAGGCGGGCGGCGTCGACCGCGTCGGCCGGCCAGTCGGCCGCCCGTCGCAGGGCCTCGGTCAGGTCCGCGTGCGCGGCCTCCGCGTCCTGGAGGCCGAGCCGGAGCCGACCGCGCAGTCCGAGCGTGCGGGGCAGGTGCCAGGCGGGGCCGTGCGCCTTCAGCCGGTCGAGGAGGGCGTCGATCTCGGTGACCGCGGCGGGCAGGTCGCCGGAGAGGGCGTACGTGCTGGCCCGCAGCAGCAGGGCGCCGGAGACCTGCCCGGCGATGTCGTGCCGGGTGGCGAACGCGTGCAGCAGGTCCGCCTCGGCGAGGACCGGTGCGACGTGCTCCTCGCTGCCCGTCGTCTGCAGGCGCAGGCCGAGCGCGGTCGCCCGCAGCCGCAGCAGGCGGGCCTCCTGGTACGGGGCGAGGCCGGGCGTCTCCTCGTGCAGGCGGACCAGGGACGCGTGGGCGGCGGTCAGCGCGGCGGCCTTCGCCCCGGCCGCGCCGGCTCCGCCGGTGTCCTGCCCGGGGATCTCGGCGGCGGCGAGCAGGGCGCAGGCGCGGGCGAACGCCGCGTGCCCCGGCTCCCCGGCGTCGTCGTACAGGCCCGCGGCCTCCTCGTGGAGGGCGACGGCGTCGGCGTACTCGTCCTTCCGGCCCGCCCGGCTCGCCTCCTCGGCGAGCAGGTCCGCGCGCAGCCGTACGAACGGGCCCACGGCCGGGTCGTCGGGGTGGACGTAGTCGCGGGCGGCGGCGAGCGTGCGCAGCCGCGCCCAGCAGGCCTGCGCGTCCGGGTGCCCCTGCTCGTCCAGGGCCCGGGCCCGGAGGATGAGCTCGGGCAGCGCGTCGGGGACGTCGGCGGCCGTACGGACGGCGGGCGCGGCGGCCGGGGCGGCCGGGGCCACGTCGTCGAGGCTGCGGGTGCGCAGGGTCAGCTCCAGCGCGTCCAGGAGCGGGGCGCGGTCGAGGCGGGCCCTGCGGCGGTCGGTGTGGGCCGTGGTGCCGTTGCGGGCGTCGAAGCGGGCGGCGAGGTCGTCGGCGCGGCCGCGCACCTCGGCGCGCAGGCCGGCCACCGTCCAGGCGCGGCCCGCGTACCCGGCGGCGGGCAGTTCGCCGTGGCCGAGGAGTTCGACGCGCTGGAGGAGGACCTCCACGCCGGTGAGGAAGTCGTACAGGTCCCGGGGCGAGTGCACCTCGTCGAACAGGTTCCGGTTCTCGGCGAGCAGTTCCAGGCCGCGGGCCTCGTTGCCGGTCAGCGCGCAGAACTCCAGGTGGCGGCCGACCTCCCCGGACATCGAGGGGTTGCGGCGGCAGAGGCGGTGGCCGGCGAGGTGCAGTTCGCGCGCCCGGTCGGCGCGGCCGGTGCGCAGCAGGGGCAGCAGCGCGTACGAGACGGAGCGGGCCGGCTCCTCCTGGCACGACTCCTTCCCGGCCAGGACGGGCTCCCAGGTGCGCAGCGCACGCTCGTCGTCGCCCGCCGCGAGGTGGTACAGGGCGCGCTCGCAGATCTCGCAGGCCTCGCAGTCGCTGAGCCGGGTGCGGGCGCGGCCCGCCCACAGCTCGTAGGCGAGGGAGGTGTCCTCGCCGGTGTGGGCGGCGAGCTGGTACGCCTGCCCGTAGTACGGCTGGAGGCCGAGGCCGGCCTTCTCGTACCGGTCGCGCATCTCGGTGAGCCACTGGCGCAGGCTGGCCAGCGGTATCTCCGGCAGCGCGCGCAGGGCGTTCGCCACCCACTTGAACCGCCAGAACAGCATGTGGCGCAGGCGCTCGTCGAAGACGTCGGGCTGCTCGTCGAAGAGGGTGAGCAGACGGGCGAAGACGACGGGCGACTTGCGGGGCTCGGAGCCGTAGGTGTACGCCTCCTGGAGTTCGAGCAGCGCGTGGATCAGCGGGACGGGCTCGGCGAACTGCTCCGCGGCGTCGACGAGTTCCTCGGCGGTGACGGTGCGGGTGCGGCCGTAGGGGCGCCGGTCGTTCTCCTGGAGCGCCTGGTACAGCTCGTCGGTGGTCTGGGGTGCGGTCGGCATCGTCAGCTGTCCTTGCGCAGAGCGTGGGCGAGAAGGTCGAGGAAGGAGCGGTTGATCAGGCTCGACTCGGCGGGCCTGAGCGGGCGCCGGGACAGCAGCGCGGCCTGCCCGTAGAGGGCCTCGGCGCTGGTGCGGGCCAGTTCGGGCTCGTCGATGGCGACGGCGGTGCGTACCAGCGGGTTGAGCTGGTTGAGGATCAGCTGGGCCCGCGGCGCCTCCTGGCGCAGGGCGCCGAGGATGTCGCCCCACAGGCCGCCCTCCTGCTCGCGGGCGAGCTGGGAGCGGGTGCGCTCGTGCCGGGCCTCGCGGCTGTCGACGAGGAGGGCGGGGGCGGAGGCGGGCTGGAAGGTGCGCAGCGCGACGTCGCAGTCGAAGACGGCGAGGGCGTCGCGGGCCAGGGCGAGGTAGGCCGCGGCGGCCAGTTCCGTCTCCCGGTCGACGGGGTCGAGGTGGGCGGTGAGGGTCGCCGGGTCGAGATCGGCGACCGCGGCCTCGGGCCTGATCTCGGGCAGCCGGTGGACCAGTTCGCGGTCGTAGGTGTAGCCGCCGTTGACGACGCCGAGCCCGGCGGCCGAGGCGATCGCCGCGACCTGCCGGAACTCCTCCACGCTCGACGTCACGAGCACGGTGCGGTGGGTGCGCGCGAACTCGTCGAGGGTGGTGTGCCCGTCGGTGGTCTCGAACGGCAGCCAGGGCAGCAGCATCCGCAGGATCTCGTCGTCGTGCACCGCGAGCGACTTCACGGCCAGGTGGTGGGTCTGCAGGAAGCGGTTCAGCAGGTCCGGGTCGCTGGCGGCGGCCCGGGCGATCCACGCGCGCAGCTTCCCGGCGAGGGCGTCGCGGACGGCGGCGAGGGTGTCGTCCTCGTACAGCGCCTCGCGGGACGCGGTCGGGCGCAGGCTCTCGGCGTCGACGACGCAGCGGACGAAGAACGCCCACTCGGGCAGGATCTCCTCGGCCTGCTCGGACAGCAGCATGCCCTTGACGTGCACGCGGTGGCCGTGGCGGCGCCCGGCCGGCACCGCCTCGGGCAGCACGCACGCGATGCCCTTCAGGCCCACGGCCGGCAGGTCCAGCTCGACGGTGTCCAGCGGGGTGAACCCGAAGACCTCCTCGCCGTACGCGGCCAGCGCGCGGGAGCGGGCCCCCGGCGTGGGGTAGGTCCGCGCCCAGGGGGCGGGCTCGGGGTTGACGGCCGTGCCCGGGCCGCCCGTGCCGTCGTCGAAGGTCACCGGGTGGCGCAGCAGGGAGCCGAAGTGGCGGGCCAGCGCGTGCACCTGCGCGGGCCGGGTCCACTCGCCCGCGTCGGCGCGCGGCGTCAGCGTGACGGTGGTGCCGGGCCGGGGGCGGGCGGAGGCGGGCAGGGTGCGGACGGTGTAGCTGCCGTCGCCGCGTCCCCGCCACTCCACGGCGGGTGCGTCGGGGGTGCGGGCGGAGCGGCTCAGGACGTGGATCTCGTCCGCGACCAGGAAGCAGGAGAGCAGGCCGATCCCGAACTGGCCGATGAAGTCGCCGCGTTGCTCGGTGATCTTCCCCCAGCCTCGAATGGGCTCGTCCGGGGGGACCCCCATGGCGCGCTTGCTGCTGCGGCCGATCGTGGCGAGGAAGGCGTGCACGTCGGTCTCGGTGAGACCGACGCCGTCGTCCTCGACGCGGACCACCGAACCGTCGGCGTACAGGCGGACGCCGAAGGCGCCGGTGGGGGCGTCCGGTTCGAGGCGGTGCCGGGCTGTCAGCGCGTCCACCGCGTTCTGCATCAGTTCGCGCAGGTAGACGCGGGGGCTGGAGTAGAGGTGGTGGGAGAGGAGGTCGACGAGGCCGCGCAGGTCCACCTGGAAGGTGCGGTCGGCGCCGGCCGGGTTCGCGGCGTTGTCGGGCAGGTTCATCGGGCAGTCCGGGGTGGGAGGGAGGGGCGACGGGGCGGGCGTGTGCTCAGGCGCGGCGCTGGCGGCGGGCGAACTGCTTCTCGGGCTCGGCGAAGAAGGTCCAGGGCCAGGTGGTGAAGGCACCGTCCAGCGCCTGGAAGACGCGCCGGGCCGTGTGGCGTTCGTCCGCCAGCGACAGGGCCATGGCGAACACGTTGAAGTCGTGCTGCCAGCCCGGGCGGCGCACGTAGGCGGGGTGGAGGATGCTGTGGTCGGCCGCGTTCCGCAACTCGGCCTGGATCCCGGGGGTCTCCAGGCAGTCCCCGCGGTCCGACTCGACCCATTCCTCGATGTGCGCCATGGCGATCACGCAGCCCAGGGGGTGCCCCTGCGGGGCGCGGGCGAACGCCTCGCGGGCGAACGCCAGGGCCTGGCCGGGCTCCCCGCCCCAACGGGGCTGCAGCTGCGCCAGCCACTCGGTGTGGATGTCCGGATCCAGCGGGTCGCGGCGCAGGCCGGCGTCGAACCGGGTCTCGTTGACGGCGGCGCCCAGCGACATGCCGCGGCCGGAGGTGAGGAGCTGACGCCACGGCGTGACCCACTCCGGCCGCAGCTCGGCGGCCTCGAGCAGCTGCTCCTCGGCGATGTGGAGGCGCTCGTGGAAGACCCGCCACTGCTCCTGCGTGACGTCCGCGGCGCGCGCGGCGGTGCGCGCCTCCCAGCCCCAGCTGATGTGGCGCGCCCCGGATATCAGCAGGGCCTCCGCCCGGTGCTCCTTGTCCTCCTCGACGGCCCGGCCGATCCAGTCCTGCACGCCGTCCAGGACGGCCAGTTCACCGAGGACCCGGTGGTCGCGGCCGAGGTCGAAGGGGGCCAGCGCCGCCCTGACCTCGGCCCAGTCACCGGCGTCGGCCGCCTCCACCAGCGCGAGCACCCGCGTGTCCCCGAGCGCGCGCAGCCGGTACATCCCGTTCTTCTTGCGCGGGACGGGAAGGGCGTGCGGATCCGCCGCCGGTCTCTCCGTGCCCCCGCCGAACAGCCTGCCGAACATGCCGCGCCCTCCCTGGTCCCGCGTGATCGTCCGGTGCAGCATAAGCGGCCCCACCGACACCGCTTCCACAGGGTTTTCACGGGCACTTCACGCTCCCGCCCCCTCGTCCCGCCCGGTCCCCGGCGGCACCTCCCGGGGTGCCCCGCGGGCGGTCACGGGACGAGGGCCGGGGCCGGGACGGGAGGGCGGGACGAAGGACCGGGGCCGGGGCGAGGGGCGCGGGGCGCGGACGGCCGGACCGGGCCTAGTCCCGTTCCCGGCCGCCCTGGATGAGGGCACCGGTCAGACCGCCGCCGCCACCGTCGTCGTTGTCGTCGTCGCCCGTCTCCCCGCCGCCGGTGTCCCCGCCGGTGGTGTCGTCGGTCGTGCCGTCCGAGGTGGTGGCGCCGTCGGTTCCCCCGTCGCCGGTGCCACCGGTCGCGGTGGTGCCGTCGGTCTGCTCCTGCGTCCCGCCGTCGGTCTGTCCCGGGGAGGTGCCGGGGGTGCGGTCCTGCGTCTCCCCGCCGTCCGGCGTCTCGCCGTCGCCGGCCGGGTCACTGGTGGCCGGGTCGGTGCCGGTGGCGTCGGCGGACGGCTGGGGCCGGTCGGCGCCGGGCTGGAGCCGCAGGTCGAAGTCCTGGACCGGCTCGCCCCGGAGGGCCTCCCGGGTGTACTGGCCCCAGATCTCGGCGGGTGCGCCGCCGCCGTTGATGCGGGGCAGGCCCATGACGCCGTAGAGCTCCTTCTGCGCGGCGGTGACGGGGTCCTGGCCCATGACGGCGACGACGGTGGCCAGTTCGGGGGTGTAGCCGGCGAACCAGGCGGCCCTGTCCTCCTCCGCGGTGCCGGTCTTGCCGGCGGCGGGGCGGCCCGCGGAGAGGGCGGCGGTGGCGGTGCCGTTCTGGACGACGCCGCGCAGGACGTGGGTGGTGGTGTCGGCGGCCTGGCGGCTGACGGCCTGGTGGGTCCTGCGCGCGGGCAGCTCCACCGTCTCCGTCCCGCCCCTGGTGATCTTCTCGATCATCGTGTACGTGCCGTGCTCGCCGTGGTTGGCGAGGGTCGCGTACGCCTGGGCCATGTCCAGCACGCTGGCGGTGGCCACGCCGAGGGCGATGGACGG
Source organism: Streptomyces sp. Tu 3180 (assembly GCF_009852415.1). Classification (NCBI taxonomy): domain Bacteria; kingdom Bacillati; phylum Actinomycetota; class Actinomycetes; order Kitasatosporales; family Streptomycetaceae; genus Streptomyces; species Streptomyces sp. Tu 3180. The sequence continues at coordinate 3,291,096 of NZ_WOXS01000002.1, read as the reverse complement.
GCCGGCGTCGTCCAGGCTGGGCGTGTCCGCGGCCAGGCCCAGGTCGATCGCGGTCCGCCTGACCTCGTCGGGGCCGACGTCCACGGCCATCTGCGCGTACACGGCGTTCACCGACTTGTCGGTGGCCTCGCGGACGGTGATGTCGCCGTAGTCGCGGTGGTCCTCGTTCTCGGGGGCGTAGCGGTCGCCGCTCCAGCCCTCGACGGGGCGCTCGCTGGTGCCGTCGTAGACCGTGTTCGGGGTGATGGGGCGGCCGTCCTGGGTGCGGGACCCGTTGTCGACGGCGGCGGTGAACACGAACGGCTTGAAGGAGGAGCCGACCTGGTAGTCCCGGCGGGTGGCGTTGGGGGTGTACTGCTTGACGTAGTCGATGCCGTTGTACATCGCGACGACCTTGCCGGTCTTCGTGTCGATGGAGGCGCCGCCCGCGCGGACGTAGGTGTCGGCCTTGCGGTTCTCCTGGTCGAGCCGGTCGATCAGCTTGTCGTTGACGGCGTCGACGAAGGCGTCCTGCTTGTCCTTGTGGAGGGTGGTGGTGATGCGGTAGCCGCCCGCGTCGAGCGAGGCCTCGTCGACGAGCCCGTTCTCGATCAGGTGGTCCTTCACGATGCGCACGATGTAGCCGCGCTGGCCGGACAGGCCGGTGGAGAGGGTGCTCGCCCTGGGTGCCGGGAACTCCATGCCGGCGCGCTCGGACGCGCTGAGCCAGCCCTCCTCGACCATGCCGTCCAGGACGTAGTTCCAGCGGGCCTCGACGGCCGGGCGGTTCTCCGGGTGGGCGACGACGTCGTACTGGCTGGGGGCGTTGACCAGGGCGGCGAGGTAGGCGGCGCGGCCGGCGTCCAGGTCCCTCGCGTCGATGCCGTAGTAGGCGTGGGCGGCGGCCTGGACGCCGTAGGCGTTGCGGCCGAAGTAGCTGGTGTTGAGGTAGCCCTCGAGGATCTGGTCCTTGGTCTGCTCGCGGTCCAGCTTGATGGCGATGAAGAACTCCTTCACCTTGCGGGTGACGGTCTGCTCCTGGCGCAGGTAGTAGTTCTTCACGTACTGCTGGGTGATCGTGGAGCCGGACTGCTTGCCCTTGCCGGTGGCGGTGTTCCAGGCGGCGCGGACCATGGCCTGGGGGTCGATCGCGGACTCGCTGTAGAAGTCGCGGTCCTCGGCGGCCAGGACGGCGTGCTGGGCGTCCTTCGAGATCCGGTCGAGGGAGACGTTCTCCCGGTTGACCTCGCCGTCGCGGGCGAGGACGGTGCCGTCGGCGTACAGGTAGACGTTGGCCTGCTGGAGGGCGAGGGCGTTGGCGGACGGGATCTGCACCAGCGTGTAGCCGAGGACGAAGCCTCCGACGACCAGCAGGGCGCCGACGAGGAGGGTGCCCAGCACCATGCGCCGGGTGGGGATCAGCCGGCGCCGTCCGGTGCGCCTGTCCTTGCCCCCGCCCCCCGCCGGCCGCTGCGGGGCGTCGGCCGCCTGAGGCTGTCTCGGTGCCCGGCTCGGGCCGGGCTGCTGCGGCTGCGGCTCGTCGCTCATGTCGTGCACGGACTCCTGTTTCGCCTCGTTCGTTCACCTACGCCTGATGCGCCCCTCTTATTCAAGACTGTCGCATCCGGCGACCGGTTCCCCGTCGACGGCGCGCGCCGCGCACACATGTGCCCTGTCACACGGACGGCCCTGCCGGCCCGTGTCCCGGTGCCCCCGCGGCGCCGGAAAATGCGTGGCGGGCGGTCCGCCGTCCCCCTAGGCTCCTGCGCTTCGGTGCCGGGTGCGGGAGGAGGGGTGCGGGCGTGGGTTCGGGGCGGTTGTACCTGGCTGTCGCGGTGGGGGGTTTCCGGCGGTACGCGACGTACCGGGTGGCCACCGCGGCCGGGGTGTTCACCAACACGGTCTTCGGGCTGATCCTCGTCCACACGTACCTGGCGCTGTGGGAGGAGAGACCCCGCCTCGGGGGGTACGACCAGGCGCAGGCCGTCACCTACGTGTGGCTGGGGCAGGCGCTCTACTCGGCGCTGGCCGTCCAGGGCGGCGGCACCGAGAAGGACCTGATGGGCCGCATCCGTACGGGTGAGATCGCCATCGACCTGTACCGGCCGGCCGACCTCCAGACGTGGTGGCTGGCGAGCGACGTGGGGCGGGCGCTGTTCCAGGTGCTGGGGCGGGGGGTGATCCCGTTCGCCGTCGGCGCGCTGTTCTTCCCGACGGCGCTGCCCGGGGACGTCACCACCTGGGCGGCGTTCCTGGTCGCGCTCCTGCTGGCGGTGGTCGTCAGCTTCGCGATCCGCTACCTGTTCGCGCTGAGCGTGTTCTGGCTGCTGGACGGCCACGGCGTCGCGCAGGCCCTGATGGTCACGGGGGTCTTCTGCTCGGGCATGGTGCTGCCGCTGAACGCCTTCCCCGGCGCCCTCGGCGACGTCCTCCGGGCGCTGCCGTGGGCGGCGCAGCTCCAGATGCCGGCGGACGTGCTGATGGGGGAGGCCGACCCCCTGGGGGCGTACGCCTTCCAGGCGGCGTGGGCGGTGGCGCTGCTGGCGGCGGGCCGGCTGGTGCAGTCGGCGGCGACCCGGCGGGTGGTGGTGCAGGGTGGGTGAGGCATCGGCCGGGGAGCTCCCCGGAACGGGGGAGCCCTCCAGGGCGGCGGAGGGACTGCGGGCCTACCGGCTGATCGCCGGGATGTGGATCCGGTCCACCATGACCTACCGCGCCTCCTTCGCCGTCACGGTGCTCGGCAACCTGCTGCTGACCGGGCTGGACTTCGTCACGATCCTGCTGATGTTCTCGCAGGTCGACTCCCTCGGCGGGTGGACGCTGCCCGAGATCGCCTTCCTGTACGGCCTGTCCGTGACGGCGTTCGGGACCGCCGACCTGCTGCTCGGCTCGATGGACGTCCTGGGCGCCCGGATACGCGACGGCTCCTTCGACATCCTGCTGGTACGGCCCGCGCCGGTGCTCGCCCAGGTCGGCGCGGACCGCTTCGCGCTGCGCCGCCTGGGCCGGATCACCCAGGGAGCGGTGGTGCTGGGCTGGGCGCTGACGGCGGTCGACGTCGACTGGACCGCGCCGAAGGCGCTGCTGGTGCCGGTGATGCTGGTCAGCGGCGCGGTGATCTTCGGCGCGCTGTTCGTGGGGGGCGCGGCCTTCCAGTTCCTGGCGCAGGACGCCGCCGAGGTGCAGAACGCGTTCACGTACGGCGGCACCACGCTGCTGCAGTACCCGCCGACCGTGTTCGGCAGGGACCTGGTGCGCGGGGTGACGTTCGTGCTGCCGCTCGCCTTCGTCAACTGGGTGCCGGCCTCCTACGTGCTGGGGCGGCCGTACCCGCTGGACCTGCCGCCGTGGGCGGCGTTCGCGCCGCCGCTGGTGGCGGCGGGGTGCGCCGCGCTGGCCGGGGTGGCGTGGCGGGCCGGGCTGCGGTCGTATCGGAGCACGGGGAGTTAGGGGCGGTCATGACGGACGCGTTCATCGAGCTGGACCGCGTCGAGAAGGTCTTCGACGTGCACAGGAGGACCGGTTTCCTGAGGCGGGAGCGGCGGCGGGTGCGGGCCGTCGACTCGCTCTCCTTCACGGTGGCGCGCGGCGAGATGGTCGGCTACATCGGGCCGAACGGCGCGGGCAAGTCGACCACGGTCAAGATGCTCACCGGGATCCTGACGCCGAGCGGCGGCCGGGTCCGGGTCGCCGGGATCGACCCCTCCCGGGAGCGCATGCGGCTCGCGCACCGGATCGGGGTGGTGTTCGGGCAGCGGACGACGCTGTGGTGGGACCTGCCGCTGATCGACTCGTACAGGCTGGTGCACCGCATGTACCGCATCCCCGACGCGCGGTACCGCGAGAACCTCGACCGGATGGTCGAACTCCTCGGTCTCGGTGAGCTGCTGGACGTCCCGGTGCGGCAGCTGTCGCTGGGGCAGCGGATGCGCGGCGACATCGCGGCGGCGCTGCTGCACGACCCGCAGGTGCTGTACCTGGACGAGCCGACGATCGGTCTGGACGTGGTCTCCAAGGCCAGGGTGCGGGAGTTCCTGCGGGAGTTGAACACCGAGCGGGCCACGACGGTGCTGCTGACCACGCACGACCTCCAGGACATCGAGCAGTTGTGCTCGCGGGTGATGGTCATCGACCACGGCCGGCTGATGTACGACGGCCCGCTCGCCGGGCTGCACGAGGCGGGGGAGAGCGAACGGACGCTGGTGGTGGACCTGGAGCGGGAGCTGCCGCCGATCGACGTGCCCGCGCCCGCGCGGGTGGTGCGGGTGGAGGGGCCGCGGCAGTGGCTGGCGTTCCCGGCCTCCCAGTCGGCGGCCCCGCTCGTGGCGCGGATCGCGGCGGACCATCCGCTGGTCGACCTGTCGGTGCGGGAGCCGGACATCGAGGCGGTGATCGCGAAGATGCTGCACCGACCGGGGGACGCCCCCGAGCCCCCGCCGGAGCGGGCCGGGCGGGCGGCCCCGTAGCCGTGGGCCGGGGACGGGGCGGCCCCGCGGTCGTGGGCCGGGGACGGGGCGGTCTCGTAGCCGTGTGACGGAGGCAACTCGTAGGCTGAGGTGTATGACCGAAGACGCAGCCCCGGACCTCCGCGCCTCCGACGCCGACCGTGAGCGGGTCGCCGAGATCCTGCGGGACGCCCTGGCGGAGGGGCGCCTGGACATGGAGGAGTTCGAGGAGCGGCTGGACGCGACGTACAGGGCGCGGACGTACGGGGAACTGGCGCCGATCACCCGCGACCTGCCGGCCGCCCGGGGTGCGGCCGTCCCCGCCGTCTCCCTGACCAAGGACCCCGAAGCGGCCGGGAGTTGGCCGGACCGGATCGTCGGCGGCGACGACGCGGGGACGTCGACGTGGGCGGTGGCCGTCATGTCGGGCTTCCAGCGCAAGGGGCGCTGGACGGCGCCGCGCCGCTTCAACTGCTTCGCGTTCTGGGGCGGCGGGGAGATCGATCTGCGCGAGGCGAACTTCGCGGACCGCGAGGTCGTGATCAACGCCGTGGCGATCATGGGCGGGATCGACGTCGTCGTCCCGCCCGGCGTCGAGGTCGTCGTGCGCGGCATCGGGATCATGGGCGGCTTCGACCACCGGGAGGAGGGCGTCCCGGGTGAGCCGGGCGCCCCGCGCGTGATCGTCACGGGCTTCGCCTTCTGGGGCGGCGTCGGCGTCCAGCGCAAGCTGCCCCGCGCGGACAAGCAGCGCCTGCGCGAGGAGCGCCGCCGGCAGAAGCTGGAGCGCAAGGCGGCCGGCCACCAACTGGACGGCCCCCGCCGCGACCGGCCGGGCCTGAACCTGCACGGTCTGCACGGCCTGCCCGACCGGCACGCCGAGGAGCACGGCGAGCACGGGCGCGGACGAGGACGCGACGACGACCGCTGACCGCTGACCGCCCGGGTCCCTTTCCGGCGGCCCGGCTCGACGGCCCGGCAGGGCGGCCTCCCGGTCCGGCACGACGGTCCACCGGGCCGGTGCGACCGCCCACCGGCCCCGGCACGGCGGCTCCGCCGGGGCTCACAGCTTCGCCGGCGCGCCGCCCTTCAGGTCGTCCAGGTCGAAGACCTCGGCCATCCTCGTGTACCCCTTGTCGCTCGGGTGGAGGTGGTCGCCGGAGTCGTAGTCGGAGCGCAGGCGGCGCGGGTCGTAGGGGTCGCGCAGCGCCTTGTCGAAGTCGACGACCGCGTCGAAGACGCGCCCCGCGCGGATCTCCGCGTTGATCCGCTGCCGCACCGCCTCGCGCGCGTCGGTGTAACCGCGGTGACCGCCGAAGGGCATCAGCGTCGCGCCGACGGCCCTCAGCCCGCGCGCGTGGGCCTGCTCGACGAGGGCGTTCATCCCCGCGACGATCCTGTCCGGGTCGGCGGTGCCCGGCTGGCGCAGGATGTCGTTGATGCCGAGGACGACGACCACGGTCCTGACGTTCGGGCGGCCCAGGACGTCACGGCCGAAGCGGTTCAGTGCGCCGGGGTTCTCCGGCGGGCGGCCGAGGCCGTCGGCGAGGATCTGGTTGCCGCTGATGCCCTCGTTGACGACGCTGTGGCGCGGCACGTCCCGGCCGGCCTCGAGCGCGGCGCGCAGCCGGTCGGACAGGACGTCCGGCCAGCGGTTGTTGGCGCCGGTGGTGGAGGTGATGCCGTCGGTGAGCGAGTCGCCGAGGACGACGACCGTGCCGTTCGACTCCTTGCTCAGCACGTCCAGTGCCGTCACGTACCGCCAGACGGTGCTCTCCTCGGTGTACGGCGTCCCGGTCGTGTCCCGGGTGTGCTCGCCGTCGGCGACGTAGGAGATCTGGCGCGCGTGCGGGTGGTAGGTGACCGGCCCGGACTCGGTGGGGGAGTACGTGGTGACCAGGACGTCCCCGTCCTGCGGCACGGCGACGCGCACGGCGTCGCTCGTCACCTGCCCGCCGGCCGGGATGACGACCGTCGGTTCGCCGCCGAAGGTGAGGGGCCGCATCGTCCCGGGGAGCGCCGCGGCCGTGCCGGAGCCCGCGGAGACGGCGATCGAGGCGTGGGAGACGGTCAGCGGCGACTGACCGTAGAGATTGGACAGCGTGACGCGGGCACTCGTACCGCCGGTGCCGGTGTGGACGACGTTGCGCACCGAGCGGCCGGCCAGCCCGGTCATCTCGGTGCCGGGCTCGCCGCCGACCGGGGACGTGGCCCAGGAGCCGACCCAGGTGCCGGTGGAGGCGGGCGCGGCCGGGTTGTTGTGCTGGGCGCGGCCGCCGGCGAGGGTGTCGCGCTTCCGCGTGCCGCCGTCGGAGGCGGCACCGACGTAGATGGCGGCGGAAAGGGCCACGATCGCGGCGACGACCGCGGCGAGCAGGGCGCGGTGCTGGGCGGGAGGCGCTCCCGCGCCCCCGTCACGACCACGGGTCATGCTGTTCTGTTCTCCTCGGGAGATGGGAGCCCGAGGCTCCGATCCGATCGATCCCATGATGCGTCATGGGCGGGGGAGGGCCGGCGGTACCCCTGCGCGATCCCCCTCCGGACAGACGCCGGGAACTCCTGTTCCGTTCCGGGAGTCGGTCAGGAAGGGACAATGTGTGAGAGATCACCGGACGGGTGGAGCGGATGGAGCGGCGGATGAAACGGACGAAAGCGGTGGAAGCCGCAGAAGCCGCAGAAGTCGCGGAAGCGGCGGAGACCGAGGAGCGGGGCGCCGACGGGCGGCACGCCCGCCCCGGCGTCTTCGTGAACCGCGCGATGACGACGTTCAGTCCGGCGGACGAGGAGAAACAGCGCGGAGTGCGCCGGATGAAGCTCACCGCCACGGGGCTGCTGCTCTTCGTCGCCCTGGTCTACGTCCTCGCCAAGTGGGGCTCCCACCAGGGCGCCGGCGCCTGGGCGGGCTACGTGGCCGCCGCGGCCGAGGCCGGCATGGTCGGCGCGCTCGCCGACTGGTTCGCGGTCACCGCCCTCTTCCGCCACCCCCTCGGCCTGCCCATCCCGCACACCGCGATCATCCCCACCAAGAAGGACCAGCTGGGCGTCTCCCTGGGCGACTTCGTCGGCGAGAACTTCCTCTCCGAGGACGTCGTGCGCGGGCGGCTGCGCGCCGTCGGCATCGGCAGCCGGCTCGGCGCCTGGCTCTCCGTCCCCGAGCACGCCGACCGGGTCACCGCCGAACTGTCGGCGGCCCTGCGCGGCGCGCTGACCGTGCTGCGCGACTCCGACGTCCAGGCGGTGGTCGGCGAGGCCATCACGCGCCGCGCCGACGCCCAGGAGATCGCGCCCGGCATGGGCAAGATGCTGGAGAAGATCGTCGCCGACGGCGGCCACAAACGGGCCGTGGACCTGATCGTCACCCGCGCGCACGACTGGCTGGTGCTGCACGGCGACTCCGTGATGGACGCCGTGCAGGGCGGCGCGCCCGGCTGGACCCCCCGGTTCGTGGACCGCAAGGTCGGCGAGCGCGTCTACAAGGAACTGCTCCGCTTCACCACCGAGATGCGCGACATGCCCGCCCACCCCGCGCGCGGCGCCCTCGACCGCTTCCTCACCGACTTCGCCTCCGACCTCCAGTCCGACACCGACACCCGCGCCCGGATCGAACGCCTCAAGGGCGAGATCCTCGACCGCGACGAGGTGCAGGACCTGATCGCCTCCGTCTGGACCGCCGTACGGTCCATGATCGTCTCCGCGGCGGAGGACGAGCGCAGCGAACTGCGGCTGCGCGTGCGGGCCTCGCTGCTGTCGCTGGGCGCCCGGATGGCGGCCGACCCCAAGGTGCAGGGGAAGGTCGACGGCTGGCTGGAGAGCGCGGCGGTGTACGTCGTCACCACCTACCGCAAGGAGATCACCTCCCTGATCACGGACACGGTGGCGAGCTGGGACGCCGAGCACACCACCCGGAAGATCGAGGCCAACATCGGCCGCGACCTGCAGTTCATCCGCATCAACGGCACGGTCGTCGGCTCCCTGGCCGGGCTGCTGATCTACACGGTCTCGCGGGCGCTGGGGGCGTAGGGCCTGCCGTCCGGATCACGCCGCGGACGCGGGGCCCGGCACGCGCGTCCGCGGCGTCGTCGGCCCTCGCCGGCGCTCCGCGCCGGCTCCCTCCTCCGCCGTGCGGCCGCACGCACCGGGCCCCGCCCACGGCGACGGCACGTCACCGCCGACGCCCCGCGACCCGATCCGGCCGACGGCCCCGGCGTGCGCCCGGCCGTCCCCGCCGGGCGCACGCCGGTGAGGCGGGGCGGGGGCGGGGCGGGCGTGAAAGTGCCCGACCCAGGGCACCCGACGGGCGTTCACTTCGACGAGGAGGGGGCCCATGACCACCGCGCAGGCCGGGACCGGCCGCACCATCACCACCACCATTCCGGCCCGGCTCGACCGCCTGCCGTGGTCGCGCTGGCACTGGTCGATCGTCATCGGTCTCGGCACCGTGTGGATCCTCGACGGCCTGGAGGTCACGGTCGTCGGCAACATCGCCGGCCGGCTGTCGGAGCCCGGCAGCGGACTGCCCATCACCTCCGGAGAGGTCACCGGCATCGCCGCCGCCCTCTACGTGGCCGGCGCCTGCGCGGGAGCCCTCTTCTGGGGCCGCCTGACCGACATCTGGGGGCGCAAAAAACTCTTCATGATCACCCTCGCGGTCTACCTCGGCGCCACCGCCCTGACCGCGATCGCCTTCGACACCTGGTGGTTCTTCCTCTTCCGCTTCCTCACCGGCTTCGGCATCGGCGGTGAGTACGCGGCCATCAACTCCGCGATCGACGAGCTGATCCCCGCGAAGTACCGGGGCCGCGTCGACCTGATGATCAACGGCAGCTTCTGGCTGGGCGCGGTCGGCGGCTCGCTGCTGTCGATCCTCGCGCTGAACACCGCGATCTTCCCGGCGAACGTCGGCTGGCGGCTGACCTTCGCCCTCGGCGCCGTCCTCGCCCTGGTGATCCTCCTCGTCCGCCGCCACGTCCCCGAGAGCCCGCGCTGGCTGCTGATCCACGGCCGCGACGAGGAGGCGGAACGCATCGTCGGCGACATCGAGCGGCGGATCGAGGCCGAGAAGGGCGAGCCGCTGCCCCGCGCGGAGGGCGAGCTCACCATCCACCAGCGCAAGAACGTCACCTTCACGGAGATCGCCCGCACCCTCTTCGCCCGCTACCGCAGGCGCTCGGTCCTCGGCTTCTCCCTCTTCATCGGCCAGGCGTTCCTCTACAACGCCATCACCTTCGGCTTCGGCGCGATCCTGACGACGTTCTTCGACGTCCCCTCCGGGAACACCGGCTACTACTTCGCCGTCATCGCGCTCGGCAACTTCATGGGCCCGCTGCTGCTCGGCAAGCTGTTCGACACGGTCGGCCGCCGGGTGATGATCTCCGGGACGTACCTGCTCTCCGGCCTGCTGCTGTTCGGCACGGCCTGGCTGTTCGACCGGGGCTCGCTCAGCGCGACCACCCTGACGGCCTGCTGGTGCGCGGTGCTGTTCTTCGCCTCGGCGGGCGCCTCCAGCGCCTACCTCACGGTCTCCGAGATCTTCCCCATGGAGACCCGCGCGATGTCCATCGCCTTCTTCTACGCCCTCGGCACCGCCGCCGGCGGCATCAGCGGCCCCCTGCTGTTCGCCGACCTCACGGGCACCGGCGAGGTCGGCGACACGGTCCTCGCCTTCCAGATCGGCGCCGGCCTGATGTGCGCGGCGGGCCTGGTGGCCGCGTTCCTCGCGGTGAAGGCGGAACGCCGCTCCCTGGAGGACATCGCCGCGCCGCTCACCGCCGCCGCGTCGAAGGCGAGGGACAAGGCGCGCACGGGTGCGGAGACCGGGTCGGGGCCGGGCGCGTCACCGGCGAAGGCCTAGACGAAGGGACCCGTACGACGATGACCGTCCGCAGGATCGTGCCCGACATCCCGGTGGCCTCCCCGGAGGCGATGGACGCCAGCCGCGACTTCTACGGCCTCCTCGGCTTCGAGGAAGTCATGGACATGGGCTGGGTGACGACCATGGCCTCCCCCGCCAACCCCACCGCCCAGATCAGCTTCTTCACCGAGGAGCGCACGGCACCGGTGGTCCCCGACCTCAGCGTGGAGGTGGAGGACGTCGACGCGGTGTACGAGCGGGTGCGGGCGTCGGGCGCGGAGGTCGTGCGGGAGCTGCGGGACGAGGAGTGGGGCGTGCGCCGCTTCTTCGTCCGCGAACCGAACGGCCGGGTGGTGAACGTGCTGAGCCACCGGGCCTGACGAGGGCCGGGACGCGGGCCCGCGTCCCGGCGCCGGGCCCTCCGGGCGGGGCACGAGCCGGTGGGGCCGGTGTCCCGGAGGGTTCAGCCGCGCCGGTCGGCGACCGCCCACGAGGCGAGCGCCACGGCTCCCGCCACCCCGAACACGGCGGGCCACGCGCCCACCTTCCGGGCCAGCGGGTGCGACCCGGCGAACGCGGCGACGTACGCGGCCGACAGCGCCCCCGCGGCCTTCCCGCCGGCCCGCTCCCGCCACTGCTGCGCGGCGGCGGCCCCGGCGACGGCGAGGACGACCCCGCCCAGCTGCCGCTTCCGCGTCCAGCGGGCCACGCCGTACCCGCCGACGAGCCCACTCGCGGCCACCACGGAACTCGGAACCTTCGCCATGTCTGCCTGCCTCCTGCCACTGCGCCCACGGGGGCGGGGTCTCGTGGACTCCGAGGCTAACGCCCCGGGCGGCGGCCCCGGCGACCAGGCCCGGGGCGGGCCGGAGCGAGCCGGGGACACGCCGAAGTGAGTCGGGGCTTGTCAACTTTCCTCCCCCGAGCTATATAAGAAATCGACCGTAGGGCATCGCACGGAACGCGCCAGAAGAGAGGAGATGGACCGTGATGCTCATGCGTACCGACCCCTTCCGCGAGTTCGACCGCCTCGCGCAGCAGGTCTTCGGCACGGCCGCCCGCCCGTCGGCGATGCCGATGGACGCCTACCGGGCGGGGGACGACTTCATCGTCCACTTCGACCTCCCCGGCATCGACCCCGAGACGATCGAGCTGGACGTCGAGCGCAACGTCCTCAACGTGCGCGCCGAGCGCCGGTCCCCGGCCCCCGAGGGCGCGGAGACGGTGGTCGCCGAACGCCCCACCGGCACCTTCACCCGCCAGCTGTTCCTCGGCGAGACCCTGGACACGGAACGCATCGACGCGTCGTACGAGGCCGGCGTCCTGACCCTGCGCATCCCGGTGGCCGAGCAGGCCAAGCCGCGCCGCATCCAGATCACCGGCGGCGACAGCCGCAAGCAGATCAGCGGCTGACGAACTGTCGCACCACACCCACCACGCGTCCCGCGGACACCGGCCGCCCGCGGGGCGCACCCCCATGCCCGTCCGACGCGGAGGGCGACGGAGGCCCCGGAGTACCGGAACACCGGAGAACCGGAGAAGGAGAGGAGCCCCAGATGACCACGCTGACGCCGCAGAAGCCCGCACCCTCGAACCGGGGAGGGAGCATCCCGGCCGAGGCGCCCCCGTCCCCGCTCCCGTCCCCGGCCCCGTCCCCGGACCGCGGCTGGCACGAACTGATCGACGCCGTGAAGGATTCGGGCCAGTACCCGACCCGGTCGGAGGCGGAGAGCGTCACCCGCATCGTCCTCTCCGCCCTCGGCGGCCACGTCGTCGGCGACGAACGCGTCGACCTGGCCCGCGCCCTGCCCGAGGAGGCCGCGAGAGTGGTCGCGTCCCAGATCCCGGCGACCCGCGAGCTGACGGCCGCGGAGTTCGTCGGCTCGGTGGCGGCCCGCATCGAGGGCTCGACCCCGGCCACGGCCCGCTGGGACGTCAGCTCGGTCCTGAGCGTCCTGCCCGGTCTGGTCGGCGACGCCCTGGTGACCCGCATCCTGGCCCAGTTGCCCCCGGGCTACGCCCTGCTCTTCGGCCGGGCGGAGCTGACGCCGGCGGAGTGACCGTCCCGGACTCCCCCCTCACCCGCCGGAACCACCCCGCCGGGCCCCACTCCCGCTCCTGAGCCCGCCCCGCCCGCCGCGGCCCGCGCTCCCCGCCCGGAGGCGTCCCCGCCCCGCCCGGAGGCGTCCTGTGCCGAGACCGCGGAGACCGCGGCGGGCGGGGCGGAGCCCGGCGCGGCGGGCCCGGCCCGCCCGGGCACGCCCCGCCGTCGCCCGGCAAACGGTTCGACACCCTCCCGTGCGCGGGGCATCCTGCGGGTGCACCGCCTTCCCCACTGGCCGGCCCCTCCCGGAGGACCGTTGAACCCCACCATCCGCCACATCACCTTCGACTGCACCGGCGACCCGTACGACCTCGCCTCCTTCTGGAGCGCGCTGCTGGGCAACCCGCTCTCCGACGACGACAAGCCGGGCGACCCGGAGGCCCTGATTGAGGACCCGGACGGCGGTCCGGGCCTGCTCTTCGTCCGCGTGGAGGAGGGCAAGACCGCCAAGAACCGCCTCCACTTCGACCTGAGGCCGACGGGCCGCACCCGCGAGGAGGAAGTGGCCCGCGCCATCGGCCTCGGCGCCCGCCTGCTCGCCGACCGCACCCGCCCCGACGGAACCGGCTGGGTCGTCCTGGCCGATCCGGAGGGCAACGAGTTCTGCGTGGAGCGGGGCGAGAAGGGCTAGCGCCGCTCACCGGACGCGCCGACCGCCGGACACGCCGCCACGCCGCCACGCCGGACGCGCGCCGACCGGCGTGCACGCCCGTGCGCGCCTCCGGAGCGTACGATCGTACGCATGCCGACGGACCACTTCGCCGACGACCCGCGCACCCACCTCGAACGCATGCTCGCGGGCGACCTCTACATCGCCGACGACCCCGAGATCGCCCGCCGGCAGCGGCGCGCCATGCGACTGGCGGCCCGCTACCAGGCCGCCTACCTGGAGGATCCCGCCGAGGCCAGGACGATCCTCACCGAACTCCTCGCCTCCGTCGGCGAGGACGTGGACGTGCGCCCGCCGCTGCACGTCGACTACGGCAGCAACATCACCATCGGCGCCCGCACCTTCGTCAACTACAACCTGACCGCGCTGGACGTCGCGGCCGTCACCATCGGCGAGGACTGCCAGATCGGCCCGAACGTCCAGCTCCTCACCCCCACCCACCCCGTGGAGCCGCAGCCCCGCCGCGACAAGCTCGAAGCCGCGCTCCCCGTCACCATCGGCGACAACGTCTGGCTCGGCGGCGGAGCGATCGTCTGCCCCGGGGTGACCATCGGCGACCACTCCGTCATCGGCGCCGGCGCCGTCGTCACCAGGGACGTCCCCGCGAACGTCGTCGCCGTCGGCAACCCGGCCCGCCCGGTCCGCACCCTCTGAGATCCTCCGCCATGGCCACCGGACACACCGACCCGCGGCGCCGCGAGCGCATCCTCGCCGCCACGCTCGACCTGATCGCCGAGGAGGGCGTCGCCGGCGTCTCCCACCGCAAGATCGCCACCCGCGCGAAGGTGCCCCTGGGCTCGATGACCTACCACTTCACCGGCATCGACGACCTGCTGCGCGAGGCGTTCACCGGCTACGCCGACCACATCGTGGCCGTCTTCGAGGACCACCTCGGCGGCGTCACCACCGCCGACCGGGCCCGCGAAGCGGTCACCGACCTCATCCACACGCTCTCCGAGGGCCCCCGCCGCGACCTGATCCTCGCCCAGGAGCTCTACACCCTCGCCGCCCGGCACGAGCCCTACCGGCAGCTGTGCCGGAGGTGGATGCGGCGCAGCCGCGACCTCCTGGAGCAGCACTTCGCCCCGTCCACGGCCCGCCAACTGGACGCGCTGATCGAGGGCCTGACCCTGCACCGGGCACTGGAGGACGCCCCGTCCGACCGGGAGCTGACCCGCGAGGCGGTGGCCCGCATCACCGCGGCCCCGCAGGGAGTCCCGGCCGGGGCGGCGGGGAGCGCCCGGCCAGCTCGGTAATGTGTTCGTCAAGGGGGGAGAGCCACTGCCGGGCGGTGACGGTTCGTCACGGCCATCGACGCGCCCATGACCAGGGACGTCGGCAGGGCCTCGGCCCCTCGTCGCGCAGGACGGACACACAAGAGGGACGGGGGACACCGGTGACGACTGCTCACGCCGTGTCCGGGACGGGGAGCAGCCCGCCACCGGAGAGCGACACGGTCATCGACGTACGGGACCTGCGGATGCGCTACCGCAGCCAAGAGGTGCTGAAGGGCGTGGACTTCACGGCCCGGCGGGGCGAGGTCCTCGTGCTCCTCGGTCCGAACGGCGCGGGCAAGACGACCACCATCGAGGTCCTGGAGGGCTTCCGGGCGCGCTCGGCCGGTGACGTGAGCGTCCTCGGCGCCGACCCGGCACGCGGGGACGAGCGGTGGCGCGCACGCCTGGGCATCGTCCTGCAGTCCTGGCGCGACCACGGCAAGTGGCGGGTGCGGGAACTGCTGGCCCACCTCGGCTCGTACTACGCGCCGTACTCCACCGACCTCGTCCGGCGGCCGTGGGACACCGACGAGCTCATCGCCGCGGTGGGACTGACCGGACAGGCGGACAAGCGGGTCGGCACCCTGTCGGGCGGGCAGCGCAGGCGCCTCGACGTGGCCGTCGGCATCGTGGGCAGGCCCGAACTGCTGTTCCTGGACGAGCCGACGGCCGGGCTGGACCCCGAGGCCAGGAACGAGTTCCACGGCCTGGTGCGCGGGCTCGCGGACGAGAACACCACCGTCCTGCTGACCACGCACGACCTCGCCGAGGCGGAGAAGCTCGCCGACCGGATCCTCATCCTGGCCGGCGGCCGGATCGTGGCCGACGGCCCGGCCGAGGAGCTGTCCCGGCGGGTGTCGGCCGAGGCCACCGTGCGCTGGACCCGGGACGGACGGCCCTTCGAGCAGGCCACGGCCGAGCCCACCCGGTTCGTCCGCCGGCTGTTCGAGGAGCACGGCGAGGCGATCGGCGGGCTGGAGGTGCGCCGGGCGAGCCTGGAGGACACCTACCTGACGATGGTGCGGGAGCTGGAGGCGGGGAGCGTCCCCGGCGAGCGGGCGGCACGGGTGTTCGGGGAGGGAGCGCGATGAATCCGGTGTGGCACGCGGTGGGGGTGGGGGTGCGGCGCGGCTGGACGGAGCTGAGGCAGACCTTCACCTCCGGCCAGGACGTGTTCGGGTACGTGCTCTGGACGGTCCTGCTCATGGTGCCGCTGTTCCTGGCCGGGGACGAGCCGCTGAAGGGCGCGGGCATCTCGGCCGGCGCGTTCATGCTGCCGAGCATGGTGGGCATGACGCTCGCGTTCACCGGGGTGATGACCACGGCGCAGCTCCTCGCCACCGAGCGCGAGGACGGCACGCTGCTGCGGGCCAAGGCCGTGCCCCACGGCATGGTCGGCCACCTGGTCGGCAAGGTCGTCATGGTGTCGGGCACGGCCCTCGTCTCCATGGCGATCCCCTTCGCCGTCGGCGTGTTCCTGGTGGACGGGGTGGCCCGGCAGGGCGGCGGAGCGCTGCTGACGCTGGTGTGGGTGGTGCCGCTGGGTCTCCTGGCGACCCTGCCCGTCGGCGCCGTCATCGGCTCGCTCGTCGGCAGCCCGCGCACCGTCGGGCTGCTGATGCTCCCGGTCATGGGACTCGTCGTGGTCTCCGGGATCTACTTCCCCCTGTCGGAGCTGCCCGAGTGGCTGCGGACCGTCGGGCAGGTCTTCCCCGTGTACTGGATCGGCCTCGGCGTGCGGGCCGCGCTGCTGCCGGCCGAGGCGGTCGCCGCCGAGATCGACGCGTCCTGGCGGTACCTGGAGACGGTGGGCGTGCTGGGCGCCTGGGCGGTCGCCGGGCTGCTCCTCGCACCGTCCGTCCTGCGCAGGATGGCCCGCCGCGAGTCCGGGGCCACGATGGCGGAACGGCACCGGAAGGCGATGCAGCGGGTCGTCTAGCGGGGCGGCCGCCGTCACGGCGGCGCTCCCGCCGCACCGGCCGAGCGGACGGGGACGGCCGCTCCCGCCCGCCGGGGCTCCGGGCGGAGCGCCGCCCCGTGGCCGCGCACACCGCCCGGGGAGCCGCCCCCGTCCCGTCGCGGCGCGGAGACCGGAAGAGCACGGAGCGCCCGGACGTTGTCCTCCGGCATGAGGATCGGCGAGGCATCCAGAGCCAGCGGCGTGAGCGCCAGGTCGTTGCGGTACTACGAGGACGAGGGGCTGATCACCCCCGGCCGGTGCGCCAACGGGTACCGCGACTACTGCCGGTCCACCGTCGACCGCGTCCGCGTCATCCGCTCCCTGCTGGAGTCCGGGCTGCCCGTGCGGCTGATCAGGGAAGTCCTGCCCCACCTCACCGCCGGACCCGACGCCGACGCGGGTGCGGTGTGCGCGGAGTTCCTGCGGGAGGTGCGCGGGTACCGCGACCGGCTCGCCGCGCGCATCGCCGCGCTCAGCGAGCAGCAGGCGGCGCTCGACGCCTACCTGCGCGAGGCGCACCGGGCCGGCCGATGACCGGACTTGACCTTCACACCGGTGTCAGGCCCCTACCGTCCGGTGCATGGAGACCGACGAGCGGCGGCACGCCGCGGAGCAGACGGTACGGGCACTCGTGCAGCGATCGCACGGCGGACCGGAGGACCTGGCCCTCGTGACCGATCGGCGCCGCCCCGCCCCGGGACCCGGCGAGTACCTGGTCCGGGTGGGCGCCGCCGGGGTCAACTTCGCGGACGTCATGCAGAGCCGCGGCACCTACGGAGGAGGCCCGCGGGCGCCCTACGTGGCGGGCTTCGAGGCCGCCGGCGAGATCGTGGGCGCCGGCCCCGGGATCGAGGACCCGCTCCCACCCGGCACCCACGTCGTCGGCACCGGGCCGGGCGCCTTCGCGCAGTACATGACGATGTCGGCCGCGGGGGTCCTCCCCGTGCCCTCCGGCTGGAGCGACGCCGAAGCCCTCGGCCTGGTGCTGAACTGGGCGACCGCACTGGCGGCACTGAAGCCGCTGGGCGAGCTCGAGGCGGGTGAGACGGTGCTCGTCCACGCCGCGGCCGGAGGCGTGGGGCAGGCCGCCGTCCGCCTCGCCCGCCACTACGGCGCGCGCGTGATCGCCACCGCGTCACCGGACAAGCACGACACCGTCCGAGCACTCGGCGCCGACGAGGTCCTGGACGGCGCGCGCCCCGGTCT
This sequence comes from Streptomyces sp. Tu 3180, assembly GCF_009852415.1. Lineage (NCBI taxonomy): Bacteria > Bacillati > Actinomycetota > Actinomycetes > Kitasatosporales > Streptomycetaceae > Streptomyces > Streptomyces sp. Tu 3180. The sequence continues at coordinate 3,273,604 of NZ_WOXS01000002.1, read as the reverse complement.
GGCCGAGGAGATCACCCGTCTGACCGGCGGTGTCGACCTGGTCCTGGAATCGGTGGGACGCGCCACGTTCGAGGCCAGCCTGTCGGTCACCAGGCCCTTCACCGGACGCGTCGTCGTGTTCGGCGCCGCCTCCGGGGACGCCTGCCTCAGCACGCACGACCTGGTGTTCACCCACCGGGTCCAGCTCAAGGGCCTGCACATCGGCGCGCTGGCGACGGCGGCCCCGTCCCTCCACCGGTCGCTGCTCGCCGAACTCACGGCACTCATCGCCCAGGGCGTGTACCCGCCGGGCACGCCCCGGGTCCATCCCCTGGCCGAGGGACCGGCGGTGCTGCGGCGGCTCGAAGCGGGCCGGACCCGCGGCAAGCACGCCCTCGACCCCTGGCGCTGAGAACCGCCCGCGCCCCACCGCGATACCCCGCCCTCCCGGAGGCGTGGCACCGCGTGGACCCCGGCGGACCCCGGCGGACCCCAGGGGAACGGCGCGGCGATGATGTGCGGGTGTTCTACGAGGATCTCAGCGCGTACGCCTACCAGGACGAGGACGCGTTCACGGACCCGGAGTCGGGCTTCCACGCGCTGTGGTACCGCCCGTCGTACACCCGCCTGAACATCGGGTGGCTGGAGGCCGGCAGGCCGTACCCGACGGGAGCGGTCCCCGCGGCGTTCGTGGAGAAGCTGGAGGCCGTGCGGCGGATCCAGTGGATGAACGTCTGCCTCGGGGTGCACGAGTGCGACCTGTGCCCCGGGGACGGGGCCCCGGAGGGCAACGGGGAGGTGCGGATCCCGGGCGGGCCCGGCATCGCCTACGCGGCGCCGTCCCTCGTCACGCACTACGTCACCGCCCACGGCTACCGCCCGCCCCAGGTCTTCGTCGACGCCGTCCTCGCCGTCGACCTCGACGCGTGGACCGCCGCACGATGGCCCGACGTGCCTTTTCCCTGGGTTCCGGAGGACGCGGAGCGCATGCTGGAGTAGGGGCGGGGAGCCCCCGCGCGCAGCCGGAGGCGGACCGAGGGCGACGGGATCGCGGGGCAGACGGGTCAGTGCGCCCGCCGACCGCCTCGGAGCGCTCGCAGGAAGGAGTCCCAGGCGCGGTGCCCCACGGTGATCACGGGGACTCCCGTGCCCTTGGAGTCCCGCACGAGGATGTGGTCCCGGCTGATCGCACACTCCACGCACTCGCCCCCCGCGCCGTTGCTGTACGACGACCTGACCCACACCGGAGGGCGCCCCGCGGGCTCTGTGGTGTTCACCTCGAGTACTCCTTCACGACGGACTCGATCAGCTGGGCGGAGCGCTGAGGGCTCAGGGCCGCGGCACGCAAACCGTCGAACGCCCGCGTGTACTCCCGCACATGATGCTCGCCCTCCAGGTAGACCGCGTCCGTGATGCCGTCGCGGTACACCAGGTCCGGGTCTTCCGGGGCGGGAAAACCCAGCATGGTGAAGGAGCCGGTGGCCGGGTAGGTGCCGGAGTCGAAGGGGAGGACCTGCAGGGTGACATTCGGCGACTCGGCGGCTTCCAGAACCCGCTCGAGTTGCTCCCGCATGAGTTCCCGATCGCCGATGACGTTGCGCACGGCACCCTCGTTCACGATGAACCAGGCATCGGGGGAGTCCGGCCGCGTCAGCATCTCCTGGCGCTCCAGCCGCACCCGCACGGCCCGGTCGATGTCCTCGGCCGACATGTGCGCGCCGGTCGTGTGGAGTTCACGGGCGTACGCCTCGGTCTGCATGAGGCCCGGCAACAGCTCGCACTGGTACTGGCGGAGCGTGGAGGCGTCCTGTTCCAAGCCGATGTAGATGTTGAACCACTCGGGCACACCCGCACCGTGCACCTGCCACCAACCGCGCGTCTTCGCCTCCCGTGCCAGTGACTTGAGGAACTCACGCAGTTCGTCACTCGTGTCGTAGAACCGGCACAGTGCGTCGACGTCGGACGGTTGGACCCTGCCGCTGCCCGTCTCCATGCGGTTGACCTTGGAGCCGCTCCAGTCCAGCGCCTGTCCGACCTGGGCGCAGGTCAGTGCGCTCCTCTCCCGGAGCTTCTTCAGCTCGATCGACAGACGCCGACGGCGCGCCGTCGGTGAACCGGCCATGTCCATCCCCTCGACCGCATGGTGCGTAGCGAGAGTTCAGTCTCCTGCCAAGAGGACCCCTTGCCAATCACACAGAAGTGGGAATCCCATCGTGCACATTGCACGACGGGATGAGCCAGCTCCATCCTGAACGCATCGGGCGACACAGAGTGAGCGATCGTCACGCTCCGGTGGTGCGTCGCGAAGGGCAGGGCGGAACCCCGATGGGAGAGACCTCGTGATCCAGGAGAGTTGCATGACGCGAAAGCCGTGGGACGTGGAGTTCACCGCCCGCCCCGAGGAGGTGGCCACCCTGCGCCGCGTCGTACGGCTCCGTCTGACGGCGTGGGGTCTGCACGAGCTCGTCGACACGGCCCAACTCTGTGTCAGCGAACTCGTCTCCAACGTCGTCACGCACGTCGGCATCGGCACTCCGGCCTCGCTCGCGGTCTCCATGAACGGCACGTACCTGCGCATCGAGATCCACGACCCCGACACACGGGCCCTGCCCACCCTCGTCGCCGCGGAAGTCGACGCCGAGGGCGGACGGGGCATGGCACTCGTCGACGCCCTCACCGACCGCTGGGGCGTCCAGCTCCACGAGGCCCGCAAGGTGACGTGGTGCGAACTGGCCACCGGGCTCACCCCACCGGCCGGCCACCCGGAGGATCCGTCGGTGACCCGGGCCGAGGCGCTGCTGGACGTGTACGCGACGCTGAGGCCGCCGACCTGCTCCTACGGACCGGGGCCCGGCAGGGTGAGTCGGGCGGTGGCGGAGGAGTCCGTGATCGACGTCATCACGGACTTCCTCCACTGGCTTCAAGCCCACGGCTGCGACGCGGACGAGGTGCTCGACCGCGCGCAGAGCCGTTGCGAAGCCGCCCTGTCGGAGAGTGGGTGGTGAGGCTGCTCGCCTCAGGTCGTCAGGACCTGTCGGAAGAATCCCACCGAGGGTTCCTCCGGAGTGCCCACCAGCAGAGCCCGGTCGAGCAGGATGTTGTTGTGCTCGCAGCTCGTCTCGGGGAGCATCGCGCAGGCGTGACACGCTGCCATGTTCGCGCCCCCGATGCCGGACGACCGTGCCTCTATGCACAGCGGATCGGCCGAGCACCAGGCGGCCCGCCTCAGCGCCGAATGGAGCGCTTCGGCGAGGCGGTCCGGCTCCCCCTGGGCCACCACGCCGCCGAGACTGCCGGCGGAGTCACTGGTCGCCGTGTAGATGAGGAAGCCGGCCATGGTGTCGTCCGTGTACAGGCGCTCGCGCAGTGCTGCGGCAGGGTAACCGGCGTCCAGGCTCCACTCGTTGATCAGCACATGTGCCAGGGTGTGCAGCAACACCAGTCGGGGTGTGGCGGGCGAGGAGGGCACGTCCGCAGGATTCGTGGCCCGTTCTCTCAGCATGCGGTCGTGGTTGGTGCGCACGCGATCGACTCGGGCGGCCACCGCGATCGACTCGGCCCAATCGTCCAGCCGGTTCTCGTCGAGGCGCACGAAGACGCCCTCGCCGCGCACCTCCATCGCCGGGAGCCAGTCGGTGGGAGTCAGGGACAGGGCTGCCTCATGGCCTTCGGAACCCGACTCAGGGTCCGCGATGCGTGTGAATGCCTTGAGTGCCCGTACCTCGCGCAGGCGCTTGACCAGCATCGGCCTGCGGACACCGAACGGATCGAGGACAGCCGGGTCCGAGACCGGTGGTTCACAGATGAACTGTTCCTCGCGTCCCTGGTCCTGCAGAGCGTTGCCGGCACAGAGCCGCTCGTACTCCTGGCGGCGCAGCGCCTGATAGGGGCTCACCGCACTGACGTCGGACTCGCCCTCCTGAGCCGGGTCTTCCGCCTGTTCGGCCGCCAGCAACTCCATGACGGCGTCGACCGAGACGGAGTCGTCGCCCCGGAACGCTCCCTTGAGGTAAATCTCAATCTCCGAGCGGGACGAGTACGCGCGCAGGTTCTCCCAGTGCTCGGAGAGCTTGTCGGCGAGCCCGTCGCTCCACGGGGGGATGGAGAGAGCGGACTTCAGCACCGGCTGCCAGACCGCCGACGAACCGCGCTGAAGCGTACGGGGCGTCTGCTTGCAGAACTCGGCGGGTGCGTTCTTGAGCCAGGGGCGCCTGCCCTCGCACCGCACCCCGAGGTCGGTCAGGGCCGAGCGGCGGAAGGCACCCTCCATGGACACCTCCGGCACACCGCACGTGCACGAGATGATCACGGAACGCAGCGAGGCACTCCGGCCGGAGAAGCGCATGCTCATCTGCCCGCCACAGCGCCCGGTCGCGCCTTCCTCGCGGTTCTTGCGGTGCAGCCACTTCCAATAGGGGAAGTCGGCGAGGTGTCCGTCTTCACAGGCCATGACGAATCGGGACGGTACAAGGGGCTCGTCGTCGCAGTCCGTGCAGACGTTCTTACCGGCGGGAGGATTGAAGTCCCGGACGTGCTGCAGAGCCTGGCACCTCGGGCACGAGTGCCACAGCGGGAAACGCCGGACGCGTACCCCGTCCTTGCTCGTGTCCTCGGAGGAAGGGGGCAGCCGGAAGTGGCTCACCCTCAGGACCCGGGCGAGACGGTGCTCGTGGATGATCGGCGCCTCATCGAGGGGCCAGCTCCGGTAGGCGTCGTCGATGCCGGAGACGATGAACGACTCGTTGTCGACGGCGATCAGCGATCCGACGCCGTACGTGGTGATCATCTGAGAGCGGCGGACCGACCCACGACGAGGCAGGGCGAGGCGGGGCACGGCCGAGTCACCGTCGGTACGGCGGCGGCGCCGCGCGGAGGGCGGGGTCATCGGGAAGCCTCCAGGAAGAGAGCGGACTCGGCGTCGACGTCGCGCAGGCTCCACAGGGTGGACCAGGGGCCGGCGTCCGGGGATTCGTCGTCGAACGGTGTGAGCAGAGCAGGAGTGGGACTGCCGCGGCGCGGCTCGTACAGCAGTCCGCCGTGCCCGTCCGCCATTTGTTCCCACCAGTCGACGAATTCTTCGAAAGCGTCGGAGGTGTCCTGCAGTTCCTCGGGAGCGACCTGGGAGACGCGGCTCGTCAACAACGGCTTGATCTCCGAACGCAGACGATCCACGTACGTGTCGATCCGACCGGCGGCATCGTTCTCGCGGGCCTCGGGAATGAGAATGCGGGCCAGCGCCACGATCACGGCGTGCAGACCGCGGTCGCGCGATCGGGCGGAGAACGGCGTCACGGACGTCGACTCCACCTCACGGTAGAGCGCGGAATGGAAGTGCAGGAAGTTCTCGTAGTGCGAACGGTCCCGGGGACGGGAAGAGTTCAGCATCACGGCGACCAGGCCCGGGTGGGCACGGCCCACGCGGCTGGTGGCCTGGATGTACTCGGCCGTGGTCTGGGGCTGACCCATCACCGCCATCAGGCCGAGACGGTCCACGTCGACGCCGACGGCGATCATGTTGGTGGCCAGGAGGACGTCGCGGACGTCGGGGTCCGGATAGCGCTTCTCGATCTCCTTGAGCCGAGCCGGGATCAGGCTCGCGTCGACCCGGCTCGTCAGCTCCGAGTACCGGTTGGAGGGACGCACTTCGGTGCCGTCGCGGTCGGCGAGGAGCCTCAGATAGTCCTCGACGTCATCGTTCACCTGGAGCTCGGCGGCCGACAGCAGGCGGAGGCTGTTGAAGTAGCCGACCAGTGTCCAGTACGCGTCCCGGACCTCGTCGCTCGTCTCCGCGCACATGGCCTGGTGGAGCAGGGCCGCGTAGGTGCGGATGAGAAGGGTCGACTGGCTGGTACCGGGGGCGAGCAGCCCCACGTAACGTCGACTGGCCTTGGCGTCACGACCGGTCTCCACGGCGAACCAGGAGTCCCGCGCGTCCAGACCGGCCGGCGGGAACTGACGCACGTCCCGGTCGAAGAGGCGCCGTCCCTGGTCGGCCGCACGACGGATGGTCGCCGTGGAGGCGATCACCTTCGGCTGGTCGGCGAGGGCGTCGACGGCCGTCTCGTACAAGCCGGTCAGAGTTCCCAGCGGACCGGAGATCAGGTGGAGTTCGTCCTGGACGATCAGCTCCGGACGTGGAGTCGCGTCGCCGGGACGGTCCAGGTTGAAGAGTGCCGCCGTCTGCTCGCGCCACGGCATGGAGGCGAACTTGTCGACAGTGGCGATGACGAGGGTCGGGCGGGCCCTGTAGACCGTCTGGTCCACGAGGTGAACCGGCAGACCGGAGGCGAACTCGCAGCCGGAGCCGGGGCAACGGACGTCCATACGGACGTTCTCCTCGTCCACCGAGTAGTTGTGAGCGTCCAGTGCCGTGCCGCACCAGGGGCAGGCGTGCAGCTGGACCGGGTTCTCCTTCTGCAGGTTCTGCCCTCCGCGCAGCTTGAGCAGCTTCTCGGCGGCCGTCTTCAGATCGTTCGGCGTAGCCGACTTACCGACCCACATGCCGATCGAGACGCCCTCCTCACCCAGGCGCTCCGGGTCGGCCCTGCGCATCAGCTCCATCGCACAGATGAGGATCGTGGCGCGTTCGAACTGCTGGAGTGTGAGCAGACGCAGCGTGTATCGCATGAGCACGGTGACGCCGCCACCGTCCGCCTCGTGGCGCAGTCGACGCAGGAACGTGGTGAAGGCGATCAGGCCGAGGTAGGCCTCGGTCTTGCCGCCACCGGTGGGGAACCAGAGCAGGTCCGAGATCTTGCGGTCGGGGTGGTTCGGGTCGGCGATGCCACGCAGGCACAGGAGTATGAACGCGATCTGGAACGGCCGCCAGCGCTGGACCGACAGGTCGGGCGTACCCTCACGGCCGCCCTTCACCCAGGCACTGCGCGCACGTTGTTCCGCCATCGCCCGGTTGGCCATCCGGAAGGCCTCCATGACCTCCGGCTTGTCCGTGTCAGCCAGGATCCGGATGCCCTCCCGCATGCGTCCGAGAGCTTCGCGGCAGGCGTCGAGCCGTTCGCGCGCGGGCTCCTCGTAGGGGGTTCCTGCGAGTGCGCCGGCCTCCGAGGCCTTGGCCTCGATCCACTGCTCATAACCCCGGGCCAGCCCGCGCAACGCGTCGAGCACCTCGGAGTCGGGGCGCTCGGCGAGGCCGAGCATGCCGAGTGCCGAGCTGCAGAGCTTCTCGATTTCCGGGTTGGAGTCGGTCAGCAGTACTTCGTGCGTGGGTACGAACTCGGAGCGGATCTCGTCGATCGCGGCACGCTCTATGTCGGTCAGGCCGACCGGCGGGGGCGTCCAGTCCCAATGGGCGGAGCAGCCGTGCCCCACGGCGAAGGTGGGGGCATGGCGGTACAGCAGGCGGCTCGTGGCCAGCTCCGAGTCGACGGCGGACAGAGCGGCGGGACGCTCCACGAAGGCGGAGGCGCCGTTGGCCGCCCGGATCGTCAGGCTGGGCTGGAAGAGGGCGAAAGCGTCCTGGAGTTCCCGCTCGCTTACGACCTGCTTGTTGATCAGGGTGACCGTGACGGTGACAGTGCCGGAGGAAGCGCTGACCGGTCGTACGAGGACGTGCAGTTCCACGCCGTCGGCGAGAACGGGAGCCGGATCGAGAGGACCGGGCCGTGTGATGTCGACCGGGGTGTCCGGCAGCTCCAGTTCCCGGCGACGCCAATGCTCACGTTGGTCACTCGTGGTCCGGGCCTCCGCTCGCTCGGCCGACACCGGCCGGCCTTCGGCGTCCACGGGGTCGTACACGGCGGCTCGCGCGGAGATCACGATCTCGGAGCTCACCTCGGGTGCCACGGCGAAAGTGAGGCCCATGGACGAGGGGCGCCGGTCACCGGAGGCCGGCGGCTCGGCGGGGCCCCCCGTCTCGTCGGGGCTGTCGTTGCCGAGCAGCGGTGCCTCGTCAAGCCCGTCCTCCTCGGCGATGTCCTCCTCCTGCTTCTGACGGGCATCGCGGTCGGCAGCCCTCGGGAACAGCACACCGATCGGGTAGCGGGTGATCGGGGCGTCCTGGGTGAGGACCTCGACCGGATCGTCGCCCGCCTCGACGTCGGGACCGAGAAGCTCGCGGCGCAACCGGGCCACCAATTCCTCACGAACCCGGTAGTGCTCGGCGTGCGGGCCTTTCCCGTGCGTCATCCTTCTTCCTCCCCGACGCGTTCGCCGCGTCGATACCTTCCGATTCCGGTGATCCGAGGCGCGAGCCACACCCCGTGGGGGCCCAGACCCGCGTTGGCCCCGGCCGCCGTACTGCCCGCGACCGTCTCCAGCGTGTCCACCCGCAGGCCGACGATCTCGGCGGGCCACGTGATGTTCCACGACCGCGAGATCATCTCTACCGCGTACAGGTCCCGGCGGAAGCGCTCGGAGGCCTCGCCGATGATCCGGTCACGGTGGACCAGGTCGTACGGTGGGCTCTGGTTCGGTCCGGCGGGCAGCGGGTGACGCATCCGCAACGTCACCGCCTCACCCGGGCGGGCGTGCTCCAGCAGGTAGGTCTGCGTATCGGTCGCGGACATGTCCGCGTCGTGCGCGCCAGGAGGCTCCTCCCTGTGGATGTCTCCGGCCACGGTCTGGATGCCGTAACGCTCGTACTTCTTCCAACCGCCGAGGTACCAGCGGCCGCTGGGACGGTGGCGGCGTATGCGGGAGGTCTCGGGGCCGGTCACGGGGTACAGGTCCTGGCGAGCCCGTGTCATGGCCACATAGAGGGCCCGCGCCTCGGCCGGCACATCCAGATCCTCGTGCGCCTTCCGCAGCTCGGCGACGGAGGGCGGCGACAGCAGCAGCACTCGGTCGTACTCCAGGCCCTTGGCCCGGTGCACCGTCGACACGATCAACCGAGCCGTTTCCGGGTCACCCAACTCGTCGGGGAAGCGCCCCTCGGCCACCAGACGCCGCACGGCGGCGACGTCGACGAGGCCGCGGCCTGTGCGGCGGGTCGCGGCACGCAACGACCGCCAGCACCGTTGGGGCTCGACGCCCTCGGGCAGCGGGATCTCCGCGAGCAGCTCCAGGAACCGGCCTTCGGTGAGCGTCAAGGACTCGGTTCGGCGCAGCAGTTCGGCGACCCAGTACGGCACGGGTCGATCCCGCAGCGAACGCTTCAGCGCGTGTTCCACCCCGTGTTCGTGAAGGAGTTCCGAGACGGCGAGAGCCTGACGATTGTCGCGGGTCAGGATCGCGCAGGTGTCGGGGAACGTCTTCAACACGTCCAACGCGAACCCGCCGGCCAGATCACCGAAGCTCGGCAGGCCGAGAAGACGGTCGCGCAGCTCGGCGTGGAGCTTCTCGGCCGTGGCCTCCTGACCACCCGGGGACACCGCCAGCTTCTGCAGAGAGGAGCCGAGGGGGAGGGCGGTGCGTGCCTCGGGGCTCTTCGCCCGGAAGTTCTCGGTCAGGCTGAGTTCGACGAGGTCGTCGTAGGACTCTCGCAGCCAGGTGAAGAACCGATCTGTCTCCCCGGCCCGCTCCGTCCGGTCCTCGATCTGGAAGCCGTAGATGCCCTGGGCGGAGTCGCCGACGACGGTGAATCCGCACGAACGCTGGAACCGGTCGAGCAACGCCTCCACCAGCTCCCGGCGATCGCCCACCAGGTCCTGCGCCTCGTCGATCACCACATGCGAGGGAGCGCCGAGCTCACTGGCCTCCACAGCGCCCTTCTCGATCGCGTCCGTCGCCGCGCGGATACGATCGTCGAAGCTGCGAGCCGCCCACTCCTCGTCGGGGTAGGCCTGTACGAGAAGCCGGTATGCCCACGAGTCGAAGGTCTGGACCCGCACCCTGCGTGCCCGGTCGCCGTGTCGGGCGATCCGGTCCTGCAGCTCGCGGACGGCGGCGCGGGAGAAGCTGAGGACGAGGATCTCGCCCGCCTCCAGCGCCTCCTCGGGGGCCTCGTGGCCCACGAGGGCGTCGAGGCGCCGTACCACCGTGTGCGTCTTGCCGGATCCCGCCCCTGCCGTGACAAGAAGGCGGGTGTCCCAGGGGAGGTCGACGACAGCCCGCTGCTCGTCGGTGAGCGGAGGGCTGTCGCCGTAGGGGTCGGTCACTTGCTGCTCCACAGGTGCTCGAACTGGGTGAAGGCGAGGGCGGTGTCGAAGTTCTGGATGTTGTCGCGGACGTTCAGGATCAGGCAGGTTTCCTTGCCGCCGTTGAGAGGGCCGCGCAGACCGCGCCCGATCATCTGCTGGTACACGTTGGGGCTGTAGACGGGGCGGGCGACCACGACGGCTCGGGTGGCGGGGGCGTCGAAGCCCTGGGTCAGAACGCCGTAGTTGGTGAGGACCCGGGTGCGTCCCGTCCGGAAGCCGTCGATGCGTCGACGTCGGTCGCTGGCCGAGGTGGTCGAGTCGACGGCGGCGGCCGTGATGTCCAGGTCACGGAGCTTTGCCGCCAGGTACTTGGCGTGGTCGACGGACGTCGCGAAGACCAGCACCGGCCAGTCCTCCGGCATGGCCGAGATCTCGGCGATGATGCGGGTGCTGCGGTCGTGGTCGTCGGCGAGGCGCTGCTCGGCCGCCCTGGACAGGATGCTCAACTGTTCGGCGCGCTGCTTCTCCTCACGGGTCAGGGTGATCGTTCCGCCCGGCAGGAGCCGATGCTCGACCTGTGCCAGCATGCCGAGCCTCTGGAGTTCGGCGTAGGCGTCTCCGCCAGGGAAGACGTCGTCGTCCAGACGCCGGCCACGGCCACCGAAGCGGTTGACCAGGCGACGCGTCTCGTCATCGTTGGTGTTGCGGTACGGCGTCGCGGTGAGCCCCAGGAGATGACGGTCGGTGCGTGAGGCTGTCAGGCCCAGGTGCGCCAGGATCTCGGTGTAGCGGGGCGTGATCGCGGTGTGTGCCTCGTCGATGATGACGAGGGCGGCGTCACGCAACCAGGCGTAGGAGTCGGCGGCGAGACAGTTCGGCTGCTGGAGCTTGGCGTCCGTGGCGACGACCAGCTGCGGTCGGTCGGTGACGGGGGCCGCCTCGTTCGTCGACCACAGTCGGTTGATCGCCAGTGGTGTCTCGGCTCCGACCTTCTCCCAGACGAACTTCCAACTCTGGACTGCCTGTTCGCACAACTCCTCGGTTTGAGCGATCCACAGGATCGGACCGTCGAGCTGCTTCTCCTGTTTCACCCAACGGATCACTGCCTCGGCCGTGACGCGTGTCTTACCCGCGCCGGTCGGCAGGGACAGCATGCCGCGCTGCGGGACGATCCGGTCCAGCATGGCGAAGACGTTGGCGGCCAGCCGCTCCTGGTAGTCGTGCAGTCGCGGGAAGTGGCGCGGACCGTCCACGTCGATCCGAGGCTCCAACGACGGTGCCCGGAATCCGGCGAAGGCATCGGGGAAACGGAGGTCCGCCACGAACGCCACCGCGGTGGAGGCGCCGGTGAACGATGACGGGGCCTGGGCCGGGTAGAGACTCTGCAGGTCACGGGCATGGACCTGCAGGATGCCGTCCCCGTGCGCGTTGAACGCCATCTGCGCGATGCGGTAACCGTCGGGCTCGGCTCCACCGTTCTCCGCGCGCTCGCCGTCCATCAGGCCGGCCGGGAGACGGTCCCGCAAGGTTTCGGCCCCCAACAGCAGCAGCAGTTTGGTCACCACGTCGTCGGCCTCGCGCACGGCCTTCAGCGCGCTCTTGACCTTCTGGTCCTCCTCCTGACGCCGCTGCGCCTCCAACACCTGCCTGCATCCGTGCTCTCCCATGCGCCACTGGAGTTCACGGTCCACGGCCATCAGGGTTTCGAGCGGGGTGACGGGGTCGAGCACGAGGATCGTGGATCCCTGCAGGCTGCTGTTCAGCGTCCGGGGACGCATGCCGTTGGGGGTGCGCGTCACCTCTTCGAGGACGCTGCACCGCTGCAGCGTGTACTGGTCCACCTGTGAGCCGCGCAGCTGCCGCAGCGTGGGGTACACCTCCTTGAGCGGGACCGCCTCGCCGACGGGCTCATGACGGGTCTCACGGCTGATCACGTCGGCGTACGGCAGCATCCCCCACTGCTTGACGAGCAGTGCGGCGTCCTCCGCCGACGCGGTCAGCAGGGCGGGCAGTCCTTCGGAGCGCAGCGTCCGATACTCCTCCTGCGACGAGGCGACGGCGATCTCGCCGTCCGGCCGTGTGCCCCACGCGTCACCGATGCGACAGCGGGTGAGCGAGTCGTCCGGGAAGGACACCTCCAGGCGGGTCAGAAGCACGTACGTGTTGCCGACGAACACGTCGTCCTCGCTCTGCTGGAGCTTGTCGATGAGTTGACTCCAGAACGAGTCGGGCACGTCCTCGACGCTCACGGCGAGACGGAGCTTGCGGGCCTTCTCGGCGCTGATCTGTGCGACCGGCAGCACATCGCTGTATGCCGTGAGCTGAGGACCGACCGCTTCGCCGATCGGACGGATCCCCTGCGAGGTCGGGACGAGGCCGTGTCGCTTGAGCATCCAGCGCATCGGCGAGGCCACGGCCCGACGGGTGCTGACCTGTGCCCCGACCTGCAGCGTCCAGTTGTCGACGAGAGCGTCGTCGGACAACACCTGCAGGAATTTGGCCCTGGCCTCATCCGAGAGTCCGGGCAACAGGTGCAACGGTCCGCCGACCGCGGCGCCCTCCAGTCTTATCCGAGAGAGCGTCGGACGGGATGCCTGGTTGGGCAGGGTCGCGCAGTACGCCTTGTGCATGACCTCGCGGTACTGCTCGAACCACGGCTCCTCCTCGGGACGGTGTCCCCCCGTGGGCCGGTCGCGCAGCCCCACCTCGCGGAAGAAGGCCATGTCATCGGAGTGGAAACGGGCGTCGACGGCGACGGAAGGATCCGATTCCGGCGTCACGACGGGGCCGGGGAGAAGACAGTCACGCATCGGTCGGAAACGGCCGTCCGCGGTGCGCACGTACAGCGTTGACAGGGGGGTGGGAACGCGCCGGACCACCTCGTGCGACAGGTGGTTGCTTCCGGCCTGGTGGAACAGTTCCCAGAACCGGGTCCACTCCTGAGGGCCGTACGAGTCGAAGCCCTGCTCCAGGACGCTGACGAAGCGGCCCCGCACGTCCGCGTCACGGATCCCGAGCACGGCGAGGGCGCTCGCGAGCGACGGATCGTCGGACAGGGCGGCGTCGACGTACACGAGGGATTCGCGCAGTCCGTCCTGGTCCGTGCGGCGGAACACCTTGCCCACGACCGGGGCCACCATGCCGTGGTCCTCGGTCAGCACGATCTTCGCCGTGCGGGCCTCCTCCACGTACGGCGAGGACGACTGGATCATGTCGGCGATGATGCGGACGGCGGTGGCGGACGCCTCGGCGGTGCCGTCCGCCACCAGGGCCTCCAACCATTCCCGCACCGAAGCTCGTCCGCGCTTGGCGGCCTTGAGAATGTGCTCCACCTTGCCGGCGCGAAGGTCCGTGGCCTCCACGGACGGGTGCAGCCAGTTCGTGGGCCGGCCGGGGTACGAGTTCCACATGGTCAGCCAGCGGACCAGCGACTTGTTGTCCTTGCCGAGCGACGGGTGGACGTTCAGGTCGCGGGGCACCTGCAGCCGGCCGTCCTGGTCCGGCAGCGAAGGGCAATGGGCGGTGGCCTCCCAGATCCGTTCGGTGAGGTAGCGGTCTGCCCAACTGACGGTCTCCGACTCGCGGGTACGTCCGGGGAGGAGGGGAAGGTACGCGGCCGGGTCCTCGGCAGGTGCCAGCCCGGGCAGCGACTCGACCACCAGACGAGCTGCCACCTGGATCATCTCCTGGTTGAACGGAGAGGAATCCAACAGGTTTTGTCGGTCCTCATTGGTCTTCCACGCTCCGTTGAGGATTCCGCTCAGCGTCATCTCGTACTTGGTCGGGAAGAACGACCAGAATCTGCCCCGCCCCTTGGGCGAGGACAGGAGCCCGGTGGTGGTGTCCTTCTCGTACTCGCGCACGGCCCACGAGATGTCGAGGGCGACGCGGTCGTGCAACTCGCCCGCGCTGGAACGGGCGGTGGCGGTCGGCTCGTGGGTGAGGGTGAACACCCGCCACTTGCCGGCCGAAGGCTGCCGACCGGGTCGCTCCTCACGTACGGTGTGCAGCTCCTGCTCACGTTCCACGGTGAGGGTCCGCCGTACGACGGGGCGCGGACGACGGTCCTCCAGGATCACCTTGGCGACGTGCGGTGAGAAAAGCTGGAACCCGATGGGAAACTCCTCACGGCCACCGGCCGACTGCCCACCGTGCATATCCTGGCCGAGCCGATCGGCGGCGCCGTCGAGCAGCGGGAGCCGGACGACGGTGGTGGCCCAGCCGAGGAGTTCGTCGAGGACGGGGTCGGCGGCACGCTCGGTGGTCTCGTCCAACGGACGGGCCATGCGCAGCACCGGAGCCTCGAACTTCTCGCCGAGACGGGCCGTGACCTCGGGAACGGAACGAATCTTTCCGTAGGCCCACTCGCGATCGAAACCGAAGGAGCCCGTACGGCTGAAGAACTGCGGGGCGTCGGTCACCACGAGAACGGATTTGACGCCTACACCGAAACGACCGATCTGGCCGCCACGCTTACGCGACATGCTCATCCGGAGAATCGTCTCGGCGCCTTCAGGGGTGACGGGAGTTCCCTCGTTCGCGCAGTAGAGGTAGGTGTCCGTGAGAACGACATGGACGGAGCCACCGGGCTCGGCGGCGATTTCGTCCGCGGCATTCTGGACGAGCTCGAAGAGCTGTCGGTCACCGTACCCGCCTTGAGTGATTCGTCTTTCTCCGTTCGCGTGCTCCGGAACGAGGCCGGGATCGACGGCGGCGTACGTTTTGAGAACGCGGGAGGACTGATCGACCACGGTCTTGAGCACGGGGGTCAGTTCGGGAGACACGGGACTCCGATCCTGAGGTGATGGCCTGATGGAGAAGGAGCTACGAGGGTCGCCCGTCCGTTCGACGTCCTACGTGAACGTCATCCCAGGCGCCATTTCATGTGCTGGTGATGACACGGACGCCTCTTCGATGACGACGGTTCCGAAGTGCGCGGAGCGTTACTCGACGACCTGGAATGTCAGGCTGGTTCAGGGCATGACAAACCTCGTCGGGTGTTATACGTTTTCGCCAGATGGGGTGGGTGAGGGCTGTTTCAATGCGGCCTGCGCTTTCCGGTCGGCGGGCAATAGGAATTTCGCCTGCGGGAGTCGGGTCGGAATCAGCGATGCGGAGAAGCATCCGCACGCTGTTGTCAATGGCGCCGCCTGGACAACTCGAACGAGAAAAAGCGGCACACTTCTACCAGAGCGTCGGAGAAATGTTTCTTCCGAGGCGGGTGGGGCCGCTGAGGGGACAATACACGGCCTCGTCGAGGGTGTACAGGGGCTCGGAAGGACGGGTCATTCGACGAGCGGGGAAACGGGCAATACGGATTGAATGTGATCAAATCTCGCCCGGGATGATGTCCGAGTGGTCACGCCTCCTGTCAAAGGGCGTTTGACAAGAGAGCTGCTGTCAAAGGCGTGGGTATGGTTGGCTGCTGTCCGACGCAGGCGGACCAAGACCCGAGAGCAGGTGACCGTGGAAGCAGGCGAGGACTTCGGTCCATGGCTGGCGCGGCAGTTGAAGCTCGCCGACATGACGCAGACCGAGCTGGCCCAGGCCGTGGACGTGACGCGCGCCGCGGTCTCGGCGTGGATCACCGGGCGTGCCGCCCCTCGACCGGAGACAATCGAACGAATCGCTCGGGCCTTGAACACCGATCTGGCGACGGTGCACACCCGCACCACCGACACTCAGGCCGGCCTTCCCATCGGTTGGTACCACCGTCCCGGACACGCGGACGGCGGACGTGAGTTGGGCAATGCCGCTGCCTTCGCCTTCGACGCCGACGTGGAGGTACTGGCTCGAGAGACCTGCCAGAACAGCCTCGACGAGCGCATCACGGCCAACGGACAGCCCGTGCGTGTGCGTTACACCCTGCACGAGCTCACCGGCGAGAGGCTTGCGAGGTTCCGAGAGGCCATCCAATGGGACGATCTCTTCCCGCACTACGAGACCGCCGCTGCCCAGGAACAGAAGGTGGGCCGGGTCATCGACGCGGGCCTGCGAGACATGTACGAACACGACCGCCTCGTGCTGCTGCGGGTGGACGACTACAACGCCGCCGGCCTGACCGGTGACGACTACGGTGACGGTCGCTTCGCGGCGGTGGTGCGGCGCCAGCTCGACAGTCACAAGTCCGGTAGTTCGGCGGGCGGCTCGTACGGTCTGGGCAAGGCCACCCTCTGGGCCACCAGTCGACTCGGTCTCGTACTCATGAACTCCACCCTGTCCGAACCGCATGAGGGCCGCACCGAGCGCCGCCTTATCGGGCGTCTCGATCTGCCCTGGCGGCAGGTGCACGGTAAGCCGTGGGCAGGGCCGGCCTGGCTGGGGCGGCCCGACCCCGACTCGCCGGGAGCTGCCGTGGCACGCTCGTGGTGGGCTGACGAGGAGACTGTCGAATCCCTGTACCTGGAGCGGGAGAGCGGTGAGCCCGGGACGTCGTTCCTGATCGTGGGAGCCCACGACGTGGCGAGCCTCGCGGACGACAGCCACGCACTCGATGGTGACGAGGGCGAGGACGACGACAGCATCCAGCGGATGCATCACCGGCTCGTGCGGGCCCTGGGCAAGAATTTCTGGGCTGCGATGACGGGTGGTGGTGACCAACTGCCGCTACTGGAGGCCTCCGTGCGCACCCTGCGCAACGGTGAGGTGGTCCTCCCTGAGGAACGCGTGGATCCCACGATCACCCAACCGTCCCGTACACGCGCTCTGAAGGCGTTCCTCGACGGCACAACCGTGGAGAAACTCACGGAGTCCGGGCAGGTCGCCATGACCACCGTCCCCCTCAACCTGCCCGTGCGGGGCGGCGGACGGGCCTCTCAGGGAGAGCATCGCGCCGTGCTCCTGGTGACGGATGCCGAGGACGCGGACGGCAAGCCCAATCGTGTCGCGGGGATGCGTGGCAACCGCATGACAGTGCGGGACGCTGCCGTCCCCGGCCTGCCGCTGTCGGTCAATCCCTTCCAGGCCGTTCTGTTGGTCGGTGAGGCTGCAGGCCCACAGGCACCGTTCGCCACCGAGGCGGAGGAGTTCCTGCGCGCTGCCGAACCCCCGGAGCACAACAAGTGGGGGCAGACCGAGGAACTGACACTCACCTACTCACCCTCGGCGTACCGGCGGATCGCCTCCCTCACCCGGGACACCAACGCGGCGATCAAGGAGCTGGTGGTCCGCCCCAAGAAGAAGCCCAAGACCGGGGGAGGACGCTTGGCCACGAAGCTGACCGTCGGAACGGGGACGAAGAAGCGTCGGCTGACGGCGGCGACACTGCCCGTGTTGGAGGAGTTGGACGCGCAGGTGCTCGACGGCGGAGCCTGGCAGGTGATCGGTGAGGTCAGGATCCCTGCCGGCGGTCACGCCTGGCGGCTCGTTCCGGTGGCCAAGTTCGACGTGCGTTCCGGCCCTCGTCCCACCATCGCGTGGGCCGAGCTCGTGGGAGTCGACAACTGCCAGGTCGTGGACGGCACCCTGCGGTTCACCGATGGGGCACGCTCCGCGACCTTCCGAGGCGTGACCGACCCCACCACGCACGCCGTCAGGACGAGTCTGAGCGGTCTCGTCGTCGAACTGCGCACCGGTGAAGGAGAGTCGCGCGCATGAGGGTTTTCCCGTACTCCCGCTTGCGCGGCACGATCTCTCTGAGGGTGGACGCCGCCAGAGTCAAGGCGTCCGGGCAACCCAGGGAGCAGCTCGACTCCCGTGCGCGCTCCGTGATCGAGCGGGTCGTCGCGCTCGGCCTGACGGAGACGGAGGACTGGGAGACCGCCACGCTGACCGTGTCGGCGACGATCCCGTCGAGGGCCACCGAGCCGGGCGGCCCGTGGTCCGACATCGCCGTGGTCGCGGTGCTCACGGACAGGACGACCAACACCCGTGTCACTTCGAGGCTCGCCCCGGAGACGGAAGGCGGCCGTGAATGGCGTGGTGAACTGCAGGTACTGCGCGCCGACATCTTCGACCGCGCCACACTGACGGTCCAGGTGGTCGCAACGGTCGACGCGGTACCCGGACGGATCATCGGGGAGGCCGCTGACGACTGGATCGTCGATGTGAGCAGTGACACTCCGACACGGGAGCAGAGCTTCGACATCAAGGAAGTCGGGTTTGCCAAGGGCCCGCAGAGACTGCGGAACTTCGCGGACGCTCCGTGGATCGTGAATGCCTCAGGAACGATGCCCACTGTGCACATCAACACCGACTTCGAAGGCATGACGGACCTTCTGAGTGCCGAAGGACGAGGCCCCGAGGGACTCGTCAACGAACTGTTGGTGTCCCAGATGGCGGCCGATGTGTGGATCGCCGTGTTTCACTCGGCCATCGGTGATCTGGAGATGGAGGACGACGGTACTCCTCTGTTCCCCCACGGTTGGCAGGGAGAGGTGCTCAGGGAGATGCTTCCCGACGTCATGCCCGATCGCACGCTCGAGGACGCCTTGCGCGAGGTGCATCGCCGGCGTGTGGGCGCGACGGGGTGGACCGAACTGCAGCCCCACATCCAGTACGCGGCAACGCGACGAGCCGGGGTGCCCAGAGCACTTTCGGAGACAGTGCGCGGTTTGAACAAGCTCAAGCGTGAGGAAGAGGCGTGACCGAGAAGCCTGAGCATCTTCCCGAGTACTTGTCCCGACTCGCCGACGAGGACGCGGCACGGTTCATCACGGACGGAGTGCTGGCCGGAAAGGACAGCGTTCCCGCGATCGCCCTCAACCAGGCTGCCGAGCCTCTTCCCGAGAGTCCGCGGATGCGGCTTCGTGCGATCCGGGACCTGATCGACGACGCGATGTACATCTACCGGGACGACAGGCCCACGCAGGCGGACGCCTGGCTCGCGCCACGTCTGCACGCGATCCTTCGCCTGACGCGTGCGGAGGCCGCGGACCCCGGGTTGTGGAACTACCTGGCACTCGGCGTCGCCCCCGACTTCGTGGTCTGGCGGCACCTGTCCGAAACCAAGAAGACCGTCAACGCCCGGTACTTCAAGGGGCCCTACCACAAGCAGGCCTTCGCCCGACTCTGGTGGTCGGCCGAACTCTTCCGGAACGGATCCGACTACGAGCCGGTCGTCATTGCCTGCGGTAACCAGGACATGTTGAACACGGTGCTGAGGTTGGACGTCATCGATCATCGACCCACGGCGCAGGCGCTGGTCCGGCTGTTGAAGCGGGAGGTCGTACGGACGGGCCGTGATGCGACCGCCATAGGGAAGGCCGTCAACACGGCGGCCGCGACCCTGATGTACGACGTGATCGCGCCGGACACGGGGCGGGACGCCGGGGCCGTGCAGAGGTGGATCGACGAGGGTGACGAGGGCCTCACCGTGCATCACCGTCCCCTGCCCGTGGGGCCCGCCGAGGAGCCGGCTCCCGAGGACTCGGTGGCGCGTCTGACGGAGTACTTCGCGGATCTGTTCGCGGATGCGCCTGTGCGAGGGAAGGACAAGGGCGAGGAGACCCCGGACGAGGACTGACCGAACAGCCCGGAGCGTTCTCCCTGGGAGCAGGGAGGACGCTCCGGGCTTTCAGCGCCCCGCGAGCGGGTGCTCTTTCCAGTCCTTGCGTTCGCGGGCCGCCACCGGCTTCTTGGGTTTCCAATCCTCAAGGGCCGCTGTGACCTGATCCAGCCTGTCCCGGGCTTTTTCGTCGTTCAGTTCGGGTTCGAGCACATGTCGAAGCACGTGCAGGGCAAGCCTCGGTGGTACGGCATTGCCGATCTGCTGCGGTACGTCGTTGCCGGACCAGGGGTATGCGACGGGGAAGGTCTGCAGCACCCCTGCCTCGGCAGAGCTGAAGCGAGCGAGGTATTCGCCGCTGTCCTTCCGGACCACACGGTTCCGTGAGACTTTGCCGGTGACCGTGGCGGCAGGGGTGTCGTGATCGCGTCGGCCGCGCAACTTGGGGTCACCACCGGTCCCGTAGTTCGAGACGACGGTGAAATCAGGGCGGTCGTGAAGCTCCGGAGGCGGATTCAGCTTCAGGCGGTCCGCGACTTCTTTTGCCTTCTCAAGAGCTTTTCCCATGGACACCCAGTTATCTTTCGGGCTTCTTGTTCCGTCCTCCTCCGATGCGCCCGAGAAGAGGGTGTCCGCCTGCTCGGCTCTCGGCTGGTAGCGCATGTGGCTTTCGGGCACTTCTGGCAGGTGGCCGGGGTGGATCTTGTTCGCGATGGCGGTCGGATCGAAACGAGCCATCAGCACAGCGCGCCGTCGGGTCTGCGGAACGCCGAAGGCTTCGGTGTGCATCAGCTGTGTCCTGGTCTTGTAGCCGAGGGTGGCGAGTACCTTGGCGTACTCCTCCCACACGCGCATCACCGTGGGAACCTGTTCCAGGATGACGGCTTCGTAGGGCGTCGAGCCGGGGCGCTTGCTCCGCTCGATCACCCACCAGAGGGGTTGCAGGACCAATCCCGTCCGCTCGTCACCCAACTCCTCGAGTTCGTCCTTCAACTTGGCGAGCTCGTCGTTCAGGTCGCTGAGTTCCTTCAGCAATCCCTTGAGTTCGTAATCCTGGAACTCGAGCTTCTGCGGGTCCTTGAGTCCTTTCAGGATGTTCTTGGCCGCGTCGTCCGAGTTTCCGAGGTGAACCAGCCGTTTCCTTATGGCTCTGCGTTTCGTGGCTCTGATGTCCTCGACCTCGCGCTTGCGGGCCTTGACCTTTTCAGCTTTGCGTTCCTTGTGTCGAAGTTCTTCGGAGATCCTGTGCCAGGTTCGGAAGATTTCTTTCCAGTTCTGGTTCTCGACGCGCACGGCATCATGCAATTGCGCGATGTATTTCAGTACATCGTCCAACGCCCTGCGGCCGGCGCCGTGCCCGGCGACGGTGAAAGTCTGGCAAGGAGGTCCGCCAGTCAGCACTTGGGCGTGCGGGAAGAAGATCGCACGAAATTCACGGACATCGCCTTGGAAGGTGTCCAGCCCTGCCACGCAGCGGGTCTTGCATGCTTCTGGGTCCCATTCGATGCCGGTCACCTGGTGCCCCAGAACGTCTGCTGCCACATCCAACCCACCCGGACCTGCGAAGAGATCCACGATGCGGAAACCCGCAGGTGAGGGAGGTGCGTTTTTGATGTGGCTCATGGGCTTGAAGTGTAGCCGGCGTTCCGAGGTGTATAGGGCGCGTCTCCCTGTACTCGGCTCGGGGAACGCAGGGCGGTCGCGATGGCGACACCCAGCGCCTTGCCCACCGGTGGAGGAGTGGCGTGACCGATCTGCCGGTACCGGACCGTCTTTCGGCCCGTGACGCGCCACTCCGGAGGGAACGACTGCAGGAGGGCCGCCTGGTCCACTGTGATTTTCAGCATCTTCGCCGGGTCGTCCGAGCGCGGCCACACGTAATCAGGCCCCGGCACCTCGTCGCCCAGCGCGCCGGCGTTCACTCCCATCCGCGCCCAGGCCCGCTTGGTGCCTGACGGACCGAGATCCGCGCCACCACGTTTGTCCGAGCCTCCGACCAGAGTGGGGGCCACGGTCGACGCCTGAGACGCCCAGGCGTCCGCGTCACGCCACCCCCGGGCCCCCATCGACCGGCGCAGTGCCCGACCGACCGGGACATGCTCGTCCACCGTCGGCTCGGGCAGGGAAAAGGCGTGGAACCACTGTTCCCTGAGGGCCACGAGAACGCCCTGTCGGCGCTCTTGCGGCACGCCGAAGTCCGCCGCGTTCAGCACAAACCAGCAGAACCGGTAGCCGAGGTGCGTGAGTTCCTTCTGGACGAAGTCGCGGATGTCGGCGTACGCCGGTGACTCGACGAGGGCGGGCAAGTTCTCCAGCAACAGGGCCCGCGGCTGGATCGAGTGGACCAGATAGATCGTGGCCGTGAGGAGTCGCAGCTCCTGATCGCTGTCCGCACGTGCCACCGCGGCCGATGCTTTCACTCGTGGCAGGCCAGCCGACAGGAGATCCACGTCCAGGGTCTGCGGGTGCTCGTCCGGGAGGAAATCGACCAAGTCCTCGCAGACCACGTTCCAGTGCGGACGGTTGGCCAGGAGCGTCTCGCACGCCTGACGCTTGTTGTCGAGCAGGAGAACCGGTGAGAAACCCGCACTCTCCAACCCCGACGCCAACCCGCCCGCACCGGCACAGACGTCCACGAAATCGAGTCGATCACCCACTCGCTCCCCCTCAGCTCTTCCGGCGACCTTGCTCTCGCGCCCTCTGCTCCCGCAGGTCCCGGTCCCGCTTCTCCCGATCCACCGTCGCACGCACGGTCGCCGCGATCTCTTCCGCCGGCGTGTGCTCCCAGAACCGCAGCACTGTCCACCCCGCCGCCAGCAGGTGTTCGGTGGTCTCTCGGTCGCGAGCCATGTTCCGGTCCAGCTTGCTCCGCCACCACTCAGCGTTGGCCTTCGGCTGCGTGGCGTGCTGGGGGCAGCCGTGCCAGAAGCAGCCGTCGATGAGGACGGCGACCTTGGCCCGGGGGAAGGCCACGTCGATCCGTCGCCTGGGTATGCCCGGTACCGGGTACTCCACGCGATAGCGCAGCCCGGCCGCGTGCAGCAGCCGTCGTACGGCCAGCTCGGCCCCCGTGTTTTTGCTCGCCTGCCTGCTCATGCGGGCGGAGACGCCGGGAGAGGAAGGCGTCATGCTGTTCACTGTCGTCAGGCCTCACGCACGTAGGTCGTCACGCTCGATGATCGCAGCTTCCGCCCTGGTCGAGTCGATCGCACGGAACCGCACCAAGGGACGGTCGTCCTGCGCCGTCGACGGCGGTGCGACGAAGGCGAAGGCCATGACGAGGTCACGCGGATCGATCGAACCGTCGGACAGGATCCGGGGCTCGGATTCCACCAAGGGATAGAGCACCAACGCACCCCGACGCGGACGGACGTGTTGCTCGACAGCCGAGTTTCCGGTCAGGCCCGAGGCACCTGCCAGGCGCGTCACCGCGGCGACGTGCTTCGGGTCACGGATCGCGCCGAACAGCGAGCCGCGGCGGCGCTTACGGCGTGCGAGGGAGAAGGGACCGTGTCCTAGGATGCGGCCCTCGTTCCGGCGGGCGGACGTCTGCATCGGAGCGATCACGACCCAGTCGTCGATCGTGCCGGATTCCCGCCCGGCGTCCAGCAAGAATTCCAAGTGGGGTGAGAACTGCCCCGGGGCGGACCAGCGCAGGTCGCACAGCACCGCGAGCAGGTCTTGGTGCGACACCGTGCCCACCCGTGCGTCGTACTGCGGACCGCCGGCCACGCCGAGCGAGACGGGAGCGTGCGACAGAGCCCCGAGAACCGGTGCCCAGCACTCCGTGTTGTGGCGCAGGGCGTCAGGGTCCTCGGGATAGGCCGTGGGCTCCTCCCAGACTCCCGGCGATCGCACCTCCACCAGCTGCGCGTTGAACATCTTGTTCCGAGCCGACGGCTTCACCCACGGCAGGTGCTGGGCCACCAGCGGCGGGATCTGGGCAGGAGTGACCTGAGGGCGGCCGTTCACCATGGGGGCGTAGCGGGCCAGTTCGGTACGGAAGAGCTCCTCGTCGCGGCAGATCGCCTCGAAGGCCTCGTACAGGTCGACCGTCTTGGCGTTGCGGTTACGGCCGAGAGTCTCCTCCCGGCCGATGTAGAGGCGGACGAGGTCGCGGTACCCGGGCCGGAAACCGAACCACCGACCCATCTGCATCAAGGTGTCGGCCTGTTGCGTCGTGCGACGGTAGTACGTGATCGTCAGGCCCTCGACCGTGAAGCCACGGGACAGCTTCGTGCCGCCGACCAGGATCTTCCAGACGTTCGGGGTGCGATCGAAGTCCAGGTCGGGCTGGTTGTAGTCGCGTTCGCTGTCGCCGTTGACGACGATGACGGGGCCGCCGCCCTTGTTGATGAGGTGGCGTGCATCGGTGAGGTACGGCTTCAGTTCGTCGTACGTCGCGGGGGTGGGCAGGGTGGCTCCG
Organism: Streptomyces sp. Tu 3180; assembly: GCF_009852415.1. Classification (NCBI taxonomy): domain Bacteria; kingdom Bacillati; phylum Actinomycetota; class Actinomycetes; order Kitasatosporales; family Streptomycetaceae; genus Streptomyces; species Streptomyces sp. Tu 3180. The sequence continues at coordinate 3,249,717 of NZ_WOXS01000002.1, read as the reverse complement.
TCCGCGTGGGGACGGAAGTCCTTCTCGAAGAGGGAGGCCAGGCGTGCGTGGCCCTCCGGGCGCGTGTACGCGGAGTTGTGCCACATGGTGTTGATGCGCAGGGCGAGCGCGGTGTGCTCGGCCATGCGGACCGATTCGTGCACGAGCATCGTGTGGTGCCGGAACGAGGCGGAGGGGACGCCGTGGGCGGCGCGGTAGCACTTCAGAGCGCCCGTGAGGACGAAGGCGTCCAGGGCTTCCTGAAGACGGTCGCCCGTGGAGTCGTAGATCCCGCGGACGTGCCTCTGCTCGGCCTCGCCCTCACCACCGTCGACACCGTCCAGGTCGTGGAAGTCCTGAACACCCATGTAACCGGTGGGGCGGGGGAGGGAGATCAGGAAGTCGCGCGGGAAGATGTCCTCCTCGTCGCCCGGGTCGATGAAGACGTTGGCGAAGGGAGTCGCGGTGTAGCCGACGTACTGGGCGCGCGGAAGCAGTCCCAGGAGCTGGGATATCAGGCCGTTGATGGCCGTGCGCTCAGTGCTTCCCCGTTCCCACTTCTTCGGGTCCGAGGTGTTCACGGAGGCCTGGTCGGACTCGTCGTCGATGACGAGGGTCGGCAGCTCTCCCAGGATCCCGTGGATCTGCTTGAGGTCCTTGACGAGCTTCGTGAGGACGGCCTTGTTCTTCTTCACCACGAGGATCCGCGCTGCGGCGTGGTGGAGGTTCGCCGGATCGTGCAGCGGGCGAGTGGGGACGCGCTTCTCGAACTCCAGCGCCCGGATGCCCTGGGCCAGGCTCTTGTAGTCGTTGTCGCGGGTGGTCAGGCGCTCGATGTCGAACGCGCCGAGTGTGGAGGGACGGCCACCGTGCTGTACGAACTTCGGCCAGTCCTCGTCGTCACCCACGTAGTCCACACCGACCAGGGAGTCCACGTCTGTGACGTCCGCGCCCCGCAGGATGTTCTCCTGGCCGATCAGCTCCATGTCGAGGCGCCGCTGGGTCTGGGCGCGCAGCAGGTTGAGGGTGCCCCCGAGGACGATGACGAGACGGTAACCGGCGTCGATGGCCTTCGCGGTCACGCCGGTGAAGTTCGCCGTCTTGCCGGACTGGACATAGCCGACGACCAGGCCCTTCGCTTGTCGGGCCGCCGGCTGTTCGGGATCGGTGAGGCGCTCGACGACCGCCCGACTCGCCTGGTCGAGGCCGGCGATGGCGGCCTCGGACCATCCCTTGTCGCGGAGCTTCTGCTCGTACGCCGTCCAGTAGAAGGACCTGGCCGCCGCACGTTCCGCGGTGTACCACGGGGTGAACTCCCGGGTGATCACCGTCGCACCGGGCACCTTCGCCACGGGTACGGCCTCGTCCAGGACCTTGCACAGTTCACTTCCGAACCGGAGCCGTTCGTACACCACGGCACGCCGCTCGTCGGTGCGTGCCGGGGAGTCCGCTCCCCACTGCGGGTTCTCCGCGAAGTCCCAGGCGGTCAGGTGGCGGTCCCACAGGGCGATCAGCGCGTCGTCACCGCTGATGAGCAGGGAGCGGAACAGCTCCTCGCTCAGGTCCGCGTCGGGGTGGGAGTCATCTGCGGCAAGCGCCGCCCAGCGTTCGAAGTGACGCGGCATGCTGCCCATCCCCGCCAACGCGGAGGTGTGGATGTCGAGGAGCACGCCGGACGGAGTGTTGGTCATCTCTTGTCCTCGGTCGGGAGCCGGAGTGGGCCAGGAGCGGGAGCGGTACCGGATCAGTCGGTTGCCTGTGCACGGCGGTCGCGGTGCGCGCCTGCCGCTGCCAGGAGGATGGTGTTCCAGTAGTCCACCCGGTCCTGGCGGCCACGCTCCCAGCGCCCGAGACCGAAGCAGTCCTCGAGCAGCAGGTACAGCAAGGTCTTCGTGACGGGGGCGTCGTTGCTTCCGCCGCGCCTCCCGTCGTTGAAGTCGCTGCGGAAGGCCTTGTTGAGGAGGACGGTGTTGTTCTCGCGGTCCAGATCGAAGAACTTGTCACCGGGAAGGGAGACCCAGGAGAATGCGATGAGCTCCTCACCCGGCTTCTCGGGCAGCTCCTCCTTGATGACCCGCTTGACCTTCGGGTCTATCCCCTTGCCCGGGAGCGTCACGGCCTTGCGGACGATCTCCGTGCGCTTCGCGCCCTCCCGGTAGGCGGCCTCGGCGTCGTTGAGGAACCCGTGGAAGGTGTTTCCGGAGGCGTCCACGGCTTTCTCGACGCCGAGCGTGAAGGCGGGTGTGACGGTCACGCTCTCCTTCTTCACGTCGAGGCTCAGGACACTGTTCTCGTGGGACGGAAGGTCGACGGCCACGCGAGCAAGAGTGAGGTGACCTTCAGGGTTGCGGAGACCGTTCCAGCCACCGGCCTGGACGAGGCGGTCGTTGCGGTAGAAGTAGAAGCCCTGACGGTCGGCGAGGGATCCGATCTGCCGGAAGCCGGCCTGCTTCGACTTGGCGGGCCAGATGTGTGCGGTCAGCTGCACGTCTCCCAGGCCCTCTACGGGAGCCGTGAACGTACGGGGGTAGCCCGCTTTCCCGGGCACCTTGTAACCGAAGGGGTCCAGCGCCTCGACAGCGATGTGGTCCACTTCCTCGCCGAGCCGGCCCTCGCCGCTGCTCACGTCCCACACGGCGATGTCGAGCTTGAGACCGTTCTGAAGGAACCGGTGCAGGTAGAGGCCGAGATGCGTTTCCAGACGCGCGATCGCCTTTGACAAATAGTGGTCGCTCTGGCCGGTCGTCACCGTCTCGAAGGCCCGCACCTGGTCCCAGCGCACGATCGTGCCGTGCCACTCGATGATGCCGTCGTACCGGTCCACGAGTTCCTGTGCGTAGCGAGAGTCGACGGTGTCACAGCGGAAGCCGTCCTCGATGCCCTCCGCGGTGAGACGGCGACCTGCGGCACGGCTGCGCTTGGTACGGCTGACCACGGTCAGCGACGACGCGTGGGACAGTGAAGCGGCCTTCAGGCCTGTGCCGTACATGCCGAGGGCGCTCTCGCCGTAGTCCCGGCGCCGTCCCACCGTCATGGCGGCGTCCAGGCCTGCATCGTCCATGCCCTTGCCGTTGTCGATGATCAGGAGGGTGAGGATGCGCTTGGCGTCGCGCAGGAAGTGCACGACGATCTCGTCAGCGCCGGCGTCGATGGAGTTGTCGATCAGGTCGGCGATGGCGACCTCGAAGCCGTAGCCCTGGTTGGTCAGAGCCTTGCCGTAGCCGGCGTCCGGGGGCAGGTGGGTGCTGCCGGTCGTGGGGACCTCGTACTGCCAGACGGTGCCGGGCTCGTAGGCCATTGCGCTTCCTCGTATACACAGGTCCGGGCCTGCTCAGCGCGTGACGGCCCTCCGGGTCGGTTGGTCTGTGTGACCGTACTGCAAAGGTCGGACATAGAGGTGGTTGGGCTGTGAGGTAGGAGCATTGATCCCAAATGTCCCGATAGGCAATGTCGTGACTCGCGGACGGGAAGGCGAACCTCCTCGCGTATATCGGACGAGTGTGCTGCGTCTCGCAAGAGGGCTGGGCACAAGCTGCTTCATGCTGCAGAGCATGACGGCCAGGCGTGGCAGCAGTGGGACGGTGCCTGTCAGCTGTTCACCTGGTTGCCCTGTTTCCTCGGTGCGGACGAGAAGCAGCGGAGAGCCGGGGCCTGGATGTGTCGCCCGGAGCCCTCACAGGAACGCCCCCACCCCCATCGCCACCCCGAACAGCACGAAGAAGATCCCCCACGTCGTGTTGGCCGTCGCCGAGTACGAGACGTTGCCCGGGCGGCCGTCCTTGGTGTGGACGACCACCACCCGGCGCGGGTCCCCCGGGTCGTAGCGCAGGACGACCGGGATGCCCCGGTGCAGGAGGTGGGACTCGTGGTTGAGGGGGGCGCGGCGGTAGGTCTGGGTGGCGGGGGCGTCGGGACGGTCGACGGGCGGGGCCTTGTAGCGGACCTGAGGGGGGTGGACGGTGGTCCCCTCGCGGCGGGCGCCGCGCGCCACCTCCCCCCGGGTGCGCACGCCCCGGACGCCGAGGCGGCCCAGGGCGCGGCGCTGGCCCCGGGCGAGGCGCAGGACCTTGACGCCCAGGGCCACCGCGCCCGCGGCCGTGATGAGTGTGATCGTGAGCCACGGCTGGTCCACGTGGCCTCCTCCCCCTGGAGCCGACGTCAGCTGTCCATGGGGACGGACGCGGCCCGCGGGCCGGTTCCACGGCGCTCTCCGCGGGGAGGGCGTGCCCTGTCCCGCGCGCCGTTCCTCCGGTGCTCGCGGAGGAGCGGCCGGCCGGGCGGGTGGGGCGCGGGGGGAAGGGCGCCCGCGGTTCCCCGGGGCGGGGACGTCGATCTCGAGCCGGTGGGGGACCCGTTGAGGATGTCCGCGGCTGCGCCGGGGGCGGTCCGCCGGCGGTGGGCGCCGCCCTGCCGCCGGATTCTGGCGTGATGGAGTGGACCGTGCCGGCGAAGTGCGGTAGACACCCTCCCGTGGATCAGGGATGGGCGGCGCTCCTCGGCGCGACGGTCGGCGTGGCGGGCACCGTGCTCGCATCGGCGATCACGGGGTGGTCGGCCCGGCAGCAGGTGCGGGCGCAGGCCAGGGCCGAGCACGCGCACTGGCGGAGACAGGTGCGGCGCGATGCGTACGGTGCCTTCCTCGCGCCGGCGAGTGAGGCGCAGCAGGCGCTGAAGACGGCCGGGCGCGCGTTCGTGGGGGAGCCGGACGTCGAGGAGATCGACCGCAGACTGCAGCAGGCGCAGGAACAACTGGCGTTGGCGCAGGCGGCCTGGGCGAACCTCGCGGTCGAGGGGCCGGAGCCGGTGGAGCAGGCGGCCCGGAGCGTCTACACGACGCTCAAGTCGATGCAGACGACCCTCCTCGCCCTGCGGGACTCCCCGGCGGACGCCCCGGACGACGGCGTCCGCCTCGTGGAACGCCACGCCGTCGAGGTGGCCCGGCTCTCGGAGCGCATCGGCGAGTTCACCGCCGCGGCGCGTTCGGCCCTGGACGACATCGGGGGCTGAGTCCGGGAGGGAGCGGGGGGCCCGTCTGCGACCTCCGGCGGAGTGGTGATGTCGTCCGGGCGGCGGAGGCGGGGGCCGCCGGCGGCGCGTGGAACGAGGGGGTGCGGCCGGGGCGGTCCGGCTGTGCCCCGGGCGGGGCGGGGCTGGTTCGTCGGGGGGGGGCGTCGGGGCTGCCCGGAACGGGAGCGACAGCGTCCATTTAAGTTGCGCACAATTTAGTTGCGTACAACTAAATTGTGCAGTACGTTTCTCTCCGTGCTCGACCCCGCACCCACGCGAAAGGCAGCGACCACCATGCCGTTCATCACCGTCGGCCAGGAGAACTCCGCCCCCATCGACCTCTACTACGAGGACCACGGCACCGGGCAGCCGGTCGTGCTGATCCACGGCTACCCGCTCGACGGCCACTCCTGGGAGAAGCAGGCCGCGGCCCTGCTGGAGGCCGGCTACCGCGTCATCACCTACGACCGGCGCGGTTTCGGCCGGTCCAGCCGGCCCACCACCGGCTACGACTACGACACCTTCGCCGCCGACCTGAACACCGTCCTGGAGACCCTCGACCTCCACGACGCCGTCCTCGTCGGCTTCTCCATGGGCACCGGCGAAGTCGGCCGCTACCTGGGCACCTACGGCTCCGCCCGCATCGCCAAGGCCGCCTTCCTCGCCTCGCTGGAGCCGTTCCTGCTCAAGACCGACGACAACCCCGAGGGGGTCGAAGGGAGCGTCTTCGAGGGCATCGAGCAGGCCGTCGCCGCCGACCGGTACGCCTACTTCACCGCGTTCTACCGGGACTTCTACAACCTGGACGAGAACCTCGGCACCCGCATCAGCGAGGAGGCCGTCCGCAACAGCTGGAACGTCGCCGCCGGCGCCTCCTGGTACGCCTCGCTGGCCTGCGTGTCGACCTGGACCACCGACTTCCGCGCCGACATCCCCAAGATCGACGTGCCGGCGCTGATCCTGCACGGCACCGCCGACCGCATCCTGCCGATCGAGTCCACCGGGGAGCCGTTCCGCCGGGCGCTCCCGCAGGCCGAGTACGTCGTGATCGAGGGCGCCCCGCACGGCCTGCTGTGGACCCACGCCCGGGAGGTCACCGACGCCCTGCTCGCCTTCCTGGCCAAGTAGCCGTACTGAACGGCTCCTCGAGGCCGGTCCGTGCGCCCCCGCCGCTGCCGGCGGGGGCGCACGGCCGGGCCCGCGTCACGTCACGCGGTCCCGTGGCACTCCCCGTACGGGCGGCCCGACCCGCACCAGCACTGCGCGCCCCGCTCCGGCGGCCAGGCGACCGCCCGGCCCCGGGCCGCCAGCGTCGTCGCGTACTGCGGCAGCAGCGTCGCGTCGCCGGGCGTCGCCCCCTCCGACGCCGCGAAGGCCTCGTACGACGGGACCGTGCCCGTGACGACGCCCAGGTTCGGCGTGCCCGACGCCGCCAGCTCCCGCAGGGCCCCCTCCACGGCCGCGAGGTGCTCCCCGTAGGACGGGTACTCCTGCGTCAGGGACGGGTACGCCTGGGTCAGTTCCGCCAGTTCGTCCGCCGGCCAGTGGAGGATCGCCACCGGGAAGGGGCGGGACAGGGCCTCCCGGTACGCGCCCAGCTCCGCCCGCAGCCGCGTGATCTCCGCCTGGAGCTCCACCGGGTTCTCCGAGCCCAGGGACCACACCCGCTTGGGGTCGTGGAGCTCGTCCAGGGTGATCGGGAGGGTGTGGACGGAGTCGGCCAGGGCGTCCCACTCGTCGTGCGCCGCGCCGAGCATCCTGCGGACGCGGTGGCGGCCGAAGAGGAGCGGGTGGGTGGCGCGCGGGGGTTCCCCGGCACCGGTCAGGAGGAGGCGGACCGCCTCCGTGAACGTCTCGTGTGCCTGCTCCAGCTCGTCGTGGGCCTCCAGGGCCTCCGCGACGATCACCCAGGGGGCCGCGTCGCGCGGGGACGCCGTGCGGATGCCGTCGATGATCGCGCGGGCCTCCGCCTCGTGGCCGTACTCCCAGAGGTTCGAGGCCTTCAGGGCGCGGACCAGGAAGGGGGCGTCCAGCGGGGTGCCGGAGGACAGCAGGCGGTCGTAGAGGGCGGTCGCGGCGGGGCGGTCGCCGGAGAGTTCGCGGTGGGCGGCGGCCCGCAGCAGCAGGGCCTCGGCGTCCTCGGGGTAGAGGTCGGCGGTCCGCTCCAGGCGGGCGGCCTCGGTGGTGTGGTCGACGTTTTCGGCAGGCGTGTCGGGGCGCATGGGGGACACCGTACTGCCGGTGGCTGACAGAAGGTGAGGGAGCACGGGAGCGGGCGGGCCGCCTCACGCCCGTTCCCGCAGGCCCACGACCGCCACCGCCGCCACCAGTGCCAGGACCGCGGAGACCACCATCGCGATGTCCGTGCCCCGGGCCGGTCCGCCGCTCGAGGAGGTCGCGACGGCGATGGTCAGGGCGACGCCGGCGCAGGAGCCGACGTAGCGGAAGGTCTGCTGGGCGCCGGAGCCCATCGCGGCCCGGGCCGGCGGGACCGATTCGACGGCGAGCAGCGGGAGCGCCGCGTTGAGCAGGCCGCTGCCGACCCCGGCGACGAGCATGCCCGGGACGAAGCGGGCCGCGGAGCCCGCGCCGACCGCGCCCAGCATCGTCAGGACGCCGGCCGCGTGCAGGACGAAGGCGATCGCCAGCTGGACGCGGGTGGGGACGCGGCCGGCCAGGCGGCGGGCCTGGAGGGCGACGACGAAGGCGAGGCCCGCCCACAGCAGGGTCAGCCATGCCGTGTCCATCGCGGACATGCCGAGGCTGCGCTGGAGCACCGCCGGCAGGAAGCTGAACAGGCCGATCACCGACAGACCCGTGAACAGGCCGCCGACGGAGGAGGCGAGGAAGCCGGGGCGGCGGAGCAGGGACAGGTCGATCATGGGGGTGCCCGTGCGGCGCTCCACCGCGGCGAACACGGCCAGGAGCGCGACGGCCGCCGCGAGCAGCAGCCACACCGGTGTGCGCAGCCAGCCGTCCCGGCCCAGGGTGAGGGCCGCGACCAGGCAGACGAGGGCCAGGCCGAAGGTGACGGCCCCGGCGAAGTCCGGCCGGCCTCCGCGCGGGGAGCGCGACTCGGTGAGCGCGCGGCTGCCGAGGACGGCGGCGATCAGTGCGGCGGCGCCCAGGACGCCGTACACCGCGCGCCAGTCGGGTATCCCCGCGGCGAGCAGCGGGCCCACCGCGATGCCGCCGGTGACGAACGCGCCCCACACCCCCGTCGCCCGCAGCCGGCCGGCCGGTGTCGGGAAGGCGTGCACGATCAGGCCGAGGCTGCTGGCCAGCAGTGCCGCGCTGGCCGCGCCCTGGGCGACACGGGCCAGGGTGAACAGCCAGGTGGTGGTGGCGAGGGCGCCCAGTGCGGTGGTGACGCCGAGGGCGAGCGTGCCGGAGACGAAGATCCGGCGGCGGCCGTGGTCGTCGGCGAGGCTGCCGGCGACCAGGAGCAGGGCGGCGAGGCCCAGCGGGGTGCCGTTGAGCAGCCAGGCCTGGGCGGACAGCGGGGTGTGCAGGGCGGCCGCGGTGTCGGGGAGCGTGACGATCGGCGCGGTGTACGTCATCAGCGCCACGGCGGTGGCGGCGCTGGTCAGGGCGAGGGTGGCGCCGGGGCGCGGGGGCGGGTCCTGGCGGGGGGCGGGGGTGTCCGGCCGTACGGCCGCGGGGGCGTCGGTCCGCGTGGTCGCGGGGGAGGAGTCGGTGCCGGTCATGTCGGTCGGGGTCCTCTGCGGGATCGGCTCGCCGGGGGCGAAGGCTTCCGGAACGAGTGAGTTCGTTCATTGAACCTGGCTGGGCGGCCCACCGTAGCATCCTGGGTTCGGTCATTGAACCAAGGGTGCGAAAAGTGGTTACAGTGGACGACATGGCACTGGGCAAGGACTACGCGACGCAGGAGTGCTCGATCGCGAGCGCCCTCGAGGTCATCGGGGAACGCTGGACGCTGCTCGTCATCCGCGACGCGTTCTACGGCGTGCGGCGCTACAACGACTTCCTCGTCCACCTGGGCATCCCGCGCGCGGTCCTCGCCGCCCGCCTGCGGACGCTGACCGCGCAGGGGATCCTGGAGAAGCGCCGGTACCAGCAGTCGCCGCCGCGGGACGAGTACGTCCTCACCGACCGCGGGACCGCGCTGTGGCCCACCCTGCGGGCGCTCGGGCTGTGGGGGCGCGAGCACATCACACGGGTCCGGTTGCGCGTCTTCCGGCACGCCGACTGCGGCACCGAACTCGGCCCGTACGGCGAGTGCCCGGCCTGCGGAACCATCGTGCCCGTGCCGGACGTTGAGGTGTTGCCGGGACCCGGACTCGATCCGGACCCGGCGGATCCGGTCAGCCGGGCCCTGCTCAAGCCGAAGCGGCTGCTGCAGCCCGTCGAGATCGATCCGGCCTGAGAAGGCGGAGGAGGACAGAGGAGACGAGCGGGGGAGGGGGCGAGCGATGCGCGGACGGACGGTCCGGCTCGTCGCCGTGCTCCTGCCCCTCGTCCAGGTCGTCCTGCTGCTGACGCCCGCCGCCGGCGGGCTCTCCGTGGCCGACGTCGCGCTCGCCGCGACCGCCGCGGCCGGTGCCGCGTTCGCCGCCTGCGCGCTCGTCCTCGCCCGCTGCGCGCCCGCCGTCCCGCCCACCCGGGTGCGCACGGCCATGCGCGACCGTGACCGGCGTACGGCCTTCCTGCCCCAGCGCGACCCCGACGCCAGGGGGCGCACCAGACCCCGGGCCCCGGGGCACGCCCTCCCGGCGACCGCCGCGTAGGGCACCTCCCGTACGTTCACCACGCCCCGCTGCGGGTCGTCATGCCGCCGTTCCGCACCTACTTCCGGCACGACGAGACCCCCGGAGGGCTCACCCATGTCCGTCTTCGCCAGCCTGGTCGAGCACCTGGCCGACCTGCTCCAGCCGCTGTTCGGCGCATCCGCGGCGGCCGCCGCGATCGTCCTGTTCACCGCGCTCGTACGGCTCCTCGTCCACCCCCTGTCCCGGGCCGCCGCGCGCGGCCAGCGGGCCCGGGCCGCGCTCCAGCCGAAGATCGCCGAGTTGCGCCGCAGGCACGGCGGGAACCCCGAGAAGCTCCAGAGGGCCGTGCTGGACCTGCACGCGCGGGAGAAGGTGTCGCCGCTGTCCGGGTGCCTGCCGAGCCTGCTCCAGCTGCCGGCGTTCTTCCTGCTGTACCACCTGTTCTCCAGCGGGACGGTCGGCGGCCGCCCCAACGGACTGCTCGGGCACGAGCTGTTCGCCGCGCCGCTGGGCGGGCGGTGGGCCGACGCGCTGCGCGCGGGCGGACCGTTCGGGGAGGCCGGACTCGTCTACGCCGGGCTGTTCGCGCTCGTCGCGGTCGTGGCCGTCTTCAGCTACCGGCTGACGAAGCGGACGATGGCCGCGCACCCGCCCCTGACGGCGGGCGGCGACGGCGGGGAGCGGGTGCCGGGAACGGCCGCGATGACCAGGGCGATGCCCTTCATGCCCTTCCTGACGCTGATCACCGTGGCCGTGGTGCCGCTGGCCGCCGCGCTGTACGTGGTCACCAGCACGACGTGGAGCGTGGTGGAGCGGGCCGTCCTGTACCGGTGACGGCCCGGGACCGCACCGTGCGCGGGCCCGCCGGTGCGGTCCAGCACGTGAACGGGGTATTGCACGGCGGACGTTCGCCTTGGAGGATCGACCAGTCCTCCGATGGCTGCGCGTGCTCGCCGCACCCGGGCCGTGCGCATCGGCGGGCCCGCGATCGAGGGAGACGTGATCATGAAGCTGCTGCGAGTCGGTACGGCGGGACGGGAGCGGCCCGCGCTGCTCGACGCCGACGGGGTCCTGCGGGACCTCTCGGGTCTCGTCGCGGACATCGACGGGGCGCTGCTCGCCGACGAGGCGGCACTCGGCCGGATCCGGGCCGCCGCCGACACCGGTGAACTGCTCGCGCTGGACGGGACGGGGCTGCGGATCGGGCCGCCGCTGGCACGGATCGGCAAGATCGTCTGCATCGGCCTCAACTACCACGACCACGCGCGCGAGACGGGCGCCGAGCCGCCCGCCGAACCGGTGGTCTTCTTCAAGGCGGCGGACACCGTCGTCGGCCCGGACGACACGGTGCTGGTGCCGCGCGGGTCGGTCAAGACCGACTGGGAGGTCGAACTGGCCGTCGTCATCGGGCGCACGGCGCGGTACCTGGAGTCGGCGCGGGAGGGGCTCGCGCACGTCGCCGGGTACGCCGTCGCGCACGACGTCTCCGAGCGGGAGTTCCAGATCGAGCGGGGCGGCACCTGGGACAAGGGCAAGAACTGCGAGACCTTCAACCCGCTCGGACCGTGGCTGGTCACCGCCGACGAGATCGCCGACCCGCAGGACCTGTCCCTGCGGCTCTGGGTCAACGGCGAGCTCAGGCAGGACGGCACCACCGCCGAGCAGATCTTCCCGGTGGGCGAAGTCGTGCGCTACGTCAGCCAGTTCATGACGCTGTACCCGGGGGACGTCATCAACACCGGTACGCCGGCCGGGGTGGCGCTGGGACAGCCGGAGCCGAAGCCGTTCCTGCGCGCCGGGGACGTGGTGGAGCTGGAGATCGACGGACTCGGGCGGCAGCGGCAGGAGTTCAAGGACGCGTAGCGCTCCGCCGGGTGGGCGGGGCGGCCGCGGGGCGCCGCCGGCCGCGGACCGCCCGCGGCCGGCCGCGCCCGTGCGGCGGGGCCGCACGGGGACGCGGCCCGCGCCCCGTGGCCGGCCGGCTCACCCCAGCAGGGAGGCGAGGCGGCGCCAGCCCTCCCGGGGCAGGGAGTCGCGGGGCCGGTCGTCGACGATCTGCAGGGCCACGTGGTCCGCGCCCGCGGAGAGGAAGGTGTCGACGCGGTCGCGGATCCTGGACTCCTCGCCCCACGCGAACACCGCGTCGACCAGGCGGTCGCTGCCGCCGTCGGCCAGGTCGTCCTCGGTGAAGCCCAGGCGGAGGAAGTTGTTCGTGTAGTTGGGCAGCGCGAGGTACGGGGCCAGGCTCGCGCGGGCGAGCGCGCGGGCCCGGGCCGGGTCCGGCTCGAGGACCACCTTCAGCTCGGGCGCCAGCAGCGGGGCCTCACCGAGGAGGCCGCGGGCCTGCGCGGTGTGCTCCGGGGTGACCAGGTACGGGATCGCGCCGAGCGTCCGGTCGCGGGACAGCTCCAGGGTCCTCGGACCGAGGGCGGCGACGACCCTGCGGCCGGCCGGGACCCCGGCCGCGTCCAGCGCGTCGAGGTAGGCGACGAGGGACGAGTAGGGGCGGCGGTACCGGTCGGCGAGCTTGGCGTGGCTGACGCCGAGGCCGAGCAGGAAACGGCCCGGGTGGGCCGCCTCCAGCTCGGCGAAGCCCGCGGCGGCCTCCTCCGCCTCGTACTGCCAGATGCTCTGGATGCTGGTGCCGACGGTGAGCGCCGAGGTCGCCTCGACGAGCGGCACCGCGTGGCGGGCGGCGCTGTTGCCGCCCAGCCAGACGGCGCCGAAGCCCAGTTCCTCCAACTCGGCCGCCGACTCGGCGAGTTCGCCGCGCCGGGAGGGATCCTCCGAACGCAGTCCGACACTCCAGATGCCGTACCGGCCGATGCTCTGCTTCGGGATGCCCGCGGTGTCGCTCATCGGTTCCTGGTCCCTCCGTGACGGGGTGTGGTACCTGCCGTGGCCGATCACGCCTACGGCAGGCACCAACCGCGCGCAGGGCGCCGGTAATCCCCGGCGCGGCCGGACGGGGGGCCGGGCCCTACCGGTGGCCGTCCAGGAACCGCTCCAGTGCCTCCACCACCAAGCGGTGGTCCTGGAGCTGGGGGAGGCCGGAGACCGTCACCGCACCGATCACGCCCACGCCCTCGACGGTGATCGGGAACGAACCGCCGTGCGCCGCGTACGCGTCCGGGTCCAGCCGCGAGGACTCCTCGAACGTGGTGCCCTTGGCCCGGTGGCGGGCGCCCACCAGGTAGGACGCGCAGCCGTAGCGCTCCACGACCCGGCGCTTGCGGGCGATCCAGGCGTCGTTGTCGGGCGCCGAGCCGGGCAGTGCCGCGTGGAAGAGCTGCTGGCCCGCGCGGTGGATGTCGACGGCGACGGGGGCCCGGCGCTCGCGCGCCATCTCCACCAGCAGGGAGCCGAGCGCCCACGCGTCGTCGTGGGTGAACCGCCGGAAGACCAGGCGGCGTTCCTGCGCCTCCAGCTCCTCCACGCTCGGGACGGGTTCCGGCTCGCGGGACTGGTCGGTCGTCACAGCGTCACCGTCACCTTCTCGAGGGCCGAACGGCGGGCCGCCTCCAGCACGTCCAGGGCGGCGGCCGCCTCCCGCGCGGTCACCGGGTTGGGGCCGTTCTCCCGCAGGGCCTTCGCCACGGCCGCGTAGTAGGCGGGGTAGTCGCCCGGCAGGGTCGGCTCGGGGCGTCCGCCGCCGGTCACCGGGGACTCGCCGGAGCCGACGCGGCCCCACAGCTCCTCGGGCTCCACGCCCCAGCCGGCACCCGTCGCGCCGGGACGCAGGCCGGCGCGCAGGGCGGCCTCCTGCGGGTCGAGTCCGTGCTTGACGTAGCCGGCCCTCGAGCCCAGGACGCGGAACCGCGGGCCGAGCTGGGCCGTGGTCGCGGAGACGTGGAGGTGGGAGCGGACGCCGTTCGCGTGCGTGAGCGCGATGAAGGTGTCGTCGTCGGTCCGCGCGCCCTCGCGGCGGACGTCCGCCTCGGCGTAGACGGCGGTCGCCGGGCCGAACAGGACGAGTGCCTGGTCGACGACGTGGCTGCCGAGGTCGTAGAGCAGACCTCCGATCTCTGCGGGGTCGCCCGACTCCCGCCAGCCGCCCTTGAGCTGCGGCCGCCAGCGCTCGAAGCGGGACTCGAAGCGGTACACGTCGCCGAGCGCGCCGTCGGAGAGCAGCTTGCGCAGGGTGAGGAAGTCGTTGTCCCAGCGGCGGTTCTGGAAGACGGACAGGAGCAGGCCGCGCTCCTCGGCGAGCGCCGCCAGCTCGCGCGCCTCGGCCGCCGTGCCGGCGATCGGCTTGTCCACGACGACCGGCAGACCGGCCTTCAGGGCGGTGGTGGCGAGCGCGACGTGCGTCCTGTTCGGCGACGCGACGACGATCAGGTCGAGCTCGTCGGCACGGCCGAACAGCTCGTCCGGGGTCGCGGCGACGCGGACGTCCGGGAACTCGGTGCGGGCCTGCTGCTGCCGCTCGGGGTTCGAGGTGACCACCGTGTCGAGCGCGAGGCCCTCGGTCGAGGCGATCAGCGGGGCGTGGAACACGGAGCCCGCGAGGCCGTAGCCGACGAGGCCGACGCGCAGGGGGGCGCCGGGGGGAGTACCAGTCATGCGTCTACTTTCGCAACGCTGTTGCCAAAGCGCAAGCGCCGGGGACAATGGGCGGCGTGAACAGGACGAACGACGGGACGGTCACCCCGGGCGGCGGCATCCGGGGCGCGACGGGCGGCGCCAACCTGCTCGCCCTGCGCAGCCACAACACCGCCCTGGTGCTCGACCTGCTGCGCACGGCCGGCGCGGAGGGCATCAGCAGACTCGAACTCGCCGAGCGGACCGGCCTCACCCCGCAGGCGGTCAGCAAGATCACCGCCCGGCTCCGGGAGGACGGCCTCGCCGCCGAGGCCGGGCGCCGCGCCTCCACCGGCGGCAAGCCGCGCACGGTGCTGCGGCTGGTCCCGGAGGCGGGGCACGCGGTCGGCGTGCACCTGGACCGCGACGAGCTGCGGGCGGTGCTGGTCGACCTCGAGGGCACCGTGGTGGGGGAGCGGCGGTCCCCGCTGGACCTGGGGGCGGGCGCGGAGGCCGTGGTGGCGGGGGTGGCACGGGCGGCGGAGGCACTGGTGACGGACGTGCTGCGGCCGTCCGAGGGGCCGCCGGGGGCGGACGTGCCGCCGCCGTCCGACGGTCCGGAGGCGAGCGCACCGCCGCCGCCCGACGGTCCGGTGGCGGACGTGCCGCGGCCGTCGCGGGGGCCGACCGCCCTCGCCGGTGCCCCCACCCTCCTCGGCCTCGGGGTGGCCCTCCCCGGCCCCCTCGACCACGTCCGGGGCGTACTGCACCGGGTCACCGGCTTCCCCGAGTGGGACGGCTTCCCGCTGCGGGACGCGCTGGCGCGGCGGCTGGGGGCGACGGTGCCGGTGGTCGTCGACAAGGACACCAACGCGGCGGCGCTCGGCCTCGCGGTCGGCGGCGAGGGCGGCTCCTTCGCCTACCTGCACCTCGGTACGGGGCTGGGGGCCGGGCTGGTGATCGGGGGCAGCGTGCACCGGGGCGCCCGCACCGGCGCCGGCGAGTTCGGGCACCAGGTCGTCCAGCTCGACGGGCCGCCCTGCACCTGCGGCGCCCGCGGCTGCGTCGAGGCCCTGTGCCTGGGCGCCGTCGCCCGCGGCGACCTCGCCGAGGCGGCCCGGGTGCTGGGCACGGGCGCCGCCAACCTCGCCGGGCTGCTCGACATCGACCTGGTCCTGCTCGGCGGCCGTACCGTCGCCGCCGCGCCCGAGGTGTTCGTCCGGGGGGTCGGTGCCGTCCTCGACGCCCGCGCCCGGCGCGAGGGCGGGCGCGACGCCGCCGTGCCGGTGCGGATCGCGCCCGGCGGGACGCGCGGGGTCGCGGAGGGCGCGGCCCAGCTGCTGCTCGCGCCGCTGTTCGGGCGGGGGGACGCCTGAGAGGACGGCTCGGCCCCGGTGCGCCGGCACCGCTCAGCGGCCGACGGCGCACGCGTCCCCGTTGAGCATGAACCGCGGCGGCGGCGACGCGTCCCCGGTGTGACCGGCGAGATAGCCCAGGGTGACGCTCGCGCCGGGCGCGATCGTGGCGTTGTGCGGGGCGTTGACCGCCGTGATCGTGTTGCTCAGCTGGGTCAGGTCCGTGTTCCAGTCGGAGACCACGGTCTGCCCGAAGGCCAGCGGGAACTCCAGCGTCCAGCCGTTCACCGGGGCGTCACCGGTGTTGGTGACGGTGAGGTCGACCGTCGTGCCGGTGCCCCAGGCGGTCACCTTGCGGTCCACCCGGCAGGTGGGCTCCTCCCGCGCGAACGACACCCGGTGCAGGCCGCCGGGCAGGTCGTTGACCACGTAGAACTCCCCGTCGGCGGTCGTGCCGATCGACGTCACCTGGGTGGGCATCTCCCCGATCTCGGCCTGCTCGTAGCCGCCCCGGCCGTCGGGGCGCAGCGCCCAGACGGTGGAGGAGCAGTAGTCGGTGGCGATGTACGTCCCGCCGACCAGGCCGGCGTACTGCCGGCCCCGGTAGACGTGGCCGCCGATGACCGAGCAGCCACCGGTGTACGGGGAGTAGGTGAAGACCGGCTCGGTGTGCTCCTCGCCGGCCGCGCAGTCCCCGCCGCTGAACTTCTCCAGGCCCTCGTAGCAGGACCAGCCGAGGTTCAGCCCGCCCCGGCCGGGGGCGAGGTGGTCGATCTCCTCCCAGTGGCCCTGGCCGACGTCACCGATCCACATCGAGCCGTCGGCGCCGTCGAAGGAGAACCGCCACGGGTTGCGCAGCCCGTACAGCCAGATCTCCCCGCGGGCGCCGGGGGTGCCGACGAAGGGGTTGTCGCCGGGGACGCAGTAGGCGAGCGGGGCGCAGGAGCGGCTCACGTCGATGCGCAGGATCTTGCCCAGCAGGGTGTCCAGCCGCTGCCCGGCCCGGAAGGGGTCCCCGGAGCCGCCGCCGTCGCCGATGCTCCAGTACAGGTGGCCGTCGGGGCCGAACGCGAGCTGGCCGCCGTTGTGGTTGTTGTACTCGGCGTGCTCCTGGGAGAGCAGGACCTCCAGGCGGGACTCGTCGAGCCGGTAGCGGGCGAGCGTGACCGCGCCGTCGGGCAGCGCCGTGTACGCCAGGTACAGGTCCCGGCTGTCGGCGAAGTCCGGCGGGAGGGCGATGCCGAGCAGGCCGCGCTCGTTGCCCGACTCGTCCACGGCCGGGGTGATGTCGATCAGCGGGGTGCGGGCCAGGCCGGTGTCCGGGTGGTAGACGCGGACGGTGCCGGACTTCTCGGTGATGAACAGCCGGTCCGTGCCGTCGTCGGGGGCGACGAGGGCGGTGGGCCGTCTCAGTCCGGAGGCGACCTGGGTGGTGGTCGCGCTGAGCGAGGGCAGGGGGACGGTGGACGCGTCCGCCGCCGCGGCGGGCGACGGGGTGAGGGCGGTCAGCAGGAGGGCCGGCAGCACCGCGACGAGGGTGCCCAGAACGAGCGTCAGGCGGCGCCACGCCTTATAGGCATGCATATGACAATCCATGGTGTCCTTCTTTCGCT
This sequence comes from Streptomyces sp. Tu 3180, assembly GCF_009852415.1. Taxonomy (NCBI): domain Bacteria; kingdom Bacillati; phylum Actinomycetota; class Actinomycetes; order Kitasatosporales; family Streptomycetaceae; genus Streptomyces; species Streptomyces sp. Tu 3180. Next base: position 3,232,512 of record NZ_WOXS01000002.1, on the reverse strand, counting down.
TCTCTCCGTGTGCCGGGAGGCGTCGGAACACTCGGAACACTCGGGAACGCTGGGGGAGCCGGTGCTGTGGGAGCGCTCCCGCATCTCAGGCTGCGGCCCGCGCGGCAGGGCGGCAACGCGCGATCGCGCCACTTTCGCGCCGCCCGGCGCAGACGTCGCCCCCGGCACACCGCCACCGCCGGACGAAGGCGTTCGTCCCTCTCCGCCTCCCCCGGCCGCCGGCGGCAGCCGCTCTCCTCGCCGCCCCGCGTCCACGGCGGCTTCGCCCTCCGCACGGCCGGCGGGGACCTGGTCCCGCCGGCGGCCCGTCGGCGGCGCCGGACGGTTCGCCACGGGCCGGGACCCTCGCCCGTTCCCTCAAGATCCCGGTCTGTTTAGGCTGGAGCGCACGGATGACCGCGTACGGCAGGAGATCCCGCACATGGCAGACCGCAAGCCCATCGAGTCGTGGCTCACCGACATGGACGGGGTGCTCATCCACGAGGGGGTGCCGATCCCCGGCGCCGACGCCTTCATCAAGAAGCTCCGCGAGTCCGGCAGGCCCTTCCTGGTCCTCACCAACAACTCGATCTACACCCCGCGCGACCTCCACGCCCGGCTGCGCCGCATGGGCCTGGACGTGCCGATCGACAACATCTGGACCTCCGCGCTCGCCACCGCCAAGTTCCTCGACGACCAGCGCCCGAACGGCTCCGCGTACGTCATCGGCGAGGCCGGTCTGACCACCGCGCTGCACGACATCGGCTACGTCCTCACCGACCACGAGCCCGACTACGTGGTCCTCGGCGAGACCCGCACGTACTCCTTCGAGGCCATGACCAAGGCCGTGCGGCTCATCAACGACGGCGCCCGTTTCATCTGCACCAACCCCGACGAGACCGGCCCCTCCGCCGAGGGGCCGCTTCCGGCGACCGGCGCGGTGGCCGCGCTGATCACCAAGGCGACCGGCAAGCAGCCGTACTTCGCGGGCAAGCCCAACCCGCTGATGATGCGCACCGGGCTCAACACCCTCGGGGCCCACTCCGAGAGCAGCGCGATGATCGGCGACCGCATGGACACCGACGTGCTGGCCGGCATGGAGGCCGGGATGCAGACGTTCCTGGTGCTCACCGGCCTGACCCTGCCGGAGCAGGTCGAGCACTTCCCCTACCGGCCGTCCAAGGTCGTGGACTCCATCGCGGACCTCGTCGACCTCGTGTAACCGCACCGCACACCTCCCGGCGCCGGGTGCGCACCCCACCGCCCGGGGCGCCACCCGGACGGAGCAATCACGGCGCCGCGAGGGTGCGGTGCCGCGGCCCGCGGGGGACGCTCCAGGTGTCTGGAGGTTCACGATGGGCTCCCTGCGACTCCCTCTCTGCACGAGCGCCCTGGCCGTCGCCGTCCTCACACCCGTGGCGTACGCGGCGGACGGCGGGGGCGTGTCGGTGACCCCGGCGGTCCCCGCCCCCGGCACCGACGTCACGGTCAGGGCGGCCGGGTGCGCCGGGCGGACGGCGGTCGCCGTGTCACCGGCGTTCGTCTCGGACGTCCGGCTCACCACCGCCGGCGGCGCCCTCGTCGGCGAGAGCCGCGTACGGTCCTCGCTCGCCGCGGGGACGTACGAGGTGAGGGTCGACTGCGGCGAGACCGAGCGCGGGGGCACCCTCCGGGTCGCCCCCGCCCCCGCGCGGAAGAAGCAGCCCGGCGCGGCGGCGGCCCCCTTCGCCACCCGGTCCACCGCCCCCTCCGCCGCCGCCTCGGCCCCCTCCGGGCGACCGGCCGCCCCCGCCGCGCCGGTCGCGCCGGCCTCGCCCGTCGCCCCCGTCGACGCCGGCGGCGGCGCCACCGCGCGCATGGCCACCGGCACCCCCCGCGCGGACGGGCCCGGCACGGCCCAGACGGTGATCGGCCTGGTGCTCGTGGGGGCCGCGGCGGTGGCCGTCGTGCGCGACCACGTCCGGCGCAGCGGCGGAACGGGCTGACCATGGAGGCGCAGGAACGTTCCCCGTCCGGCACCGGACGGCTGCTCGCCGGCCTGGCCTGGCTGGTGCTGCTGCTGGGGCTGTGGCTGTGGGGGCGCGAGGTGACCGACGTCCCGTCCGGGACCTCCGGGCCCACCACGGGCGACATGGCGGCCGCCGGACGCCCGCCCCAGGTCGAACTGCCCCCGGCGCACCGCCCCCTGGGCGCCTCGCCGCCGCAGCGCATCGACATCCCCGCCCTCGGCGTCCAGGCGCCGGTGGTCGCCCGCGGCCTGGACGAACGCGGGGCGCCCGATGCGCCGCCGTTCGACCAGCCGGGCGTGGTCGGCTGGTACGCGCACGGGACGGCGCCGGGGGCGGCCGGCACCGCGCTGATGGTGGGACACCTCGACACCGAGACCCGGCCCGCCGTCTTCCACGGGGTGGGCACGCTGCGGCCCGGCCAGAGGATCAGGGTGGTCCGCGCGGACGCCCGGGTCGCCGAGTTCACCGTCGAGGACGTCCAGGTCGTCGACCGGGACCACTTCGACGCCCGGCAGGCCTACGGGCCGCGCCGCGCCGGCCGGGCGGAACTCCGGCTGGTCACCTGCGGCGGCGGCTTCGACCGGGCGAGCGGCGGCTACACGGCCAACGTGATCGTCTCCGCCTACCTGACCGGGACGTCGACCGGGGCGCCCACCCGGCGCGTGACCGAAGCGCTGACCGGTACCGCGGCCGGGAGCCCGCCCGGGACGGGGACCGAGAGGCCGGTACCGCGGCCGCACTCCTGACCGCGACCACCCGCTGAGCCACCGCACGACGGCCCGCCACCGCCCGGCCCGGCCGGCGACCCGCTCCCCCCCTTGAGGCCGCCGACCGGGCCGGCCCCCGACCGCGCGTGCACGGGCCGCGGGAGTGGCCCGCGAGCGCGCGGGAGGCCACGGAGGTCCATGACGGACGGGGCACCGGCCGGGCGCGGCCCGGCGGGGGCCGGTGGGCACGACTTCAGAACGAAAGGCGCGCCCGGGCCCAGGGGGTCGACGAACACCAAGTCCCGGGCCGGTCGCGTTCCGTGACGGCCGCAGGTGACCCCGCCGTTCCGGCGCTCCCGGCACCGCGCGGGCCCGCCCGGGGAAACCGGGCTGTAACAGCTGGTGGACAACCCGGGCTCGGCCTCGTGGGTGGCGCGGGACGTATGCCAGGATTGGGGCTCAAAACACTTGGAACAAGTGCACCCAAGGGGGGTTGGATGTACGACAGCAGGGGGGTCGGGGCGTTCGCCGGGAGGCGGGCGTCCGCGGTGGTGCTGGGGGCGGCACTGCTGATCACGGGATGCTCCTCCTCCGACGGCGAGGGGGACGAGCCGGAGGCCGGCGCGGGGATCACCCAGCAGCCGAAGGAGTCCGATCCCTTCTGGGTCAACCCGGACGGCACCGCCGCACGGCAGGTCGCCGCGCTGGAGAAGGCCGGGAAGAAGGAGGAGGCCCGGCAGCTCCGCAGGATCGCCGAACAGCCCGTCGGCGAGTGGATCAGCCCGGAGAACCCCCGGGAGCAGGCCCGCGGCTTCACCGAGGCCGCCGACGAGGCGGGCCGCACCGCGCTGCTGGTCCTCTACAACATCCCGCACCGCGACTGCGGCCAGTACTCGCAGGGCGGTGCCGCCGACGGCAACGCCTACCGCGCCTTCGTCGACGACGTCGCCGAGGGCATCGGGGACCGGCCGGCGACCGTGATCCTCGAACCCGACGCGGTGCTGCACCTGGTGGACGGCTGCACCCCGGAGGAGTTCCACGAGGAGCGCTACGACCTCCTCAAGGGCGCGATCGCCAAGCTCAAGGGCCTGAAGAACACCAAGGTGTACCTGGACGCGGGCAACGCCGGCTGGGGCAACCCCGACCAGATCTTCGAGCCGCTCAAGTGGGCGGGCATCGACCAGGCCGACGGTTTCTCGGTGAACGTCTCCAACTTCTACTCCACCGAGGACTCCATCGCCTACGGCAAGCAGCTCTCCGCCAAGGTCGGCGACAAGCCCTTCGTCATCGACACCAGCCGCAACGGCAACGGCCCGTACACCGAGGGCGCCGCGGACGAGCGCTGGTGCAACCCGCCCGGCCGCGCGCTCGGCGAGACGCCGACGGTGAAGACCGCGGACCCGCTGGTCGACGCCTACCTGTGGGTGAAGCGGCCCGGCGAGTCGGACGGCGAGTGCAAGGGCGGGCCCAAGGCGGGCCAGTGGTGGGAGGAGTACGCGCTGGAGCTCGCCGGGGCCGGCGACTGACCCCGCCGGGTCACCGGCCGGGGCACACGTCCTCGACCTCACCGCGGTCGGCCGCCAGCTCCCGCTCCCCGTCGTTCAGCTCCCTCTGGGCCAGGGCGCACACCCGCTCGATCCACCGCTCGGGATCGAGCGGGACGACGGAGCCGCGCGAGCCGTCGACGACGGTGAGGGACTTCCCGTCGGCGCTCGGCGAGATCACCGCGCCGTATCCCACGTGGTAGCGGTACAGCTCCCGGCCGGTGGTGACGTCCCACACCAACTGCTCACCGGCCTCGGTGGTGGTGTGGAGGCTACGGCCGTCCAGGAACGGACCGAGCCAGTAGACCCTGTCGTAGGTCAGGACGGCTGTCTCCTTCTTCGTCCCCACGTCCCACAGGCGGACCTGGCCACCCGCGTACTGGACGGCCAGCCGCTTGCCGTCGGGGGAGAGGACCATCCACCGGATCGACCGGCCGTTCCCCCTCTTGACCACCCATGTGAACTCGCCCTTGTCGAAGTCCCAGACACCGATGCCGTCGACGTTCCGCACGATCGCCTGCGGCTTGCCCGGGACGGCGCCCGCGTAGGTGCCCGCCGCCTCGTTGGCGAGCTGGTACGGCTCCTGGACGGAGGGCCGGAACGTCTCGCCCTCCAGCTCACCGCTGTCGAGTCGCCAGCGGGAGACGTACGACAGGCCCGAGACCACGGCGTGGTCGCTGTCGGAGAAGCCGATGGTGATCCAGGACGGAGTGAGCCCGGTGAGCGGGTCCGGACCGCCGGCGTGGAGGTCGGACGGGGCCTCCAATTTCAGTGCGTGCTTCTCGGTGAGCACCGTTCTGCCCGATTTCTCGGTGATCTGCCAGACGAGGACCGTGCGCTGGTCCTCGGCGACGGTCAGCACACGCCGTCCGTCCGGGGTGAAGGCGGCGTACAGGGCGGCCATCCGCTGCGAGGCCCGTGCCGATGTGAGGAAACGCCGGCCGGTCAGATCCCAGAGCTGCAGTACCGTGCCGCCGGAGTCGACGACCGCCATCCTGTCGTGTGGTCCGTCCGGTGTGCGGATGCGGTTGATGAGGGAGTTGGCGTCGAACTGCGTGGGGGGCCGGACCCGTACGGTGACGATGCTCCCGCCGACCCCGACGGCGGCCCGCAGGTCGTCGGGAGGACCGGCCAGGGTGACCGGTGGTGCGAACGCGCGGCCGGTCACCGCCTGGTCCTCGACCGCGGCGGCGGGGGTGTCGAAGGTGGCCGGCCACCCCTTCTCCAGGTCGAGGACGAGGAAGCGCACCCGGCCGAGATCGGTGCCGATGCGGCCCGTGGGATTGATCAGATAACGGCCCGAGGCGTCCAGGCGGGGTGCGTACAGCGGGCACAGTCCCTGGAACGCGGTGTTGCTCCAGCTCTGGAAGCGACGCGGCCGGCTGCCCAGCCGCCAGGCCTCGAGGGCGCCCTGCTCGGTGCAGGTGACCAGGACGCGTCCGTTGCCGCTGACGGTCGCGGAGGCCGTGGCCCGCTCGCCCCAGGGGCGGCGCAGCGTTCCGCTGTCCAGGTCCCAGGAGACCAGACGGCCCCGTGCGTCGTCCGGTGCGGCGTCGGCGGGCACGATCCGCGCCACCACCGTGCCGTCCGTACCGAACCAGGCCTGCGCCGCGTCCCAGCCGCGCGGCGGGACGAGCGTGCGCCCCGTGCGGCGGCCGTCGCCGGTGCGCCACACGAGCACCCCCTCGTGGGGGACGGCGGCGAGGATCCGCTGTCCGTCACCGTCGAAGCGCAGGTCGTGGGGATCGCGAGGGTTCTTCTCGACGTCCTTGCCCTCGCGCAGCTTGAGGGTCCGACGGTCGCGTGTGTCGGAGTCCGCCGTTTTCGGCACACCGAGCGAGATCAGGCCCCAGCCGCCGGCCCGAGCGAGGATGCGGCCGTCGGGTGAGGTGGCGATCAGGTCGTTGTCGCGCGGCTTCGTGCGCAGAACGGTCTTGGGCCGCTCCTTCCCGCGCAGATCCAGGTCCAGGAAGTCGCCGTTCTTCAGCAGCGCGTACAGGCGCTCGCCGTCCTCGGTGAGCGCGACGCTCTCGACCTCCTCCTGGTTCTCCATCGCGATCCGCTCCACGTCCCGCAACCGCAGGTACTGCGCCAGCAATGCCGAACGCGCATCCGGGCGGGCGTCGGTGCGGTACGCGGCGGCGGAGAACAACGAGGACGTCACCAGCGACACGTCGTCGTACGTCGCCGCCTGCTGGGCCAGCCGGTCCGACGCCAGCCTGCGCTGCTCCTCCAGCAGGTTCAGGTAGAGCACGGACACCACCGACGCCGCCACGACCGCCAGGGCGGTGACCCCCACCCCCAGGTACCGCAGATAGCGCCGCCGCCGCTCGGACTTCGCGGCCTCACGCTGTTTGCGTTCCCGCAGTGCGACGCCCGCCGCGATGAACTCCCGGTCGTCGTCCGTGAGTTCGTCACCGCGTTCGGCCAGCCACTGCTCGGCCGCCCGGAGCGCGGGATCCTCCAGCAGGGCGCCGTCCGGCCGTCCCTCCCGCCACCAGCGCGCCCGGTCGTAGCGCAGCTCCCCGCGCCAGGTGAGGAAGGCACGGTCGCCCTCCAGTTGCTCCGCCAGGGGCTGCCAGTGCTCGATCAGGGCCTCGTGGGCCAGTTCGACCGTCTCGCCCCGCTCGGCGTCCGCGCCGAGCACCAGCACGCGTGCCTCGGCCAGGCGCCGGGCGATGGCCCACTGCTCCTCGCCCGCGTCGCGGCGGGCGAGCCGGGCCCGCAAGGCCGTGGTGCCGCCCGGCGGCACCTGGATCAGCGCACGGAGCAGACCGGCTGCCGCCTCCGGCGGCGCGCCCCGCAGCGCGCGGCGCCAGGCCGAGTCCGCCGTGCTGCTCAGCACGCCGCCCACGCCGCCCAGTCCGCGGTAGGTGTCCAGCCGGAGCCGGCCGCCGGTCTGCCGTTCCCACAGGGTGTTCAGCACGAACCCCAGCAGGGGCAGGGCTCCCGGCCGGCCCGCCGCGTCCTCGACGAGACGGTCGGCCAGCCCGTTCTCGTACTCCACGCCGGGGAAGGCCCGCAGCGGCAGCCGGACCACCTCGGTCAGCTGCTCGCGGGTCATCAGGCCCAGCTGGTGGGCGGGGGCGCCGCCGGTCAGCCGGCTCAGCTCCGGGTGGCGCAGGGCCGCGTCCTGGAAGTCGGCGCGCAGGACCACGAGCACGCCGACACCCGGCCGGGCGCAGGCGTCCAGGAGGCGGTCGACCAGCTCGCGCAGGTCGTCCGCGGGGCGCAGCAGCAGTGCCTCCGCCTGGTCGAGGGCCAGCACGGTCCCGGGGCCGGACCGGTGGCGTTCCAGGGCGTCGCGGACCGCGTCGGCGTCGGGCAGGCGGCCCTCGGCGCGCAGCGTCACCACTTCCACGTCCCGTTCCCGCAGGCGGGGCAGCACCCCGGCCATCAGGAGGGAGGACTTGCCGGACCCGGACGGCCCGGTCAGCGTCACGCAGCCCTCCGGCAGCCCGTCGGGGCACAGCAGGTCGACGACCGCCGTGGCGTCCTCGTCCCGTCCGAAGAAGTGCGCGCTGTTCTCCTCGGTGAACGGGCGCAGCCCCGGGAAGGGGGAGGCGGGCGCGAGCAGTTCGGCCAGTCCCGGCACCTCGGCGAGGACGGTGCCGGTCGGGACGCAGAAGCTCTGCCCGCGGCGGGGTGACGAGATCGACGCGACGATGCCGACCACGGCGCCCAGTTCCAGGTCCCACACCGCCGAGCCGCTGAAGCCGGGCTGGACCGGGTCCGCGTGCGCGTCGGACGGGGACATCTGCAGCCGCCCGGTGCCGGTGCGGGCGCGCAGCACGGCGGTGTGCCAGCCGCCCCCGGTGCCGTCGTCCGGCAGTCCGAAAACCATCGCGGGGTGGTTCCACACCGTGGCGGGCGCCACCATCGGCACCGGCCGCGCCCCCGTGAGCGGCCGGGCCAGCGACAGGACGGCGACGTCCCCGCTGCCGTCCTCGCGCACCGGCACCCAGTCGCGCACGACGGCCTCGGTCTCCTCACCGGCCGCCAGGACCAGTCGGACCCGTACGGGGGCGCCGGGCGGCTCGGCGCGGCCGAGGGGCAACCGTGAGGCGCCCAGCACGACATGGGCGCACGTCAGCACCAGGGTGGGCGCGATCAGCACCCCCAGGCCGCCGATGTGCCCGTCGGCGTCCGCGACCTGGACGGTCGCGGCCGCGAGGGCCTCCTCGGCCACCTGGTCCGATGCGGTCGACTCGGCCATCTCCCGTATCCCCCGCCACCGTTGACCACACACGTCAGCAACGTCGTACCGAGGTCACACCAGTGCCGCGCGCCCGGCAAGATTGTTTCGGGCCAACGCCGTACGAGGAAGGGGGCGCCCTCCGTGACCGGAGGGCGCCCCCGCACCGTCTCGGGGTCTACGGCACCCGGACCCACTGGGCCTTGCTCGGCGTGCCCTCGCCGTCGGTGGCGAACAGCATGTACCAGCCGGCCTGGACCAGGTTCCGGTTCTCCGGCACCGTCACGGTCAGCTTGTCGCCGTCGGCCTCGAAGTCCAGCGCGATCGACCGCTGGTCCACGTCGGTGACGTGGGTGGTGGCGCTCGGCCGGATCAGGCGGACGTTCTCGACGCGCGCGGCGTCCTTCGAGGTGAACGTGGCCGACTCGCCGCGCTCGACGGTCTTCGGACCGCCCGACAGTTCGGGCTGCTCGCGGTCGCCGTACAGGTACGGCGGCGTGTAGATCTCGATGCGCTGCTCGAACTTGCCCGGCTTGGTGTTGGCCTTGTCCGCGAACAGCGAGTCCGAGCCGAAGAACATGAGGCGGCCGTCGGGCAGCAGGATGGAGCCCGAGTGGTAGTTGCGGCCCACCAGCGGGTCGGCGACCCGCCTGAACTCGTTCTTCTCGGTGTCGTAGATCCGCGCCTCGAGGATGTTGGAGTCGCCGCGCCCGCGGTAGTCCTCGGAGCCGCCGGAGACGAGCACGTCGTCGTTGGGCAGGATCGAGGCCTGCGGGTAGCGGGTGCCCTTGTCCAGCGAGGGGCCGTCGGTGAACCTCGGGGCGTCGGCCTTGAGGTCGACGATGCGGGTCTTCTCGCTGGCCAGCTGGGACTCGCCGACCCCGCCGCCGCCGATCACCATGTACTTCTCGTCCTGCGCGGGCGGCAGCAGCACCGTGTTCGACGTCTCCAGCATGTCGGGGTCGCTCATGCCGGGGACCTTGGTGAACTTGTTGGTCTCCACGTCCCAGACGCCGGGGTCGCGGCCCACGTCGTCCGGTCCGTAGCCCGCGTTGGAACCCGAGTAGAAGACCTTGCCGTTCTGCATCAGGAACAGCGCCGGGTACGTCGGGAACTGGCGGACCTTCTCGGTGTAGGTCCACTCCTTGGTCTCCGGGTCGTAGATCTCGTTCTTGCCCGGGACCAGCTGGCCGATGTCGTCGAGGCCGGAGACGCTGAGGATCTTCCCGTCGCTCAGGGTGGTGAGCGTCGGGTACCAGCGGGCCTCCTTCATCGGGTCGACCTTGATGTACTTCTCGGCGACCGGGTCGAACTCGTAGGCGTCCCGGATGCCCTGGAAGTCCTTCTTGTCCAGGGCGAGCTTCTCGGCGATGCCGTACGTGTTGCGCGCGTCGGCGCCGGTGAGGCCCTGCACCCTGTAGTTGTCCTGGGTGCCGGTCTCGTACGCGGCGCCCTCCTTCTGCGCCTCGACGTAGATGCGGCCCACGCCGGGGGTGTTGCCCAGGAACTCGCCGGTCGCCGGGTCGAAGTTCTTCTCGGCGCGCGGCACGAGCACCGGGTCCTTCGAGACGAAGGTCTTGCCGTTCTCCTTGCCGGTGAACTTCGTCCCCGCGGGCAGGGTGATCGGCTTGTCCGGGTTCTCGTTGTGGACGAGCATCAGGCCGCCGGCCTTCTTCACGTCGCCCTTGAGCTTCTCGTAGCGCTTGGTGCCGCCCGCGATCAGCAGATTGCCGTTGGCCAGCTGGGTGTGGCCGGTGCAGAACAGGTCGGTCGGCGTCGGCACCTTCTTGATCGTGCCCTTGACCGGGTCCCAGATCCGGGTGTCGTACCGCTTGGCGTCGAAGTTGTCCTGGTTGTTGCCCGACCCCGCGACGAGCAGCACCTTGCCGGTGCGCAGCAGCGCCGCGTGGATGGTGTTCTGCCGGTACTCCTCGGGGAACTCGACGATCTCCCACTTGCCGTTGGCGGCTTTGTACTCGGGCTGGTTGATCTTGTACTGGTGGTATTTCTCCGAGCCGAAGCGGTACAGCCACGGCCCGTTCATCCCGGCCAGCGCGAGTACCACCGCCGTGCCTATCGCGATCCGACGGGCTCGACGGCGGCCTGCACGGTCAGTCATTCCTTACGTCCCCCAAGTCCACCAAGGGCGATCTGCATGGTCTGGTCGTTGCCCGGGGCGTGCCCGGTGCCTCCCGGTCCGTCCGGGGCGCCCGGTCCGCCGTGCGCGCCGGCCCAGCTGGGCCGGTCCTGCGGGGCGTGCGGCGCGTGCTGCTGCGGCATCTGCGGCAGCGGCTGCGTCCGGGGCGCCTCGGCGTCCTGCTGCCGGCCCGCGGCGTGGGCGCCCGGCGGCTTCTTCCTGTCCTGGCGCATGCCGTGGCGCCAGGCGAACATCGGCGCCGCGGTGATCAGCAGGGCGAACGTGGCCCAGATGACCATCGCCGGGTGCGCGTGTCCGTAGACGAAGCCGGCGGCGATGGAGCCGGCGAAGATCAGGATGAAGTACCAGTGGTACCGGAAGGTTCCGAACCAGGTGTCCGGGCTGGCCGAGTCGCCCTTGGGGGTGACCACGAACTTGCTCTTCCTGCGCAGCACCGAGTCGATCAGCGCCTTCGCGTAGAGCGGTGCCGACAGCGCGGACATCACCATGCCGGCCACACCGCCGGAGCCCTCCGGCTCGTGCGGGGAGACGTTGTGGCGGCGGTTCCAGACGTACAGGCCGATCTGCAGCGCGGAGGCGTTGCCGTAGAGCATGAGCCAGACGGCCGGGTCGATGTTCACACCCGAGGCGCCCAGGCCCAGGAACAGCGCACAGCTCAGCGCCGCCAGGATCCAGTTCAGGGCGGACATCGGGTAGAAGATGATCATCATCGTGTAGTTGAAGAGCTTGCTCGGCGGGAGCGAGTACCAGCCCTTCCAGTACTGCTTGAGGATCGTCTCGTACGTACCGCGCGACCAGCGCATCTGCTGGGTGAAGAAGTCGGTCCAGGCGTTGGGGCCCTCGCCGACCGCGAGCACGTCCGGGGTGTAGACCGAGCGCCACTTCCTCCCCGTCGCCGGGTTCTTGGCGCGGTGCATCTCGAAGCCGGTCGCCATGTCCTCGGTGATCGAGTCGTACAGGCCGCCGATCTGCTTGAGCGCCTTGATGCGCACGGCGTTGGAGGTGCCCACGAACATCGGCGAGCCGTAGCGGTTGCCGGCGCGCTGGATCAGCGCGTGGAAGAGGAACTGCTGGGACTCGGCGGCCTTGGTGACGAAGTTGTCGTAGTTGCCGTACACCTGCGGGCCGATGACGAAGCCGACGTCCGGGTCGCGGAAGAAGCCGAGCATCCGCTCCAGGTAGTTCGGCAGCGGCACGTGGTCGGTGTCGACGGAGGCGAAGAAGTCGTAGTCGTCGCCGTGCGCGTCGAGCCAGGCGTTGTAGTTGCCGTGCTTGGTCTTGGCGCGGTGCGGGCCCTTCTTCTGGTTCCACTTCGCGACGCCCTTGCGGGAGAAGTGGTGCACGCCGAGCCGCGCGCAGACCTCCTTCACCTCGGGGTCGTCGCCCTCGTCGAGCAGCCAGACGTGCATCAGACCGCGGTGGCGGATCCTGACGGCCGCCTCCAGGGTCCTCGTCACCATCTCCAGCGGCTCCTTGCCGGGCACGAAGGAGGTGAGGAAGGCCACGCGGGTGCCGGTCTCGGGCACCACCGGGATCGGGTCGCGGGCGACCAGGGTGGCGTGCGCGTTCGACAGCACGTTCATGCAGCGGAAGAACTCGATCAGGCCGATCGAGACGAGCATGACGACGTCGAGGGCGGGCAGCCACTCGAACGCCGGGTAGTCGCGCTCGGTCCAGTGCGAGGGCTGCAGCAGCCACACCAGCAGCACCAGCGACAGCACCGGGGCCGCGGCCAGCATCAGCGCGATGCGTATGCGGTGCGGCTCCTGCGAGATCAGCGAGCGGTACTGGACCTTGTACGGCCTGTTCGGGTCCGGCTGGGTGAGGGGCCCCGCGAGCCGGCTGTAGTGCTCGTAGTCGTATTTCGGCAGCGTCTTCTTGATCCGGCGGAACGCGCCCGTGTTCCAGTTCCGATGGGCGGGCACCCTCAGCTGGGTGGTCTGGGACGGGTCGTCGTCCCTCCGGGCGCCCGTCGGTGTCGACGTCATGAGTCATCCCCCCACACGCGGCACCGCCGCGTGTTTCGTCGCTTCCTTCCGTCCGGTCCGGGCCCCCTCGCCCCTCACGGACGTATCAGTGGTGAACCGCTGTCTCCACGTCACCCACACCTTATAGACATGGCACAGCGCTCTTCCGGTTGCATGATGCCCCCTCGGCACCGCTCCGCGGACGGGGCCCTCGCCCCGCGCCGTGGCAACCGGTTTCCTGCCCCCCTCAACCGCCGCGAACCCGCAGCAACTCGAAGAACCCAGGTTCTACGGTGCTCATCATGATCGCAAGGTGCGAAACACGGTGTACACCGGTCATACGCGTCCATTGTGGCCTCTGGGGGAGGCGCGCGGGGCCGGTGTTCCGTACGTGCGGCGAGGGGAATCCGCTCAATGGGCACGAGAGGGGATCCGGCCAAAAAACGACGGGCCCCTCGTCTGCACGAGGAGCCCGTCCTGTCGGTGCGCCGCCAGGGACTCGAACCCCGGACCCGCTGATTAAGAGTCAGCTGCTCTAACCAACTGAGCTAGCGGCGCGCGCTGACACCCCAACCTTACAGGACCCCGGAGGGTGCTCCCGACCACCGGCGCCGGCGCGGCCCCGGGGAGCGGCGCCCGGGGGACGCCGTCCCCCGGCCGGCCCGCCGCGCGTACATCGTTCGGACCGTCAACATGCGCGTGACGAAGACAGTTGCGAAACTGCCGTCGTGCGCAGGCGCGGAGTTTTTCGACGACAGTGTGAGGGGCGACGCATGAGGTCACCGGTATTCGAGGAATTCGATCCGGCGGGCGACTGCGACTGCCCCGGTTGTGTGCACTGGCGCCGCGTGCTGCCGCATTCCCCGGCCGGCCGCTCCGTCGGCCATCCGGCGGCGAACCGGACCCTGGCCGTGGCCGCCGCGGCGGCCACGGCGATCGGCGCGCACGCGGCGCCCGCCCTCGCCGCCCCGCACGCCGCCGGATCACCGGCCGCCCCGGCCGTTCCTCGCGTTCTCGCAGGTGACGAGCCCGATACCCCCCAGGGCCCGCGGGCTCCGCTGCACGGCCCCGGCGGTCGGGCGGCCCCGCCCGCGATCCCGGCCCGGGCGCCCGCGACCACCCGCGAGGCCATCGTCGAACGGGCCCGGAAATGGGTCGCCGAAAGGGTTCCGTACAGCACGTCCGCGTACTGGTCGGACGGTTACCGGCAGGACTGTTCGGGTTATGTCTCGATGGCGTGGGGCCTGCCCGGGAACGAATGGACCGGCAGCCTCGTGAAGTACGCGGAGAAAATCACCAAGGACGAACTCCGGCCGGGTGACGCATTGCTGTTCCACAATCAGGCCGACCCCTTCGGGGAGTCCCACGTCGTCCTCTTCGGCGGCTGGGCGAACGCGGGGCGCACCGCCTACGTGGCCTACGAGCAGACCCGCCCGCGGACCCGCCGCACGACCACCCCGTACGCCTACTGGCACCACTCCGCGCGCTACGTCCCGTACCGCTACAGGGGCGTGGCCGAGGGGACGGCGGGCCCCGGGCCGCAGGCCGCGCGGCCGCCCGCCGCACCGGTGCGGACCCCGTTCCCCGGAGCGGCGTATTTCGGCCCCGGGGCCCACAACCGGTACGTCACCGAGCTCGGCCGGATGCTCGCCGGCCGCGGCGGGGCCCGCTTCTACGCCGTCGGCCCCGGACCGCGCTGGACGGACGCGGACCGCAGGGCGACCCGGGCGTTCCAGCAGGCCCAGGGCTGGCGGGGCGCCGCCGCGGACGGGCTGCCGGGACCGCTGACCTGGGACCTGCTGGTGACCGGCGGGGGCAGGGACATCCCGGCCGGAAGGTCCGCCCCGCCCGCCCCGCCCTCCTCGCACGGGGTGCCGGGCTATCCGGGCCGGGCGCTGCTGCGGCCCGGCGCCGACAACGCCCATGTCGCCCGGCTGGGGCGGCGGCTGGTGGAGAAGGGGTTCGGCCGGTACTTCACGCAGGAGCCGGGGCCGCGCTGGAGCGAGGCGCACCGCCGCGGCGTGGAGGCCTTCCAGCGCGCCCAGGGCTGGCGCGGCGGCGCGGCGGACGGCCACCCGGGCCCGGAGACCTGGCGGCGGCTCTTCTCATGACCCGTCGGGTCCCGGCCCCGGGTCCCGATCACCCCTGATGTGACGCATCTGGCGCGGAGGCTGGAGGCACGCGTGACCACGACCACTTCCCCCGTCCCCGAGCCCGGGCCGCCCGCGGACGGTGCCGCGGCGCCCCGGCCGGTCCGGCTCATCCACACCGGGTCCACCACCGAGATCCCCGTCCACCTGCTGTTCCGCGACGATCCCGACCCGGCGCCGGTGCGGCTGCGGCCCGCGGTCGTCAGCCGCCGGCCGGACCCGGAGGAGCGGCCGGGGCAGCCGGGGCGGCGGGCGGACGGGCGGCCGGGGGAGCAGCCGCGCCCGCGGCGCCCGGCCGCCGCACGGCCCCGGCCGTCCGTGCCCCGCGTGGACCCCGAGCTGGTGGAGCGGCCCGCCCGGGTGCTGCCCGGCGTCGCCGGGGTGCTCGCCGGGGTGTGCGGGGCGGCGGGCTGTGCGGCCACCTCGTGGTGGGCGGGGGCGCTGCCGCCGTTCGCCGCCGAGGCGTTCGGGGGCACGGCGCGCGGTGGCGCGGCCGGCCCCGGCCCGGTGCAGTGGGCGGCGTACGCGGCGGCCGGGGGCCTCGGGCTGTTCGGCTTCGGCGGGCTGGCCCGCGGACGGACCGGGGGCGCCTGGGTGCTCGGCCTGTTCGGCCGCTACCGGGGGACGGTCCGGCGGACCGGGCTGCTGTGGGTCAACCCGCTGCTGCTGCGCCGCCGGGTCGACGTGCGGCTGCGGCACTGGCGCAGCGAGCCGGTGCCGGCGACCGACCGCAGCGGGGTGGCGCTGCGGGTGGTCGTCCTGGTGGTGTGGCGGGTGCGGGACACCGCGCGGGCGACGCTGGTGGTCGAGGACCACGAGAGGTACCTGCGCGAGTGCGTCGAGGCGGCGCTGCTCCGGGTGCCGGTGGCGGCGCCGGGCGCGTCGCGGGCCGCGGCGGACGCGACGCAGGACGCGCTGACCCGGCTGGTGGCGGCGGACGCCGCGCCGGTGGGGCTGGAGGTGTTCGCGGTGCGGCCGGCCCGGGTGGAGTACGCGCCCGAGGTGGCCGCGGCGATGCACCGGCGCCGGATCGCCGCGCTGGACGCCCAGCACCGGGCGAGCGTGCTGACCTCGGTCGTGGACTCGGTGGAGGACACGGTGACCCGGCTGACCACGCGGGGGCTGGTGGAGCTGGACGACTACGAGCGCAAGGTGCTGGTGAAGGACCTCACGGTGGCGTTCTGCGCGGGGCGGGGGGAGACGGGGCCGTGAACGACCGGGGAACGGGTCCTGTGATTGGTATGGACATGTTCAGTCCGCACTCATACTCTGTGACTTGGTCTAGACCTACCTGCACGCCTCACCACATTCCCCCACGTTCTCCAGGAGCGGCAGCATGCGCACACGGACCAAGCTGTACGCAGCCGCGGTGGGACTGGCCACGACCGGAGCGCTCGTGCTCTCCTCCGGTGGTGCCAGCGGCCACGGCTACACCGACCTGCCGATCAGCCGGCAGAAGCTCTGCCAGAACGGCACGGTCCCCAACTGCGGTGCCATCCAGTGGGAGCCGCAGAGCGTCGAGGGCCCGAAGGGCTTCCCCGCCTCCGGCCCCGCCGACGGGCAGATCTGCTCGGGCAACAACACGCCGTTCGCCCAGCTCGACAGCCCGACGACCCCGTCGGGCGGCGCCTGGCCCACCACCCGGGTGACCGGCGGGCAGACCTACACCTTCCGGTGGCAGTTCACGGCCATGCACGCCACCACCGACTTCCGGTACTACGTGACCAAGCCGGGCTGGAACCAGAACCACAGGCTGTCCCGGTCCGACCTCAACCTCACCCCGTTCCTGACGGTGCCCTACAACGGCCAGCGGCCGCCGCAGACGCTCTCGCACAGTGGCCGGCTGCCGTCCGGGCTGAGCGGGCACCACGTCATCCTCGCGGTGTGGACGGTCCACGACACGGGCAACGCGTTCTACGCCTGCTCGGACGTCACCTTCTGAGCGTCGCCCGGACGCCGGGCGGCCCCACGGGGGACGAGCACGCAAAAGGGCCTCTCGCTCCCACGAGAGGCCCTTCGCTGTGCGCCGCCAGGGACTCGAACCCCGGACCCGCTGATTAAGAGTCAGCTGCTCTAACCAACTGAGCTAGCGGCGCATGACTCCCGCCGTCCCGCTTCCCGCGGGCGGCGACGGGGTTAATACTACCTGGTCCCCGGGGGTGCTCCCGACCACCGCGCGGTGAACGGGCGGACCCTAGATCGTCAGCGAGAGCAGCACCGGGGCCGCGTTGCGGTTGAGGGCGTCCGCGGCCCGGCGCAGCCGGTGGGCGTCCCGGACCGGCAGGGACAGGGCGAGGCAGCCCACCGAGGAGCCGGCCGTGATCGGGACGGCCGCGCAGACCGTGCCGACCGCGTACTCCTGGAGGTCCAGGACCGGCACGGTGGGCGGCTGCGCCTCCAGCCGGGAGAGCAGCAGCTTGTCGCTGGTGATGGTGCGCGAGGTGAGCCGGGCCATCTTGTACCGGGCGAGGTGGTCGCGCCGGCCGTCGTGGTCGAGCTGGGTGAGCAGGCTCTTGCCCACCGCGGTGGCGTGCGCCGAGCAGCGGAAGTCCACCCACTCGTTCACCCTCGGGGTGGCCGGGCCGTCGGCGTACTGCGTGACCCTGACCTCGCCGTCCACGTACCGGCTGATGTAGACGGCGGCGCCCACGGAGTCGCGCAGCCGGTCCAGGGTGTGCTGGAGCTTGTCGCGCAGGGCCTCCTCGTGCCCCTGGGCCGAGCCGAGGCGGGCGAAGGCCCGCCCGGCGACGTACGGGCCGTCGGCGGTCTGCTCGACGTAGGCCTCGCGGCGCAGCATCCGCAGGAGCGCGGTCAACCGCTCCGTGCCGAGGCCGGTCTCGCGGGCGAGTTCGGTGTCGGTGACTCCTGTGCTGCGCCGCGCCACCGTCTCCAGGACGCGCAGGGCGTCCTGGACCGAGTGGTGCGGGGCGGTCGGCTCGTGCCTCAGCGCCACGGTTTCCCCCTGCGCTCGCTCTTGGGCCGCAATCCGGTCAGCGAATCCCCTCCACGATAGCCGTCGGGCGGCCCGGCGGAAGCGGGGGTTGACAAGACGGCGGCCCTCCCAACTGCGCGGCAGATCCTCTGGCATATGCCAGAGGAATGGGCCGGAGCGGGGACCTGGGACGTCGGCCCGCGCACGGCCCGTGGTCACAGGACCGCGCCGAGGAACTCCCGTGTCCGGTCGTGCTCCGGCTCGCTGAAGATCTTCTCCGGGGGTCCCGCCTCGATGATCCGGCCCGAGTCGAACATCAGCACCTGGTCCGAGATGTCCCGGGCGAAGTTCATCTCGTGGGTCACGCAGAGCATGGTGATGTCGGTGGAGCGGGCGATGTCCCGCAGCACGTCCAGGACGCCCGCGACCAGCTCCGGGTCCAGCGCTGAGGTCACCTCGTCCAGCAGCAGCACCTGCGGCCGCATCGCCAGCGCCCGCGCGATCGCCACCCGCTGCTGCTGGCCGCCGGACAGCTGCGCGGGGTGCTTGTCGACGTGGTCGCTCAGCCCGACCATCTCCAGCAGCTCCCGCGCCCGCTCCTCGGCCGCGTCCTTGGACATGCCGAGCACGGTGACCGGGGCCTCGGTGATGTTCCTGAGCACCGTCATGTTCGGGAACAGGTTGAACTGCTGGAACACCATCCCGATCTTCTTGCGGACCTCGCGGACCTGCTTCTCGGGGGCGGGGAACAGCCGCTCCCCGTCGACGGTGATCGTGCCCTCGTCGGGCTTCAGCAGCGTCATCAGCAGCCGCAGGATCGTGGTCTTGCCCGAGCCGGACGGACCGATCAGGGTGACGTGCTTGCCGGCGTCCACGGAGAAGTCCAGGTGGTCCAGGACCGTGTGGTCCCCGAACCGCTTGGTGACCCGCTCCAGGCGGATCAGCTCGCCGGTGCTCCCCGGGCTCCCGGGCTTTTCGTCGGACAGGGCGTGGGTGTCAGTGGACAAGGCGTCGCTCCAGGGCTCGCAGGGCAAGGGAGGCCAGGTAGGAGATGACGACGAAGGCGAGGCCGATCACCGTCAGGGGCTCGGTGAACTGGAAGTTCTGCTGGGCGAACAGCCGTGCCTCGCCGAGCATCTCCAGCACGGTGATCGCCATCAGCATCGGCGTGTCCTTCAGCATCGAGATGACGTAGTTGCCGAGCGCGGGCACCACCCTGCGCACGGCCTGCGGCAGGATCACCGCGGTCCACGTCCGGCGCAGCGGCAGGTTCAGCGCCGTCGCCGCCTCCCACTGGCCCGCCGGCACGGCCTCGATACCGGCCCGGTAGACCTGCATCGTGTACGTCGAGTAGTGCAGACCGATGGCGAGGACGCCGGTGGTCAGCGCCGAGAGGGTCAGGCCCCACTCCGGCAGCACGTAGAACAGGAAGAACAGCTGCACCAGCAGCGGGGTGTTGCGGACGAACTCCGTCACCGCCCCGACCGGCCAGCTCACCCAGCGCGTCGGCACCCGCATCAGCAGCGCCCACACCAGACCCAGCACGAACGAGATCAGCGAGCCGAGGACCAGGATCTGCAGGGTGACCAGCAGACCGTCCCAGAAGTGCGGCATGAAGTCGGCGACCGCGCCCCAGTCCCAGTTCATCGGACCGCACCTCCCGCGGTGGCGGCCCCGGGCCGCTTCGGCTCCACGTCGGGCGTGCGGGCCGGCGCCTTGCCGACGCCCGCCTTCAGCTTCTTCTCCAGCCCGCGCATCAGGCGGGTCAGCAGGAAGGCGATCACGAAGTAGATCAGCAGGACGTACGTGTAGATCTCCGCGCTCTCCTGCAGCGCCAGGCGCACCAGGTTGCCGCTGAACGCCAGGTCGCCCATGCCCATGATCGACACCAGGGCGGTGCCCTTGAGCAGCTCGATCAGCAGGTTGGAGAACGGCGGGACCATCTCCGGCACCGCCTGCGGCAGCAGGATCAGCCTCATCCGCTGCCAGGGCGTGAAGCTCAGCGCGATGCCGCCCTCACGCTGGGCCGGGTCGACCGCGGCGAGCGCGCCGCGCACGATCTCCGAGCCGTACGCCCCGTAGGTCAGGCCGAGCGCCAGCGTGCCCGCCCACAGCGGCACCAGCTGCCAGCCGAAGGCCGGGGGCAGCACGAAGAACACCCAGAAGATCATCACCAGGGCCGAGGTCCCGCGGAACACCTCGGTGTAGAGGCCCGCCAGGAAGCGGACGAGCCGCGACCGGTGCGTGCGCGCGACGCCGGCCACGAAGGACACCGCCGTCGCCAGCAGCGCGCTGAGGACGAGCAGCTGGATCGTGACCCAGACGCCCCGCAGTACCAGTTCCCAGAGTCCCGAGGTCATCCGCCGCACAGCTCCTTCGCGGTCAGGTCCGTCATCTCGGCCTCGGTGAAACCGAACGGCCTGAGGATGCGGAGCAGTTCGCCGCTCTCCTTGAGCTTGCGCAGTTCCGCGTTGAAGGCGTCCCGCAGCCTCGTCTCGGTCGGCCGGAAGGCGAAGCCGCCGCCGTCGACGTGCGGCCTGCCGTCGACGATCGGCCGGAACGGCTCCGTGACCTCCGCCTTGTTCGACTTCTTCACCACCTCGCGGGTGGTGAGCGCGGTACCGGCGAAGACGTCCACCCGCCCGGCCTCCACGGCGTTCAGCCCGGCGACCTGGTCGGGGACGATCAGCATGTCGCTCTCCGGGTACCCGGCCTCGACCGCGTACGCGATCTCCGCGTACCCGGTGCCGGTGGCGAACCTCGCCTTCTTCTCGACGACGTCCCGGTAGGAGCGCAGCCCCAGCGGGTTGCCCTTGCGCACGATGAACGAGTCGAGCATCTGGTAGTCGGGGTCGGAGAAGATGACCTGCTCGCAGCGCTCGGGGTTGATGTACATCCCGGCGGCCACGACGTCGAACTGCTGGGAGTTCAGCCCCGGGATCAGCGAGCCGAACTCGGTCGGCACGGGCTGGACCCGGTCCACGCCCAGGCGCTTGAAGACGACCTTGGCCAGTTCCGGCGCCTCCCCGGTGAGTTCGCCGTCCTTGTCGATGTAGCCGAAGGGGATCTCACCGGCGATGCCCAGGCGGACGACGCCCGCCGCCTTGAGCCGGTCCAGCAGGTCACCGCCGTTCGTGCTCGCCTCGGTGGGCACGCGCGAGCAGCCCGCGGCGCCCAGCGCGCCGAGCGCCGCGGCCCCCGCGAGCAGTGACCGGCGCGAGGGTCCGGAGTTCTCCCGGCGTCGTCCGGGTGGTTGTCCTGTCCGTGGAGCCATGGCGGCGCGGCTACCCGAAGCCACGCGAGTTATTCCGGCCAATTGGCCGACTCCCGTGACGACCCGTGGCGCGCGGGCGCCGCGGGCGGGGGCCCCGCTCCCGGCGGGCGCGACCCCGGCCTCGTACAGCGCGTGCGCCGCCCGCAGGACCAGGGCGTCGTGGTGGCGGGCGGCCACCAGCTGCAGGCCGACGGGCAGGCCGTCGGGGTCGGTGCCGACGGGGACGGTCGCGGCGGGCTGCTGGGTCATGTTGAAGGGGTAGGTGAACGGGGTCCAGCCCGTCCAGCGGCGGTGGCCGGACCCCTTCGGCACCTCCGCGCCCGCCTCGAACGCCGTGATCGGCAGGGTGGGGGTGACCAGCAGGTCGTAGGTGTCGTGGAAGCGGCCCATGCGGCGGCCCAGCTCCGTGCGGACGTCCGCCGCGGCCAGGTAGTCCAGCGCCGAGTACCGGGCGCCGGCCGCGCAGATCTCGCGCAGGCCCGGGTCGAGCAGCCCCCGCCGGTCACGGGTGAGGTGCTGGACCGCGCGGGCGGCCCCCGAGAACCACAGGGTGTGGAAGGCCTCCACCGGCTCGCTGAAATCGGGGTCGGCCTCCTCGACGTACGCACCGAGCCCGGCCAGCCGCTCCACCGCCCGCCGCACCGCCGCCGCGACCGCCGGCCGTACCGCCACCTGTCCGCCCAGCGACGGCGAGTACGCCACCCGCAGCCCGTGCACCCCGCCCGCGATGCCCTCCGCGAAGGAGCCGGGCGCCGGCCCGAGCGCCGACCAGTCCCGGGAGTCGGGCGCGCCGATCACGTCCATCAGCAGCGCCGCGTCCGCCGCGTCCCGCGTCATCGGCCCGACGTGGGCCAGCGTCCCGAACGGGCTCGCCGGATACAGCGGCACGCGGCCGTACGTCGGCTTCAGCGCGAAGATCCCGCAGAACGCCGCCGGGATCCGGACACTGCCCCCGCCGTCCGTGCCCAGCGCCAGCGGTCCCGCCCCCAGCGCCACGGCCGCCGCCGCGCCCCCGCTGGAGCCGCCGGCGGTGCGCGCCGGGTCGTACGGGTTGCGGGTGACGCCGCTGAGCGGGGAGTCGGTCACGCCCTTCCAGCCGAACTCGGGGGTCGTGGTCTTGCCGAGGAAGACCGCGCCGTGCTCCCGCAGCCGGGCCACCGAGGGAGCGTCCTCCTCCCAGGGCCCCGCCGGGTCGATCGTCCGCGAGCCCCGCAGGGTCGGGGCGCCGCGCAGCGGCAGGAGGTCCTTCACCGTGACCGGCACCCCGTCGAGCAGCCCGCACGGCTCACCGCGCCGCCACCGCTCCCCGGACGCGGCGGCCCGCTCCAGCGCGTCCTCGGCCAGCAGCCGGACGAACGCGTTCACCTCCGGCTGGACCGCCTCCGCCCGCCGCAGCGCCGCGCGGGTCACCTCCACCGGGCCGAACTCCCCCCTGCGGTAGCCGTCGAGGAGCCGCACGGCGGTCAGCTCGGTGAGCTCGGACATCCGTCCTCCTGGGAGCGTCAGTGTCCGGGTACGTATCCGCGCCGCTTGTCGACCACGTTCACCAGGGGCTCGCCCGCCGCCCAGAGCTCGTACAGCTCCACGAACTGGGCGGCGAGTTCGTCCCGCCAGCCGACCGTGTCGCCGCTCATGTGCGGGGACACGACCAGCCCCGGGACCCGCCACAGCGGGCTGTCGGGACCGAGCGGCTCGGTCTCGAAGACGTCCAGCGCGGCGCCCGCGATCCAGCGCCTGCGCAGGGCCTCGGCGAGCGCGTCCTGGACGACCAGCTGTCCGCGGCCGACGTTGACGAAGTGGGCCGAGGGCTGCATCACGCCGAAGCGGCGGGCGTCGAACATGCCCCGGGTCCGGTCCGTGAGCGGCGCGGCGGCGATCACCCAGTCCGCGCGGGCGATCAGCCGGTCCAGGTCCTCCGGGTCGTGCACACCGGCGCGCGCGGTGCGACCGACCAGGGCGGTGGTGACGCCGAGCGCCGTGAGCGTGCCGGCGATCGCCCGCCCGACGGGCCCGGAGCCGACCACGACGGCACGGGTCCCGGCGACCCTGCGCGTCTCCCGGTGCCGCCAGGTCCGCTCCCGCTGGAACTCCAGCGTCCTCGGCAGGTCCTTGGCCAGTGCCAGCACGAGGGCGGCGACGTACTCGGCGATCGACCGGTCGAAGATCCCGCGCGCGTTGGTGACCACCGTGTCGGACGCGGCCAGCTCCGGACCGAGCAGATGGTCCACGCCGGCGCTCGCGGTGTGCACCCAGCGCGGCCGGGGGCCCTCACCGGGCCACGCCTCGCGGACCGCGTGGGAGGTGAAGTCCCAGACCAGCAGCACGTCCGCGTGCGGAAGCCGCTCGGCGAGCGTCGAGGCGTCGGCGTGCTCGACGCGGACGCGGCCGGTGAGCCGGCCGAGGCGGGGAGGCGGATCGGCGTCCAGGACGAGCAGCGTGGGGATGGTCATGGGCCGCCGTTCCTCCGGGTGGCCGGGAGTCCCCGGTGGGTCTCGGTGTCCTCGGTGGGTCCGGGATGCGCGGATTGACCACGTTCGCACCTGGACCCACCGTCGTCAACACGGGCGTCACCACGATCCGTCGCGTGCCCGTCCCCCGCCGTGAGGCCGGCGCCGGCGCGGACGTCTCCCTCCCCGACGTCTCCCTCCTCGGCGGACCCGGCCCGCGGCGCGGGGCCCGGGTCACCGCCTCGGGCGCACCGCCGGAGACTGAACTGCGCATACCGGTCATCTCGGCCAACCAGGTGACCGTGTGGGCGGCGTTGCGCCGATTGGGTACCCGAGCGGTGGGACCGTATCGGGCGCCGACCGACGTGTCGGCGCGCTCCGGGACCCCACCGCCGGGCCGGACGCCCGGCAGCGCACTGCCGGAGGAAGAGAAGCAGCAGGAAGGCTGGTCATGACCGCACTGGGAATCCTCTACCCGGGCCACTCCGCCGAGGACGACTATCCGCGCATCGAGCAGCTGCTGGGCAGCGACATCCGGGTGGACCTGGTGCACACCGACGTCGGCGAGGACGCGCACCGGGTGGACGCGCTGCGGGAGATCGGCTCGCCCGAGCGGCTGGCGGCCGGGCTGCGGGACCTGCGGCTCTCGGGTGCCGAGGCCGTGGTGTGGGCCTGCACCAGCGGCAGCTTCGCGCACGGCTGGGACGGCGCCCACGAGCAGGTGCGCTCCCTGGCCCTCGCGGCGGGCCTGCCCGCGTCGTCCACCTCCTTCGCCTTCGTGCACGCGCTGCAGGAGATCGAGGTGCGGCGGGTCGCCGTCGGGGCCACCTACCCGGACGACGTGGCCGCGCTCTTCGCCGGCTTCCTGCGGGCCGGCGGGGCGGAGGTGACCCGGGTGCGCAGCTCCGGGACCGTCACGGAGGCCGGCACCTGGGGCGAGGCCGAGCTGTTCGCCCTGGCCCGCGCGGCCGACACCCCGGACGCCCAGGCGCTGCTCCTGCCGGACACGGCCCTGCACACGGTCGCCCACATCCCGGCCCTGGAGAAGGAACTGGGCAAGCCGGTCCTCACCGCCAACCAGGTCACGGTCTGGGAGTGCCTGCGCCTGGCCGACCGCCGGGTGAACGCCCCGGAACTGGGCGCGCTGTTCACCAGGGAGCCGATCGTGCAGGTGTGAGGGGCGGCCGGCGGCGTGGCCGTGCCCGGTACAACCTTGACCCGGTCATGGCGGTCTTGCTCTCGTGATCCTGCGCCGTTCCCGGGCGCAGGGCGCTGAACACCGGAGAGAACCATGCGAACCACCGCCGTGCGCCGTACCGTCCTGACCGCCTCCGCGGCCACCCTCGCCCTGGTGGTCACCGCCTGCGGCGGGGGCGACCAGGACGGCGGGGACACGAAGGCGAAGGGCGGCGGGTCCGACAAGCCGGCGGCGAAGGCGCTGACCGCCGGCGAACTGGAGAAGCTCGTGGTCGCCGCCGGCGACCTCGAGGGCCACAAGGTCGAGAAGCCGGGGAAGGACGACGTCCTCGACCCCGGCGCCGTCTCCGTGGAGCAGGCCGAGTGCGAGCCCGTCGCCCGGGTGCTGTCGGCCCAGCCGGCGGGCGAGCCGGCGGCGAGCGCCCAGCGGCTCGTCACCCGGGAGTCCGCGGCGGCCGAGGAGGGCATGCCCTCGGTGGAGGAGCTCGCGGAGATGACGGAGGAGGAGGCCGAGGAGGCCACGATCGACTCCCTCGACATCACCAAGACGATGGCCTCCCTGTGGTCCTACGACGCCGACGGCGCGCAGCGGACCCTCGACGAGCTGAGGAAGGCCGGCGAGGAGTGCGCCGGGGGCTTCACGATGACGTCCGACGGGGACGAGCAGCGGATCACCGGGGTCGACGAGGAGAAGCTCGCCGCCGGTGAGGACGCCGTCGCCTGGACGGTGGGGACCGAGGTGGACGGCACCCCCGCCGAGACCAAGGTCGTCGTCTTCCGGCAGGGCACCACGCTCGCCGGATTCTCGTCCTTCAACATCGCGGCGGTCACCCGGGGCGACGCGTTCGAGCAGCCGACCGCCGTCATCGAGGCGCAGGAGACCAAGCTCGGCTGATCCGTCCCCTGCCGCGGGCCGGGGCGACGCGCCCGCCCCGGCCCGCGGGGACGGCACCGCGGGCCGGACACGGAAGAACCCCGGTCCCACTGGAGTGGGACCGGGGTTCTCGTCGAGCGCCGGGCAGGCCTTGCACCTGCATCTCCCCGCAGGAAGCGGGACGTCTTTCCTTGGACCACCAACGCACTGCCGACCGCCGGGGGTTGTCCCTGCGACCTGACAGAATGATCATAGCGCAGAACCGCCCGGCGCGCACACCCGCGGACCGCGGGCCCGGCCGGCGGTGGCGTGCGACCGCACCGGCCGGTCCCGCGGACCGGCACCTTCGAGGCCCCCACCGGGGAATAACCGGAGGGTCCCCTCCTGTTGTGGCGTGCAGCGAACGTCCCACCCCACAGGAGGCACCCCACCATGGCCGCAGACGCCGCAGAGGAGATCCGGGGCACCGCCCACGGCACCGCGCCCGTCCCCCTCTCGGTGCTGGACCTGGTGACCGTCGGCGCGGGCCGGACCGCGAGCGACGCCCTGCGGACCAGCGTGGACATCGCGCGCCTCGCCGAGGCCCGCGGCTTCCACCGGTACTGGGTCGCCGAGCACCACTCCATGCCCGGTGTGGCCTCCTCCTCGCCCGCCGTGATCCTGGCCCACCTCGCCGCCCACACCGACCGCATACGGCTCGGCTCCGGCGGCGTCATGCTGCCCAACCACGCGCCGCTCGTCATCGCCGAGCAGTTCGGGACGCTGGAGGCCATGGCGCCCGGGCGGATCGACCTCGGGCTCGGCCGCGCCCCCGGCACCGACGGGGCCACCGCGGCGGCCCTGCGCCGCACCGACCGGCTCAACGAGGGCGCCGACGACTTCCCCCAGCAACTCGCCGAGCTCACCCGCTTCCTGGACGACGACTTCCCCGACGGCCACCCCTACCGGCGGATCCACGCCGTTCCCGGCCCGGTGCAGGCGACGTCGCCCGGCGGTGTGCAGTCCCCGCACCGGCCGCCGGTCTGGCTGCTCGGCTCCTCCGGCTTCAGCGCCCGGCTGGCCGGCGTGCTCGGCCTGCCGTTCGCCTTCGCCCACCACTTCTCGGCGCAGAACACCATCCCCGCGCTGGACCTGTACCGCGACTCCTTCCGGCCCAGCGAGGTCCTCGACGCGCCCTACGCCCTGATCGGCGTCTCCGCGCTCGCGACCGAGGACGAGCGGGAGGCCCGCCGCCAGGTGCTGGCCGCGGCGCTGAACATGGTCCGGCTGCGCACCGGCCGCCCGGGCCTGGTCCCCACGCCCGAGGAGGCGGAGGCGTACCCCTTCACCCCGATGGAGCGGGAGTTCGTCGACTCCTGGAACGCCAACGTCGTCCACGGCACCCCGGACGAGGTCCGCGCCGGACTGGACGACCTGCACAAGCGCACCGGCGCCGACGAGCTAATGATCACGGCCAACGCGCACAGCGGTGAGGTGCGCCTGCGCTCCTACGAACTCATCGCGGACGCCTACGGGTTGCCGGCGCCCGCCTGAACCCCGGGTGTGCCCAGCAGCTCGGAGATGCGGTCCGGTGACACCGGACGGGAGTACAGCCACCCCTGACCGGTGTCGCACCCGATCCGGCGCAGCCGGGTGGCCTGCGCCGAGGTCTCCACGCACTCCGCGGTGACCGTGAGTCCGAGCCGGTGGGCGAGCTGCACCATCGCCTCGACGATCACCTCGTCGGCCGGGTTCGGCGGGGCGGCGGCGCGCTCCTCGTACTGGAAGCCCCGCACGAAGGAGCCGTCCAGCTTGAGGACGGACACCGGCAGCCGGCTGAGGTAGGCCAGGTTCGAGTAGCCGGTGCCGAAGTCGTCGATGGCGATGCGCACGCCCATGTCGCTGAGCGCCTTCAGGGCCTGCAGCGGCCGGCCGGAGGAGCCCATCACCGCCGACTCCGTCAGCTCCAGTTGCAGCAGGTGCGGCGCGAGGTCCGTGTCCTCCAGGGTCTCGGCGACGTCCGCCACCAGGTCGGAGTCCCAGACCTGACGGACCGCCACGTTCACGCTGACGAAGATCGGCGGTCCGTCCGGGTGCTCCTCCTGCCAGCGGCGGGCCTGGCGGCAGGCGGTGCGCAGCACCCAGCGGCCGAGCGGCACGATCGAGCCGTCCTCCTCCGCCAGTCCGATGAACCGATTCGGCGTCAGGGTGCCGAACCGGGGGTGGTTCCAGCGGACCAGGGCCTCCACACCGTGCACCCGGTCGTCCTCCATGCCGACCAGCGGCTGGTACTCCAGCGCGAACTCGCCCCGCTCGATGGCCGGACGCAGGGTGGAGGCGAGGGCCTGCCGGGTCACCCGGTGGGCGTTGCGCTCCGGGTCGAACAGCGTCCAGCGGGCCTTGCCGTCGGCCTTCGCCCAGTACAGCGTGGTGTCGGCGGCCTGCATCAGCGCGGTGGGCGTGGTCCCGGCGGCGTGCCGCTCGACCACCCCGATGGACGCGGAGACCGACAGCCGCTGGCCGGAGAGGTCGAAGGGGGCCTGGATCGCCTCGAGCACCGACTCGGCGAGGTCGGCGAGCTGTTCGGTGCCGGTGGAGTCCTCGACCAGCAGGGCGAACTCGTCCCCGCCGAGCCGGGCGACCAGCGGGGGGCCGGTCCTGGCCCGGCCCGCCTCCTGCGCGCAGCGCGTCAGGCGCTCGGCGACGGCGGCCAGCAGCCGGTCGCCCACGTGGTGGCCGAGGGTGTCGTTGATGGCCTTGAACCCGTCCAGGTCCAGGTGGCACAGCCCGATCCGGCCGGTGCCGTTCCGCTCGTACGACTCCGGCTCCAGGGCGGCCGTCAGCCGTTCGAAGAACAGGGTGCGGTTGGGCAGCCGGGTCACCGGGTCGTGCATCTGCGAGTGCCGCAGCCGCGCCTGGAGTTCCCGGCGGGCGCTGACGTCGGCGACCGAGAGCAGCACGCCCTCGTCGTCGGTGGGCAGCGGGGTGACCGTCACCCGCACCCACAGCATGTGTCCCTCGGGGTGCTTCAGCCGGCGCGTGCAGCGCAGTTCCGCCTGCCGTCCGCACAGCACCTCGCGGTAGGCGTGCCGGATGCGGGCGTCGGAGGAGAGGTCCACCAGATCGGCGGCGACGGCACCGGTCAGGGCGTCCGGGTCGCCGCCCAGCAGGGCGGCGAGGCTGCCGTTGGCGCTGACCACCGTGCCCTCGCGGTCGACCACGGCCATGGCGAGCGGCGCGGCCGCGAAGGCGGCCCGGTACGACAGGGACGACAGGGGTGGGGGAGGCGAGGACGACGGGGACGACGGGGACTCGGTACGGGGAGACGTAGCGAACTCACTCTCTGTGACGACTGGTCGGTCGAGATCCGTTACGGGCGCCGGCCCTTCGGACGTTCCGCTCACCGCTCGCTCCCGCAGTGCACTCGATCGCTGTCCGTGCAGGAAAGTCTGCCGATCATAGAGGCCGACGTCAGGCCCTTTCCGCCACTGTCCGGTCTCCGGGACGGTCCCGCATCTCTTCCCGACCGTTTCGGTCCGCCGGTGGATCGGCTTCGTCGGGCCTCCGACCAGTTGTGACGTTCCGTGAGTGGTTCGGGGTTCCCGCGGCGCCCCGGTCGGCGGCCCCGGCGGAAGGATCCGGCTTTCTCACCCGTCCGGTGCAGCTGAACAGGGCGTAGTGCGACAAACACACACACTCTGGGTGCGGTGTCCCGTGAACCGTCTCCCGGAGGTCCCCGTGCCGCGTCAGCTCCCCCTGAGAGGACGAGGAGTCGGCCGGGAAGCCCTCAAGGGGCTGAGCCGTTCGGGTGTACGGCCCCGGCTGCGCAGTACGGCGGCGATGTGCACCACCATGTCGGCGCTCGCGGCGACCTCGATGGTGACCGTCCCCTCCTCCGCCGAGCCCTTCTCCGCGGCGCCCTGCGCCCTGACCCGCACCGACGCGCACCACTCCGAGGGCCTGGACACCTGGAACACCGCCTACCCGCGCCCGGCGCGCCGGCTGGACGCGGTGATGGTGTTCCTGTCCTTCCCGGACTCGCACCCCCTGACCACGCCCGAGGAGCTCGCCGCCGACCACTTCCCGGCCACGAGCCGCTTCTTCCAGCGGGCCTCCTACGGCAGGTTCACGCTGCGCCCGCACGCCCTGCGGCACTGGATCCGGATGCCGCGCCCGTCCACGGCGTACGCCATACGGCGCGACTGGACCGTCCACCACCGGGCGGCCTACCTGCGCGACGCGCTCGCCGCGGCGGACGGGCAGGTCGACTTCTCGCGGTACGACGTCGTGTACCTCGTCGCCGACCCGGACGCGCCGGGCGTGGACTCCGACGCCACCAAGGTCGTCAACCTGGACACCCCGCTGCGGGCCGACGGCACCGACATCCGCCGGGTCGTCACCGTCTTCGAGAACCACCCCCCGGACCGGCTGGTCCTCGCCCACGAGACCGGACACGTCTTCGACCTGCCCGACCTCTACCACCGGCCGGTGGACGGCAAGGGCGACTGGGACACCCACGTCGGCGACTGGGACCTGATGGGCAGCCAGTTCGCCCTCGCGCCCGACCTGTTCGGCTGGCACAAGTGGAAGCTGGGCTGGCTGGAACCCCGGCAGGTGCGGTGCGTGCAGGACGCGGGCCCGGTGCGGCTGACGCTGGAGCCGCTGGAGGCGGGGCCGGGGGTGCCGGTGACGGGCGCGGCCGGGGCGCCGTCCTTCGGCCTCGGCCGGGGCGCCAAGCTCGCGGTCGTGCGCACCGGCGCCGACAGCGTGCTCGCCTTCGAGGTCCGCGGCCCGGTCGGCAACGACGCGGCGGCCTGCCGGCAGGGGGTGCTGGTCTACCGGGTGAGCAGCGGCACCGAGTCCGGCGGCGGCCCCATCGAGGTCGTCGACGCCCACCCGCACACCGAGGCCTGCCACGGGGACTCGGTCTACCCGCCCCTCGCCGACGCCCCGGTCGCCCTCGGCGAGAGCTTCACGGTGCCGGGGGAGCCCGTACGGGTGGAGGTGGAGGGGCGCACGGCGTCGGGGGCGTGGACGGTGAAGATCACCACCGGATGATCGCCGGCAGGAGGCGCGCACGAAGAAGACCCCCTGCTCTCGCAGGGGGTCTTTCCCGTGTCGTGCGCCGCCAGGGACTCGAACCCCGGACCCGCTGATTAAGAGTCAGCTGCTCTAACCAACTGAGCTAGCGGCGCCTGCTGACGTCGTAGACATTAGCACCCTGGTCGGCGGGAGGAAAAATCGATATCCGCACGGCCGCGCGGGCCGCCCGCACGGCCGCCCAGAGCAGCACCTCCGGGCCCGGCAGCCAGGGGTGACGCGTGTCCGGGGCGACGAGCCAGCGCGAGCCGGAGCGGGCCGGGGCGGCCGCCCCGCCGACGGGGGCCGGGACCGTCACCGCGTCGCCGGTGCCGTGGCACAGCAGCGGCGGGACGGCGTCGGCGCGGCCGTGCGCGCCCCACTCCTCCCACTCCAGGAGGGCCGGCAGCCGCTGGGCCGTGCCCGGCGCCGCGAACAGCAGCATCCGGCCCCGCAACTCCGCCACCGGCCCGGAACCCGGCCCCTCGTCCCACATCCGGTCCAGCATCCGGCGCCCGAAGACCGCGGGCGCGCTCACCACGTCGAAGACCGTGCCGCAGGGCAGGACGACCGGGGCGCCGGCGCGCTCCCTCCAGTGCGAGAGCGTGCTGCGCGGATACGTGCCTGCCGAGGCGAGCCAGGCGGCGCCGTCCGGGGTGACGCCGCTGATGTCGGAGGCATTCCGTGTGCTGCTCATGGCGCACAGGTCTACCGGGCGTGAGGGGACGGTCTCCCAGGGTTGCCGGAATCCGGGACGCGGCGTCCGGGGAGGCGGTATCGTGCCCGCCCGGCATATGCCACGCCTGTTCGGGCCGGAACCGGCGGGACCGCACCGCGCCGCCGGATCCCGGGGCTCACGCCGGGTCGACGTCCCCCGGGCCCTCACCGCCGCGCATCAGGTCCCGGCCGAACTCGACCATCTTCTTCGCGTAGTCCTCGGTCCACTCGGCGCGCTCCGCGATGTCGGCCGCCGTCAGCCGGTCGAAGCGCCGGGGGTCGGCCAGCTGGGCCGCCGCCATCGCCTGGAACTCCGTCGCCCGGTCCGCCGCGGCGCGGAACGCCAGCGTCAGCTCCGTCGCCCGCTCCAGCAGCGCGCGCGGATCGTCGATCGACTCCAGGTCGAAGAAGTGCTCGGGATCGGCGGCCGCCGCCGCGGGCTCGAACAGCAGGGGCGCGGGGCGTAGCCGCGGCTGGTTCCGACGCGGCGTGGGCTCCGCCATGACTTCTCCTTCTCGTACGCGTACGTCGCGGTCGACCCGCTGGAAGAGTGGGCCACCGTCCATTGTCCCGCGCCCCCGCAAGAGGGCCTCACTCCTTCGCCGGGGCCGCCACCGGCCGCGGGCCGGACCCCGTCCGGCGAGGGCGGCGGTGGCGGGCTCGGTGGGACCGGTGGGGCCGGTGGGTCCGGTGTTCGTCGTCCGGTTGCCGGGGCGCGGGTCAGGGGCGCCACCGGACGCGGTGTTCGGCGAGGTGGGCGAGGACCGCGTGGTTGGCCTCCCAGCCGTCCGGGAACTTCACGAGCGTGCCCAGCTGGACCGGCTCCGTGGACGGGTAGTCGTCCAGCAGGGCGTCCACCCCCTCCCGGCACACGACGATGCACGCGTGCCGGTGCCGGGAGGCGAGCACGCACAGCCGGCCCGTCTCCAGGTGGAAGGCGGTGGCGTCGGGGCGGCCGGAGAGCGGGTGCAGGACCACCGTGACGTCGTACTCCCGGCCCTGGAGCCGGTTCGCCGTGTCGACGGTGACGTCCGTCACGCCCAGCTCCGCGAGCGCCGCCCGTACCGCCGCCGCCTGGTCGCGGTGCGCGGTGCCGACGGCGATCCGGCCGGCGGTCAGCGGAACGGGGTCCGGTGACCGCTCGGACGTGGCCGCGCCGCCGCGGTCCAGCAGCCGGCGCACGACCGCCGCCACCGCGCGCACCGCCTCCGGGTCCGTGCGCGGGGTGTGCCGGGCGGGCAGCTCCAGCAGGCCCCAGCCGGACCCGGCCGCCTCGTCGATCACCCGGTCCGGGCCCGAACCGTCCGACGGGACGCCGAAGGCGAGCCTGCGGTCGCCGTGGCCGGTGCCGCTGCGGAACGGCGTGTACGGGTAGAACGCGTCCGACACCAGGGGCGCGGCCGACGCCGGCAGCCGCCAGGACACCGGCAGCCGGTGCTGCGGCAGCTCCGGGTTGTGGGCGAGCAGCGTGGTCACCGCGGACGCCGACGGGTCGTACGACAGGCCCGCCCACTGCTCGCTGCCCACGATCGCGAACGGGTCCAGCTGGCCCGGGTCGCCCACGAACAGCGCCCGCTCGAACAGCCCGGCCACCGCGAGCAGCGCGTCCGAGCGCATCTGGTAGGCCTCGTCGACGATGGCGTGCCGCCACGGCTCGACGCCCTTGACGTGCGCCCACTTCGCCGCCGTGGAGATCACCACGTCGAGGCCGGCGAGATCGGCCGCCTTCGCCGAGGTGCGGACGTTGTCCAGCGCGTCGAGCGCCTTGTCGTAGGGGTCGGTGTCGCTGCTGTGCAGCCGGCCGACCGGCAGGTCGGGGTTCTTCTCGGCGAGCCGCAGCACCAGGTCGTCCACCTGCGCGTTGGTCTGCGCCACGACCATCAGCGGGCGGCCCGCCCCGGCCAGCTCCAGCGCCGCGCGGACCACCAGGGTGGACTTGCCGGCGCCGGGCGGGGAGTCCACGACGACACCGCGCGCGGCGCCGTGCAGGGTGTCGCCCAGGATCGCGTCGGTGGCGCGCGCGGCCGCCGCACCGGGGTCGAGAACGGCCTCGGGGGCCACGGCCTCGGTGGTCACAGCACGTCCTCCTCGGTCACCGGGTCGGCGGCCTCCGGCACGGCCTCCTCACCGGGCGGCCCGCCGTGGGTCCACGGCGTCTCCTCGGGATCGGGCAGCTTCGCCCCGCCGCGCGGCTCGTGCTCGAACAGCGTGAAGCACACGCGGTCGCCCTTCTCCGGCACGGACCCCTCCTCGGGCTCCTTGCCGCGGCCCATCTTGTCCATGATCCGCAGGACGACCAGGGTGCCGTCGCCGTCGTCGCCCGGCCCGTCCCGGTGTCCGGCGAACTCCGCGGTCTGCGGTTTCCCGCCCAGCGTGCGGTACACCCGGGTCCGCTCGCCCAGGTGGGGGCGGTCGTCGGTGCGGACGGTGACCAGCGGACGGGGGCTGGGGCGCTTGCTCTCGCTGTACGCCATCACCACGTCGACCACCTCGCCCGCGAACGCCTCCCCGGCCAGCCGCCGGCCCGCCATCACCAGCGGGTCGTCCAGCGCCTCCTGCGCCTCCAGCCGGGCCTGCTCCCGCTCGCGCACGGCGAGCTTGTTGGCCGCGGTGACCGCGTCGTCGCGGCGCGGCTGCGGCGGCTCGCCGGCCAGCACCCGGTCCCGGTGGCCGGTGAACGACCAGCGGTCGCGCGTCCACCGCTCCTCGACGCGCGCCCCCTCCGGCAGCTCCCGCAGCAGGTCCAGCCCGCGCCACACCGCGTCCCAGGTGGGCCGGGTACGGCTCTCCACCAGTGCGCGGATCTCCCGCTCGGCGGCGGTCAGGGCGCCGAGGCGGTCGTCGGCCTCCAGCCCGTCCTCCGCGGCGGCGAGCGCGGTGCGGGCCCGGTCGTAGCGCTCGATGGCGGGGGCGAGCAGCTTGTTGTCGAACGCCGGGTCGGTCGCCGGGCCCGCGGGCGGGCACAGCAACTGGCCGTCGGCGTCCCGCGCGAGCTCGGCCTCCTGCGCGGCCTCGGCGCCGGACCGCCCCTCGGGCGGGTCGATCCAGGCGAGCAGCGCCCCGAGGTGCTGGTCCTCCAGGGAGGACTGCCCGGTCGCCCAGTGCCGGGCCAGGACGTCGGTCACGGCCAGCAGCAGCGAGGAGCCGGGCACCCGGGCCCGCTCCCCGAAGTGCGTCAGCCACCGCCCGAGCAACGGCACCCGGGGCGGCGCCGGGAACGGGGCCTCGGGGTCCTGCTCCGCCGTGCGCCGGAAACGCATGGAGCGCCCGAGGAGCCGTACGAGGTCGATGCCGGCCCGGGACGGCACGATCAACTGGGGCGCGTCCGAGCACAGTTCGACCTCGACCTTGACCCGCTTGCCGGTCTCCGGGTCGGTCTCGCTGCGCTCGGCGGCCTCCACGGCACCGGCGAATCCGTCGACGTAGGGCAGGACCACGTCGGCCAGTTCGGACAGGAACGCGAACCGCAGGTCGCGGTCGCGCGGCTGCGGCACGACCAGCAGCCGCGGCGCGTCCCGGTCGGTGCCCACCAGCGCGCCGAGCGGGGCGCCCGCCTCGCCGGCGGTGGTGAGCGGCACGAACACCAGCGGCCGCTCGGACAGATGGCGGTGCCTGACGGTGGCGGCGGGCCGGGCGCGGCCGGTGCTGACGGCCTCGAGGCGGGCGAGGGTGTCGATCAGCGACAAGGGGCCACCTCCCGCGCGGCGGGAGCGGGCACGCCCGCGCCGGCCAGCGCCTCCGCGCGCAGGGCCGCGGCCCGGCGCAGCGCCGCCACCGCCGGGTCGTCGGGGTCACCGGCCTCGCCGCGGGCCGCCGCGAGCACGTCCTCGACCGTGGCCAGGCCGCCCAGTTCCGCGCGGACCGGACGGCCCAGGCGGGTCACCGCGCCGGCCGCGCGGGAGCGGTCCCGGCAGTGGAAGGCGAGCTCGCACGCGGACAGGCACTCCGGCGCGTACGTCGCGGGGACGGACTCCACGGCCGCCGTCAGGCGCTCGGCGGGCAGCTCGGGCGAGAAGCAGGTGCCCTCGGGGAGCGTGTCGGCGATCTCCTCGATGCGGGTGAGCCGGTCCAGCTGACGGGCGGTCACCGCGCGCTGCCTGCGCACGTCCACGGCGGACGCGGTGGGCAGGTTGGAGAAGTCCTTGGGGCACACCAGCAGGATCCGGTGCCGCACGCGCGGGGACGGCTCCAGCCGCGCGGCGACCCGCTCCAGGGCCAGCACGTACACCGCGGCCTGGCGCGCCGCCGCGCCGACCTTCGCGGGATCGGCGGCGCCGTCCAGCATCGGGAAGGACTTGATCTCCACGACCGTCCAGCTGCCGTCCGGGTGCACCACCACCGCGTCCGGCTCCAGGAAGGCGGGGGAGCCCGCCACGTCGAGCGCGAGCATCGGGTGGTCGAGCAGCGTCCAGGTGCCCGGGGCGGCGGTGGCGGCCTCGGTGGCCTCGCGCAGGGCCAGTTCGGTGCGCGCGGTGCGGCCCTCGGGGCCCTGCGCGGTGAGGTCGGGCACGCGCGCGCCGGCGGGCGGTTCGGCCGCGCGGTCCAGCTTCTCGTGGGCGAGGCGCAGCAGTTCCGTACCGCCGTCGGCCTTCACCTTCGCCTCGAACGCGTTGCCCCGCACGAACGCGAACTGCGACTGCCCGAAGACCGACGGCGAGCCCAACGCGCTCGCCAGCGCCGCCTTGTCCACACCGGCGCCGTCGAGGATCGCGCGCCGTCTGCAGCCCGGGTTGGCGGCGAGGGCGGACAGGGCGCGCGCGTCCAGGGCCTTGGCCGGGACCTGCGGGCCGCGCAGCTCAGCGAGCCGGTGCCGGAGCGTCTTCCCCCGCGCCCGGGGGGGAGGCATCGGGCTCGGTCCCTGCTCCGTACCGCGACGTGTGCTGCCGCTGCCGTGGAAATCGCTCACCCGCGGAAGTCTGGCATCCCGCACTGACAACCGGGGAACGGGTGCCGGAGGAGTCCGCCGCGACCGGTGCGACACGGGGCAGGAAGCGGGACTTGGCCCGGTCGGCGCACCGCATCACGGCCGGGGCCAGCAGCAGCCCGGCGCCCATGACGGCCGCCCCCGCGGCCGCGTCGAGGAAGTAGTGGTTCGCCGTGCCCATCACCACGATCACGGTCACCAGCGGATAGACCACCGCGGCCGTCCGCGTCAGGCGCGTCTGCCCGTACCGCCACAGGATCACCCCGCACCACAGGGCCCAGCCGACGTGCAGACTCGGCATCGCCGCGTACTGGTTGGTCATCCCGCCCAGACCCCGCGGGGCGCTCGCCTCGCCGCCCCACCAGCCCCAGGAGCTGTAGTGGGCCATCGTGTCCACGAAGCCGTGGCTCGCGTCGAGCAGCCGGGGCGGGCAGGTGGGCAGCAGGGTGAAGCCGATCAGGCCGATGAAGGTGGACGTCATCAGCCAGGTGCGGGCGGCGCGGTAGTGCACCGCGCGGGAGCGGAACAGCCAGACGAGGAGCGCCGGCGTCACCAGGTAGTGCAGCGACGCGTACCAGAAGTCGGCGGGTATGCCTATCCACGGCTCCCGGGTGAAGAGACGGTTCAGCGGGTGCTCGGCGTTGAGGGACAGGGCCTTCTCGATGCGCAGGATCGCCAGGCCGTGGTCCACGGCGTCGGAGACGTCGCCCCGGACGACCAGCCGCCCC
The DNA here is from genome assembly GCF_009852415.1 of Streptomyces sp. Tu 3180. Taxonomy (NCBI): domain Bacteria; kingdom Bacillati; phylum Actinomycetota; class Actinomycetes; order Kitasatosporales; family Streptomycetaceae; genus Streptomyces; species Streptomyces sp. Tu 3180. Next base: position 3,195,652 of record NZ_WOXS01000002.1, on the reverse strand, counting down.
GCCGAGTAGCAGGCGTACACCAGGACGATCAGCGGCAGCTCGGTCCACCAGCGCAGCCGGGTCGCCGGGACCGCCTCGGTGCCCGGTGTCTCGGTGTGCGGCATCCGATCGCCCTCCCCCTCGTGCTCGCGCGGCGCCCGTCGGCGGCCAGCCACTCTACGGTGTACGCGCCCCCTGCGAGACGCCTTCGGCCCTGATAGACGCTGAGATCGCCCCCCGGGTTGCCCGCGGAGGGGGTGCGCGATGATGGAGGGGTTCCGTTTGTGAGTCTCCCCCGGAAGGTCTCCCATGGCACCGCGCATCCTGCTGGTCCGGCACGGACAGACCGCCTGGTCGCTGTCCGGCAAGCACACCGGCAGGACCGACGTACCGCTCCTGGAGGAGGGCCGGCGCGGGGCCAAGCTGCTCGGCGAGCGCCTGCACCGGGCGCCGTACGACGGGCTGCCGGACGTCGAGGTGCGCACCAGCCCCCTGTCCCGCGCGCGGGAGACCTGCGAACTCGCCGGCTTCGGCGAGCGCGCCCGGACCTGGGACACCCTCATGGAGTGGGACTACGGGGCGTACGAGGGCATGACCCCGGCCGAGATACAGGCCGGCCGCCCCGGCTGGCTGATCTGGCGCGACGGAGTCCCCGAGGGGGAGACCACGGCCGAGGTGACGGCCCGCGCGGACGAGGTGGTGGCCTGGGCGCGCTCGGCCGACCGGGACGTGCTGGTCTTCGCCCACGGGCACATCCTGCGCTCCATCGGCGCCCGCTGGCTGGGCCTGCCCCTCGACTTCGCGGCCCGCATCCGCCTCAACCCGACGTCGCTGTCGGTCCTGGGCTGGGCGTACGGCGAGCCGGCCCTGGAGAGCTGGAACGACCTGGGGCACCTGGCGGTCTGAGGAGCGGCCGTCGGCGTCGGGCGGACGGCCCGGCGCCGCGCGGCGGTCCGCGCCGCGCGCCGCGCGGGCGCTCAGACCGCGCGGGGGAACGAGGCGTGGCGGTCCAGGAACGCCGAGACGCCCGAGGCGCGGCGGTGCGGGAGCAGGACGCGGGACGTGCCCGCCAGCATCGTCTGGACCCGGGACGACTGGACCTCGGCCAGCAGGTCCAGCACCCGCATCCCGGCCTGGGCCGCCTCGTCGGGGCGTCCGCCGCGGGCCAGGTCGTCCGCCAGCTCCGCCGTGTACAGGGCGATGTTGCGGGTGAAGTGCGGGTCCTGCAGCTCCGCCGCCCGCCGCGCGTGCCGGGCCGCGCGCGGCCAGTCGCCCAGGGTCGACCAGCACTGCGCCTCCAGGCCCTCCAGTTCGGCCTCCCCGTAGAAGCTCATCCACTCGGGGTCCGCCTCCGAGGGGCCGCGCTCGAAGTAGGCCTGGGCCCGGGCCAGGGCCTGCTCGCAGCCCGTGCGGTCGGCGAGTCCGGCCCAGCCGCCCGCCTCGCGCAGCGCCAGCAGCGACATCAGCCGCGGCGACCCGAGCGACCGCGCCACCCGCTGCGCGGCCTGCGCCGCCCGCACCGCCTCCCGGGGCCGTCCCGCGTCCCGCGCGAGGAACGCCGTGTTGCAGAAGGCGTGCGCCTCCAGACCCGGGTCCCCGGTCACCCGCGCGGTCGCCAGCGCCTCCGCGTAGTGCGAGCGCGCGTCGTCGAAGCGGCCCGAGTCGTGGGCCAGCCAGCCCACCGAGATGGCCAGTTCACCGGCGCCCGCGTACAGCCGGTCCGCCGTGCGCTGCCGGGTCGCCCCGGCGTCCAGCAGCGCGTAGGCGGCGCGCAGGGGAGCCGCCGCACGCCGGTAGAGGCCGTCGGCCCCGTGCCGGTCGTCCAGCAGCCGGATCCGGCGGACGGCTTCTTCCAGGGCACCCGCGTCGCTCGCCCCGGCGCGGCGCACGGCGCGCTGCGCCGTCGAGGCGTCCGAGGCGAACCCGAGAGGGCCCAGTGAGGCGGCGGCCACCGTGGCGCCTCCGCCGGTCATGAATGCGCGACGCAGCACGTCGCTCTCCTCGTGGTCGTGCGTGTCGTACGTGTCGTACCGGTCCTGCGTGTCATACGACTCGTACGCCACCCTTGTCTCACCCGTGACGTCCGCCGGATCCGCGGTGTGTGCCGGGGGCGTGTCCCCGGCGTCCCGCGCCCGGCGCCCGCGGACCGACGAGCGGGGCGCGAAGCCCAGGTCGGTCAGCGTGCGGCCGGGGAACATGTGCAGGAACACCCGTTCGTAGGCGTAGTTGGGGCAGCGGATCTCGCCTGCCTCCACCCGGTGGACGTACCGCGCGTCACAGCTGACCCGCTCGCCGATCTCGCGGGCGGCCCGGCGGACCGCCGCGGCGAACTCGGCCGGCGAGCGCGGTCCGCGCAGTTGCCGGAAGACGAGGTTCGGCCGCGGTGGCCGGTCGGGCTGGGACGAGGGCACCGTTGACGACGCCATGGCCGGGTCCTCTCTGCGAACCGTCGAACCATGCCGGACTCGGGATGAGTTGTCCAAGTGCCACCCTGTTTCCGGCGGGCAAGAACGTACCTGCTGTGACGGAGTCGCCACGCGATGTTTGGCCACAAACCGGATATCTCAGCCGTGATCTGCCATGATCTGCCATCCTTTGCGGCGCACTTTCGGCGTTTCCGTTGACGGTCCGGCGCGTTGAACCCTGTGGACCGGGAGGCCCCCGACTCCCGACCCGCTCGTTTCCAGGCAGGGATGTGTGTGGTGGAGGCCGGGATGGTGACCAGCCAGAGCAGCGATCCTCTGACGCCGCCGAGTACGTCGTCGGGCGCGCCGTCGGGTACGCCGCCGGCGACCGGGTGCGTGACGGCCGCCGCGGGCGGTTCTCCCCCCCTCGTGCCGCCGGAGTGCGACGTGGTCACGGTTCCGGCGCGGCAGGGTCTGGAGGCGATCGACATCCTGCGGCGCGGGGCCGGGGACGCGGTGGGGCTCGTCCTGCGCGACGACTGCGGCGACACGCTCGGTTTCCTGGTGCCGCCGGGGACGGCCGCCGCCTGGGACGTGCCGGGCAGCACCTGCACGGAGACCGACGGCCGCGGGCTGCGGCCGTCCCCGGGGCCGCCGGTGGAGGGCTCGGCCTGGCTGCTGCCCCCCGGGGAAGCGGACCCGGCGACCGACCCCGCGGTGCTGCGGGCGGCGTTGGGCGAGGCCCGGCGACTGCTCGAGGCGGTGGACGGCTGCTGCTGACGGCGCCCGCGCGACGGGCGGCCGGGCCCGGCGGGCCGACCCGGCGGGCGGACGGGCGGACCGGGGCCGCGCCCCGTCGGGCAGCGGCGCCGGACGCTTTGGGACAATGCCCTGATGGGAAGGTCCAGGAACTCCGGGCGCAGGCAGGCCGCCGAAGCCGTCGTCGAGGACGTCGACGGGGGCCTCGCCCGGCTCGTCCCCGACCGGGAGCGGCCGCGGGCCTGGACGCTGCTGATCGACGGGGCCCCGCAGTCGCACGTCGACCTGGACGACCCCACGCGCCTCTCCTTCGAGTACCAGCGCCGGTTCGGCCATGTCGTCGACCTCGTCGCCCCGCCCGGCGGCCCCGTGCACGCCGTGCACCTCGGCGGCGGCGCGTTCACCCTCGCCCGGTACGTCGCCGCCACCCGCCCCCGCTCCACCCAGCAGGTCGTCGAACGGGACGCGGCACTGGTGCGACTGGTCCGCCGGGAGCTGCCGCTGGACCCCAGGGCCCGGATCCGGGTGCGTTCCGCGGACGCCCGGGAAGGGCTCGCCAAGGTGCCGGACGGATGGGCCGGCCTCGTCGTCGCCGACGTCTTCAGCGGGGCCCGGACGCCGGCCCACCTGACCTCGACCGAGTTCCTCGACGACGTCCGCCGGGCCCTCGCACCCGGCGGGGTCTACGCCGCCAACCTCGCCGACGGGCCGCCGCTCGCCCACCTGCGCGGCCAGATCGCCACCGCCGCCGCCCGGTTCGCCGAGCTCGCACTGATCGCCGACCCCGCGGTACTGCGCGGCAAGCGCTTCGGCAACGCCGTCCTGGTCGCCTCCGACGCGCCCCTGCCGATCGCCGAGCTGACCCGCCGCGCCGCCTCCGACCCGCACCCGGGCCGGGTCCAGCACGGCAGGGACCTCACGGACTTCGCCGGCGGGGCGGCACCGGTGACCGACCGGGCGGCGGTGGCGTCGCCCGCGCCGCCTCCCTCGGTGTTCCGGTGAACGGCGCCGGCCCCGGACCGGTCGCCCCGGACCGGTCGGACCGGTCCGGCCCGGTCAGTAGTTCCCGATCTCCACGCGGGGCGGTCCGTCGTGCCAGGTGCAGAAGACCGACACCCGGTCCGCGCCCGAGGTGAACTCCACCCGGATCCACGTCTCCGTCTTCCACACCTGCATCGACCAGCCCGCCCCCGGCGTCGCCGACACCAGGGACGCGGAGGTCTCGCCGAGGTCGAAGACCGCCCGCCCGCCGTCGGTGTCGTAACTCCTGACCCGGCCGGAGTCGGCGGGCGCGGAGGAGGGGGAGGGGGAGCGCGTGGGCGCGGGCCGGGACCGCGAGGGCTCGGGGGCCGGCTCGCGGGACGCCGCGTCCGGCGTCGGGGACGGCTTCCCGGAGGGCCGGGAGCTCGGCGCGTCCGGCGGCCGCCGCGTCGAGGACGACACCGGTCCCGACTCCCGCGCGGTCGCGCCCGCCGCCGCGACGGGCAGGGCGCGCGGCGGATCGTAGGCGGTGCCCTTCATCACCGTGCTGACACCCCACCAGGACAGCGTGACCGCCGCGCCCGTGGCGAGCAGCCAGGCCAGTACGTGTACGAGTCCTCTGCGCATCGTCGGCCCATCCTGCCCCACCCGCCCCACGAGTGTCGCGCCTGAGGAGGTATCCGGAGTTATCCACAGGCCCGCACCCGTCCCGCCCGCCATGGCGTACGGTGCGGCGCATGGCAAGTGTTCTCGTGGTCGAGGACGACCAGTTCGTCCGCTCGGCGCTGATCCGGCAGCTGACCGACGCCTCGCACACCGTGCGCAGCGTCGGCACGGCGCTGGAGGCGCTGCGCGAGGTCGCCCATTTCCGCTTCGACGTGGTCGTCCTGGATCTCGGACTGCCCGATCTCGACGGGTCCGAGGCCCTGAAGATGCTGCGCGGCATCACGGACGTGCCGGTGATCGTCGCCACCGCCCGGGACGACGAGACGGAGATCGTGCGGCTGCTGAACGCCGGTGCGGACGACTATCTGACCAAGCCCTTCTCGGTGGAACACCTCTCGGCCCGGATGGCGGCGGTGCTGCGCCGGGCCCGGTCCGGCGGCGGGGAGGGCGCGTCGTCCCCCGTGATCCGGGTCGGCGGACTGACCGTCGACCCGCTGCGCCGCCAGGCCGAACTGGACGGCGTGCGGCTCGACCTGACCCGGCGTGAGTTCGACCTGCTCGCCTTCCTGGCCGGGCGGCCCGGTGTGGTCGTGCCCCGCAGGGAGCTGCTCGCCGAGGTGTGGCAGCAGTCCTACGGCGACGACCAGACCATCGACGTCCATCTGTCCTGGCTGCGGCGGAAGCTGGGGGAGACCGCCGCCCGGCCCCGCTACCTGCACACCCTGCGGGGGGTCGGCGTGAAGCTGGAACCGCCCGCCGCGCCCCTGCCCGGAGGGGAGCCGCCGCGATGAGGTGGGCGCTGGTCAAGGTGTCGCTGGCGGTGACCGCGATGGTCGTGATCGCGTTCGCGGTGCCGCTCGGACTGGTCGTGCGGGAGATGGCCCGCGACCGCGCCTTCTCGGGCGCCGAGCGGGAGGCGGCGGCCATCGCCCCCGCGCTGTCCATCACCACCGACCGCGACCAGCTCGAGCGGGTCGTCGCCTCCACCGGCTCCGACACCGCCATGGCCGTGCACATCCCGGCCGGCGACGGCAGCGAGGCCCTCGACATAGGCCGCCGGCGGGCCGCCGCCGAGGACGTCGCGGCGGTGCGCAGACTGGGGCGCGCCTCCACCTCCACGGTGCCCGGCGGCTCGACGCTGCTCCAGCCGGTCGCGCTCAGCACCGGTGAGATCGCCGTGGTCGAGGTGTTCGTCCCCGAGTCCGAGGTCACCAACGGCGTCGGCACGGCCTGGGCGGTGCTCGCCGCGGTCGGTGTCGCGCTGATCCTCGGCTCGGTCGCGGTCGCCGACCGGCTGGGCGTGCGGATGGTGCGGCCCGCGAAACGCCTGGTGGAGGGGGCGCACGAGCTGGGCGAGGGGAAGCTGGGGGCCCGGGTCCCCGAGGAGGGGCCGACCGAACTGCGGCTGGCGGCGGTGGCGTTCAACTCCATGGCCGACCAGGTCGTCCAACTGCTCGCCAACGAGCGGGAACTGGCCGCCGACCTGTCCCACCGGCTGCGCACCCCGCTGACCGTGCTGCGGCTCAACGCCGCCTCGCTGGGGGAGGGCCCGGCCGCCGAGCAGACCCGGGCGGCGGTCGAGCAGCTGGAGCGCGAGGTGGACACCATCATCCGCACCGCCCGGGAGGCCAAGCCGCAGACGGCCGCCGCGGGGCCCGGCGCCGGGTGCGACGCGGCCGAAGTGGTGCGCGAGCGGATGGCGTTCTGGTCGGCGCTCGCCGAGGACGAGGGCCGCAAGTGGCGGGTGGCCGGGGCCGACCGGCCGGTGCGCATCCCCGTGGCCCGCGCCGATCTGGCCGCCGCCCTCGACGCCCTGCTCGGCAACGTCTTCCGGCACACCGCCGAGGGCACCGCGTTCGCGGTCGACGTGCACAACGGCGAGGACGCGGTGATCGTGCTCGTCTCCGACGCGGGGCCCGGCATACCCGACCCCGAGGCGGCGATGGCCCGCGGCCGGGGCTCGGGCAGCGACGGCTCGACCGGGCTCGGCCTGGACATCGTGCGCCGGCTCGCGGAGTCGACCGGCGGTGACGTACGGATCGGCTCGTCGGTGCTCGGCGGGACCGAGGTGCGGATCTGGATCCAGCTCGACGGGCGCGAGCGGGCACCCCGGCGGCGCGGGCACCGGGGGGCCGTGCGCCGGCGCGGGCCGGGCCGGCTGGTCCCGATCTTTAACCGCCCCCGATCCCTTCCTTAAGCGCACCCTAAGACCGCCGACGGCCTTCCGGATCGGGAACTTTGTCCGATTCCGGATCGCTAGCGTGCTGCCGCACCCCCCGAACGGCAACGAAGGCAGGCACGCGATGAGCACGCACCGGCGCAGGGTCAGCGGCAGGAACAAGGCGATCGGCGGCGTGGTCGCCGCGGCCGTGGCCGGCGGCGGCGCGCTCCTGTTCACCGGCACCGCCCAGGCGGCCGGGGTCGGCGCGGCGTACACCAGGACCAGCGAGTGGTCGACGGGATACACCGCCCAGTACGTGGTGACCAACGACAGCGGCGAGCGGGACGAGGACTGGACGCTGGAGTTCGACCTGCCCGCGGGCACCGAGCTCGGATCGCTGTGGAACGCCGAGTTCCGGGTGAGCGGCCGGCACGTCACCGTGCGGCCCGCCCAGTGGGACACCGACGGACTGGCCCCCGGCGAGTCGGTCACCGTCGGCTTCGTCGCCAAGGGCACCGGCGAGCCGACCGGCTGCCTCGTCGACGGCGCGAAGTGCTCCGCGGACGGCGGCCCGGCCCCGGAGCCCAGCGGCCGCCCCACCGGGGCCCCGACCCCCACCGGGACCCCGGCCCCCACCGGGCAGCCGACGCCGAGCGGGAAGCCCACGGCGACCGGACAGCCGACGGCGACCCCGACCCCGAAGCCCACGGAGAGCACCGGCAGCGGCACCCCGGCCACCGCCGGTTTCGCCCCCTACGTCGACACCTCCCTCTTCCCGGCCTTCGACCTGGTCGCGAGCGCCGAGGCGACCGGGGTGAAGGACTACAACCTCGCCTTCGTCACCGACGGCGGCGGCTGCACCCCCAAGTGGGGCGGCGTGAGCGACCTCGGCGGCAACGCGGTGGCCGGCCAGATCGGCGCGCTGCGCGCCCGGGGCGGCGACGTCCGCGTCTCCTTCGGCGGCGCGGCCGGCTCCGAACTGGGCACCACCTGCGCCTCCGTGGACGCGCTGGCGGCGGCGTACGAGAAGGTGGTGGACGCCTACGACCTCACCAAGGTCGACTTCGACGTCGAGGGCGGCGCGCTGCCGAACGCGGCGGCCAACACCCGCCGCGCCCAGGCCGTCGCCAGGCTCCAGAAGGACCACCCGGACCTGGACGTCTCCTTCACCCTCCCGGTGATGCCCGAGGGCCTGACCCAGGACGGTGTGAACCTCCTCGAGGACGCGAAGAGGAACGGCGTGCGGATCGACGCCGTCAACATCATGGCGATGGACTACGGTCCCGCCTACAGCGGCGACATGGGCACCTACGCCGAGCAGGCGGCCACCGCCACCCAGGCCCAGATCAAGGGCGTCCTCGGACTGAGCGACGACGAGGCCTGGAAGACGGTCGCGGTCACGCCCATGATCGGCGTCAACGACGTCGTCACCGAGATCTTCGAGGTCGACGACGCCACCCAGCTGGTGAACTTCGCCAGGGCCAAGGGCCTGGCCTGGCTGTCGATGTGGTCCGGCACCCGGGACCGGCAGTGCCCCGGCGGGACCAAGCCGTCCGCCGACCCCACCTGCAGCTCGATCCTCCAGGACCAGTTCGCCTTCACCAAGGCGTTCGCGGCGTACAACTGACCCCCACCGCACCACTGGCCCTCACCGCTGCACTGATCCTCACCGCTCCGCCGGCCCTCACCCGCACCGCGGTCCTCACCGGGGAACGGGCAGGCGCGTGCCCCGGCCGGTCCCCCATCCGGCCGGGGCACGGGTGACGGGTCCGGTGGCAGGTCCGGACCCCGGTACGGGGCGCGGCGCTCCCCCGGGGCGCCGCGCCCCGCCCCCCGCTTCGGAGAGGGTCAGATGCGCTCGGGCTCGGGCAGGGCCCCCGACCTGGCCGCCCGCGCGTACCACAGGGCGCTGGACTTCGGGGTCCGCTGCTGGGTGACGTAGTCGACGTACACCGCGCCGAAGCGCTTGTCGTAGCCGTACGCCCACTCGAAGTTGTCCATCAGGGACCACAGGAAGTAGCCGCGCACGTCCGCGCCGTCGGCGATGGCCCGGCGGACCTCCGAGAGGTGGCCGTGCAGGTAGGCGACGCGCTCCGGGTCGTGCACCCTGCCGTCGGAGTCGGGCTTGTCGTCGTAGGCCGCGCCGTTCTCGGTGACGTAGAGCGGCAGGCCGGGCGCCTCGGCGGTGTAGCGCATGATCAGCTCGTGCAGGCCCGTCGGGTCGACGGACCAGCCCATCTCGGTCTGCTCGCCCGGCGACTGGTGGAAGGCGACGTCGTCCGCGGCGGGCCACGGCGAGTGGTCGCTCGCCCCGTGGCCGTCGGCCCGCGGGCCCTTCGCGTCCGGGTCCGCCGCCGAGACCAGGGTGGGCGTGTAGTAGTTGAGGCCCAGCGCGTCCAGCGGCTGGTGGATCAGGTCCAGGTCGCCGTCCTGGACGTACGACCAGTCGGTGAGCGACGAGGTCGCCTCCAGCAGCGTCTCCGGGTAGGCGCCGTGCAGGATCGGGCCGTGGAAGATGCCGCTGGACAGGTCGTCGATCTTGCGCGCCGCCGCCACGTCCGCCGGGTCGCTCGGCGAGAGGGGCCGCACCACCGAGGAGTTGAGGCTGATCGCGACCGAGTTGCGGGCCGGCATCACCGAGCGCAGGGCCTTGGCGCCCAGGCCGTGCGCCAGGTTGAGGTGGTGGGCGGCCCGCAGCGAGGCCGCCGGGTCGGTGCGGCCGGGGGCGTGCACGCCGGAGGCGTAGCCCAGGAAGGCGCTGCACCACGGCTCGTTGAGGGTGATCCAGTGCTCCACCCGGTCGCCGAGCGCCTCGCCGACGATCTGCGCGTACTCGGCGAAGCGGTACGCGGTGTCGCGCTCCGGCCAGCCGCCCGCGTCCTCCAGCTCCTGCGGCAGGTCCCAGTGGTAGAGGGTGACGGCGGGCTTGATGCCGTGCGCCAGCAGCTCGTCCACCAGACGGCGGTAGAAGTCGAGGCCGCGCTGCACGGCGGGACCGCGGCCGGTGGGCTGCACCCGGGGCCAGGAGACGGAGAAGCGGTAGGCGCTCAGGCCCAGCTCCGCCATCAGCGCCACGTCCTCGCGGTAGCGGTGGTAGTGGTCGACGGCGATGTCACCGGTGTCGCCGCCGGCCGTCTTGCCCGGCGTGTGGCTGAAGGTGTCCCAGATGGAAGGGGTGCGCCCGTCCTCCCGCACCGCCCCCTCGATCTGGTACGCGGAGGTCGCGGCGCCCCAGAGGAAGGCGGGAGGGAAGGTCACCGGGGTCGCCGGCGTGGCGGAGTCAGACATGGAAGCGCTCCCATAGGAGGTCGTGGAGGACCGACGGGTGGAAGAGGGGGATGAGAGGGAGGAGAGAGGAGGAGAGGGGAGAGGAGGGGCCGAGGCGGCGGTGACCCGGCCCCCGGGGTGCTCCGGGTGAGCGGGCGTCAGCCCTTGACGGCACCCTGCATGATGCCGCCCACGATCTGCTTGCCGAAGATCGCGAAGACCAGCAGCAGGGGCAGCGTACCCAGCAGCGCACCCGCCATGATCAGGGACTGGTCCGGGGTGTAACCGCGGCCGAGGCCCGCGACCGCGACCTGCACGGTCGGACTGCCGGTCTGGGTCAGCACCAGGAACGGCCACAGGAAGTCGTTCCAGGTCTGCACGAACATCAGCATGCCGAGCACGGCCATCGCCGGCCGCGCGGCCGGGAACACCACGTGCCACACCACGCGCCAGCTGCTCGCGCCGTCGACCCGGGCGGCCTCGATGACCTCGTCCGGCAGGGCCTGGAGCAGGTACTGCCGCATGAAGAACACGCCGAACGCGCTCACCAGCGACGGGAAGATGACCGCCTGCAGCTGGTCGGACCAGTCGAGCTTGGCGACCATCATGTACAGCGGGATGATGCTGAGCTGCGGCGGCACCATCATCGTGCCGATCACGATCAGCATCAGCGCGTTGCGGCCCTTGAAGCGCAGCTTGGCGAAGGCGAACCCGGCGATCGTCGACAGCACGACGATGGTCACCGCCGAGATGCCCGCCACGATCGTGGTGTTGAGGAAGGCCTCGCCGAGGTTGGCGTCCTTCCAGGCGATCTCCAGGTTCTTGAACAGGTTGGAACCGAACCAGAGCGGCGGCGGGTTCTGCGCCAGCCGCTGGTTGTCCCGGGAGGCGGCGATCGCGGTCCACACCAGCGGGAACAGCGACACGATCGTGAACACGATCAGGATCGCGTACGCGATCGGACCGCCGTGCAGTGTCCCGCCGGCCCGCGCCGACTTCGGCAGGCGCGGGCGCCTGGACTCCTTGGCGGGTGTGGTCTCGGGGGGCGTCACAGTCGTCGTCACGGCCACAACTCCTTAACTGCTGGCGCGCAGCCGGCGCGAGATGAGCTGGTTGATGATGCCGATGACGATCAGGATCGCGAACATCGTCCAGGCGATCGCCGAGGCCCGGCCCAGGTGCTGGTTCACCCAGCCCTGCTCGTACAGGTACAGGCCGAGCGTCTGGAACTGGTGCTCCGCGCCGCCGGACGCGCCCTTGTTGGCGTCGAACAGCAGCGGCTCGCCGAAGACCTGGCTGGCGCCGATGGTGGAGACCACCACCGTGAACAGGATCGTCGGGCGCAGCGAGGGCAGCGTCACGTGGATGAACTGCTTCCAGCGGCTGGCGCCGTCCAGCGCCGCCGACTCGTACAGGTCCTGCGGGATCGCCTGCATCGCGGCCAGGTAGATCAGCGCGTTGTAACCGGTCCAGCGCCAGATGATGATCGCCGACACGGCGAACTGCGAGGGCCACTTGTCACCCTGCCAGTCGACCGGGTCGATCCCGACGAAGTCGAGCACCCAGTTGATCATGCCGTAGTCGTAGCCGAAGAGCAGCACGAACACCAGGGAGGCGGAGGCGATCGAGGTGGCGTACGGAGCGAGCATCGCGACCCGGTAGAAGGTCGAGGCCCGCAGCTTGTAGTTGAGGATGTGGGCGATGCCCATCGCGATCAGCAGCTGCGGAACGGTCGCGATGATGCCGATGGTCAGGGTGTTCTGCGCCGCGTTCCAGAAGAACTCGTCATCGAAGATCCGGGTGTAGTTCTTCAGCCCGACCCAGCTCATGTCGGTCGGGGCGGTCAGCTCCACCTGGTGCAGCGAGGCCCAGCCCGTGTAGATCAGCGGGAACAGGCCGAAGGCGAGGAACAGCAGGAAGAACGGCGAGACGAACGCGTACGGGCTCCAGCGCATGTCGCGCTGCCAGCGCCGGGACAGCTTGGCCCGGCGTCGCTGGTCCTCGTCCATGGGCGCGGAGCCCTTGGACGGACGGCCCGGGGCCGCGCCCCCCTTGGAGGGGAGCGCGGCGGTGTCGTGGCGGGTGGCCATGCGGGTCACTTGTCCAGGCTGTTGTCGATGGTCTTGGTGGCCGTCTCCCAGGCCTCCTTGGGGACTTGCCCTTGGTCACCAGGATGACGCCGTTGTCCGTCAGACCCTGCTGGATGATCTGGTCCTTCGGGCCGATGACCTGGTCCGGGATCTGCTTGGCGGCCTCGGAGAAGATCTTGCCGATCGGGGAGTCACCGGTCATCTCGTTCTTCGCGCCGGTCACCTCGGGGCTGTCGTACGCGCCCGGGGTGCTCGGGAAGCTGCCCTGCACCTTGAACAGCTTCGTCTGCTGCTCGGGCGCGGTCAGCCAGGCCACCAGCTTCTGCGCCTCCTCGACGTTCTTGCCGCTCTTCGGCACGCCGAGGAAGGAGCCGCCCCAGTTGCCGGACTTGGGCGCCACGGCCACGTCCCACTTGCCGGCGGCGTCCGGCTGCGACTTGCCCTTGATGGTGCCGAGCATCCACGGCGGGCAGGCGACGGTGGCGAACTTGCTGTTGGCGATGGTCGTGTCCCAGGCCGGCTGGAACTGCGTCTGCGACTGGACCAGGCCCTTCTCGGCGGCCTCGGCGGTCAGGTCGAAGGCGTTCTTGACGGCCGGGTTGGTCTTGTAGATGACCTCGCCGGAGGCGTCGTAGAACTTCTCCTTCTCACTGCTGAGGACGGCGTTGAGCAGGCCGCCGGGGGAGTCCATGAAGAAGGTGTCCTTGCCGGCCTTCTTCTTGTACTTCTCACCGGTCTCGATGAACTTGTTCCAGTCGCCGGCCCACAGCTTGCCGACCTCCTCGCGGTCGGTCGGCAGGCCGGCCTTCTCGAAGAGGTCCTTGCGGTAACAGATCGCCATCGGGCCGATGTCGGTGCCGAGGGCGACGGTCCGGCCGTCCTTGGTGGTGGCCTGCTGCCACTTCCAGCTGAGCCAGTTGTTCTTGTCCACGCCCTCGGCCTTGGACATGTCCGTGAACTTGTCCGCCTGGGTGCCGACGATCTCGGCGATGTTGGCGATCTCGATGGCCTGGATGTCCATCAGACCGCTGTTGGTGGTGAGGTGGTTGAGCAGCGGGGGGTAGTAGTTCTCGTTCCGCTCGATGACGTTCTGCTCGATCTTGATGTCCGGGTTCAGCTTCTCGTACTCGGCGTAGAGGCCGGCTTCCTTGAAGCCCATGGTGCCGAACAGACCCAGCGTGATGGTGGTCTTGCCCTCGCCGCCCGACGAGGAGTCGGAGCCGCCGTCGTCGCCGTCGTCGGCACAGCCGGCCAGCATCCCGGTGCTCAGCGCGACCGCCGCTGCGACGGCCAGTGCCCTGCGGGCGATGGGCTTCCCCCCGCCCGAGCGCTGCCGAGAGAGGGGGAGGGTACGTGCTCGCATTGCGTCCTCCTGTTGCCCTGACGTGCCGACCCCCCGGCCAACGGCATTGTTGGGCCCGTGTCTTGCTCGCTGCGGCTCGGGCGGGGAACGTGCGGGTTGTGTATGTGTCAGGTACTGTGGGAGCGCTCCCACAAGTGATGTGTTGAAGAGTCGCGGGTTCGGGCGGGGGTGTCAAGGGAGCAGACACGGCAAAGTGCGTTCAGTTATCGGCCCGTTAACTGGACGCGCTCGCCCCGCCCCCGGAGGCCCGGGGTCCGTGAGCCGCCCTCCCGGCGACGGTCACGACCGCGCACGGGGCTGTTAGATTCCAGGCCAGCGTGACACACGACGGAAGGCGGAGCCGATGGCAAGCCACGGAGCGCGGGGCCGGAGCGGCGGCCGGCCCACCCTTGAAGAGGTGGCGGCGCGCGCCGGCGTGGGCCGCGGCACGGTCTCCCGGGTGATCAACGGCTCGCCCCGGGTGAGCGACGCCACCCGGGCCGCCGTGGAGGCCGCGGTCGCGGAGCTCGGTTACGTCCCGAACACCGCCGCCCGCGCCCTGGCCGCCAACCGCACGGACGCCATCGCGCTGGTCGTCCCCGAGCCGGAGACCCGGTTCTTCGCCGAGCCGTACTTCTCGGACATGCTCCGGGGTGTCGGGGCGGCGCTGTCCGACACCCAGATGCAGCTGCTGCTGATCTTCGCGGGCAGCGACCGGGAGCGGCAGCGGCTCGCCCAGTACCTGGCCGCCCACCGCGTGGACGGCGTGCTGCTGGTCTCGGTGCACGCCGACGACCCGCTGCCCGACATGCTGGCCCAGCTGGAGATCCCGGCGGTGATCAGCGGTCCCCGCTCGGCCGCGGAGACGCTCACCTCGGTGGACTCGGACAACTACGGCGGCGCCCGCCAGGCGGTCGAGCACCTGATCGGCCGGGGCCGGCGCACCATCGCCCACATCACCGGCCGCCTCGACGTGTACGGCGCCCAGCGCCGCATCGACGGCTACCGGGACGCCCTGCGTGACGCGGGCCACGAGGTGGACGAGCTGCTGATCGAGGCCGGCGACTTCTCCGAGGACGGGGGCCGGCGCGCGATGGCGGCCCTGCTGGAGCGCCGCCCCGACCTGGACGCGGTCTTCGCCGCCTCCGACGTCACCGCGGCCGGCGCCCGCCAGGTCCTGCGCGAGGCGGGCCGCCGCATCCCCGACGACGTGGCCCTGGTCGGCTACGACGACTCCGCCATCGCCCGCCACATGGAACCGCCGCTGACCAGCGTGCGCCAGCCCATCGAGGAGATGGGCCACCGGATGATCGACCTGCTCCTCGCCGAGATCGCCGACCGCCGCCCGCCCGCGTCCCGGGAACTGGACCGGCGGCAGATGGTGCTGGCCACGGAGCTGGTGGCGCGGGCCTCGTCCTGAAGGCACTGAGGGCGCTGAAGGCGCTGAAGGCGCTGAGGGCCTTGGGAGCCCTGAGGCCCGCGGGTCCCGGCGGGTCACCGGCCGGGTGCCGGTGGCCGTCGTCGTCCGCACGCCGCTCGGCCCGGGAGCGGGGAGACCCCGCGAGGCGGGAGGCGCGGGGAGGAGGGGCGCATCGGGCCGATGGCGCCGGCGCCCCACATGAGGACCGCGCGTCCCCGGCGGGCCCCGGACGGACGGGCGCCGGGCCGACGCCCCCGTGCGGGGCGTCACTCCGGGGATCGCTGAGGGAAGGTCCCGGAAACGAGTTCAGCCGGTGACTTCGACGGGAAGTCACCGGCTGACTGCTGAGGGTGAGTGACGGGACTCGAACCCGCGGCATCCTGGACCACAACCAGGTGCTCTACCAGCTGAGCTACACCCACCATGACCTTGTCGGCTGGGATCAGTTCCTTCCCCGACCGGCCGAGAAAAAGTGTACAGGGTCCGAAGGGGTGCTCGCGCACGGCTTTCCGCGGCGCCCCCGGACGGCCCCCCGATCCGCCTACTGCGCGGGCAGGACGTGCCTCGCGGCGATCTTCCTCGCGGTGTCCGAGTCGGGCCCGGGCTGCGGCACGAAGACGGCCTCGCGGTAGTAGCGCAGCTCCGCGATGGACTCGCGGATGTCGGCGAGGGCGCGGTGGTTGCCGTTCTTCTCGGGGCTGTTGAAGTACGCCTTCGGGTACCAGCGGCGGGCCAGCTCCTTGACGCTGGACACGTCCACGATGCGGTAGTGCAGGTAGTCCTCCAGCGTCGGCATGTCCCGCAGCAGGAAGCCGCGGTCGGTGCCGACGGAGTTGCCGCACAGGGGCGCCTTGCCGGGCTCCTTGACGTGCTCCTTCACGTAGGCGAGGACCCGCTGCTCGGCGTCCTCGAGCGTCGTGCCGTTCGGGAGCTCGGCGAGCAGCCCGGACGCGGTGTGCATCTGACGCACCACCTCCGGCATCGTCTCCAGGGCCCGCTCCGGCGGGCGGATGACGATGTCCACGCCCTCACCGAGGACGTTCAGCTCGGAGTCGGTGACGAGGGCGGCCACCTCGATGAGCGCGTCGTCCGACAGCGAGAGGCCGGTCATCTCGCAGTCGATCCACACCATGCGATCGTTCATGTGTCTCACCTTACGGCGCGCCGTGGTGGAGTGAGCCCGGTGGTGAAGGGCCCGGTGACGGCCGCCCCGGCGCGGGCGCGGCCGGGGGCTCCGCCGGGTGCCGGCCGGTCCGGTGCGGTGCGGGGGGCCGGGCCGCGCCGGGCCGGTGGGCGCGCGGGTTCCGCGGGCCTCCGCGGGGTGTTCCGCGCGCGGACGAGCGGGGCCGGGGACGTGTGTCTCCGGCCCCGCTCGGTGCCTGCCGCCTACGCCGCGCGCGTCACGTCGTGCCGCGCTGCCCCGGGACGCCCGCCCGTGACGGGACGTAGGCCTCGCGGCCGGAGTCCGCCGCGGAGGCCGAGGCCGTCAGGGACGGGCCCAGGGCGCTCGCCGCCGCGGTGCGGCGGGACTGGTGCGGCACGGGGTTCTCCGGGTGCAGGGCGGCCGCCTGTCCCGGATGGCCCGCCTGTCCCGGATGACCCGGCAGCCCCGGATGGCCCTGCTGGCCGGGCGGGACGCCCCCCGGGGTGCGCGCGGTGCCGTCGGTGTCCTGGCTCCGGTCGGACTGCGGGCGCCGCGCGCGGTACGCGGCCCGGTAGGCGGCCGGGGACGAGCCGAGCTGGCGCCGGAAGTGGCCGCGCAGGGCGACCGGCGAGCGGAAGCCGCAGCGGCCGGCGACCTCGTCCACCGAGTAGTCCGACGTCTCCAGCAGGCGCTGCGCCTGCAGCACCCGCTGCGTGATCAGCCACTGCAGCGGCGCGCTGCCGGTCAGCGAGCGGAACCGGCGGTCGAACGTACGGCGGCTCATGTACGCGCGGGCCGCCAGCGTCTCCACGTCGAACTGCTCGTGGAGGTGCTCCAGCGCCCAGGCGACGACCTCGGCGAGCGGGTCGGCGCCGATCTCCTCCGGTAAAGACCTGTCGAGGTAGCGCTCCTGGCCGCCGCTGCGGCGCGGTGGGACGACCAGGCGCCGGGCGAGCGCCCCGGCCGCCTCGTTGCCGTGATCGGTGCGCACGATGTGCAGGCACAGGTCGATCCCGGCCGCCGTGCCCGCGGAGGTCAGCACGTCACCGTCGTCCACGAAGAGTTCCCGTGGATCGACGTGCACCGACGGATAGCGTTTGGCAAGCGTCGGCGCGTACATCCAGTGGGTGGTCGCGGGCCGGCCGTCCAGCAGGCCCGCCGCCGCGAGGACGAAGGCGCCGGTGCACAGCCCGACGATGCGGGCGCCCTCCTCGTGGGCCCGGCGCAGCGCGTCGAGCGCCTCCTGGGGCGGTGGTGAGGTGATCGAGCGCCAGGCCGGCACCACGACGGTGCCCGCCCGCGATATCGCCTCCAGGCCATGCGGCGCGGTGAGTTCCAGGCCCCCCGTGGTCCGCAGCGGGCCTTCTTCGCCGCCGCACACCAGCAGGCGGTAGCGCGGCACGCCGGCGTCCTGGCGGTCAACCCCGAACACCGACAGCGGTATGGAACTCTCGAAGATGGGGCCGCCGCTGAACAGCAGCACCGCGACGATCTCCTTGCGACGGCGCCCG
This sequence comes from Streptomyces sp. Tu 3180, assembly GCF_009852415.1. Taxonomy (NCBI): domain Bacteria; kingdom Bacillati; phylum Actinomycetota; class Actinomycetes; order Kitasatosporales; family Streptomycetaceae; genus Streptomyces; species Streptomyces sp. Tu 3180. The sequence continues at coordinate 3,177,927 of NZ_WOXS01000002.1, read as the reverse complement.
GCGAGTTTCCGGGCCGCGGTTTCCGGCGCGGCAGTGGAGTCGTGGCTCATCCTGCTAAGCCCCCCTCGGTGGTCGCGGCTCCTCGGTTGTGTCGCTCCTGCACGTTTCCCCTCGGTCCTGCACGAGTCCCCCGCCGTAAGACAGTCAAGATCGAATCTACTGCGTTCCGCCCTGCCCCGGTGGCCAGTTAGGCATCCGGTGCATTGTCGACTTGGCAACTTGGCGTGAAGCATTCGATCACGAAGCGTTGCACTCGCGGGCCGCGCAGGGAAGTACGCCTCGTCGCAGTGGCCAATCCCCGTAGGGTGCGCAAGCCCCCTGTGGTCCTTTCCGTGCAGGTCGAACGGGGGTTGGGGGGCGGTTGCGGCAGGGGATGCACGAGAACCAGAAGTTGGCTGAAAAGATACGGGTGGGTGCACGGAAACCGGTCAGGTGACCGGTGTTTTTCCGGTGCTGCGCGGTCCCGCCCGGGGGCGGTGGCGGGTCCGGGCGCGTTCCGCTCCTTGTGGTGTGGCTCACGGGGTCCGCGGTGCGGGCCGCACCGCCGGCCCGCCGCGCGTCCGGGCCGGACGGGGTCCCGGCCACCCCCTCCGGCGGCCGGGTGAACCCCGCGCAAACCGGCTGTACGGCACAGCAACCATTGCGTTACGGGCGCCCTCTCGTGCATGCTCCGGGGAACCCGCGAGCCAGCGTGCGCGGTATCTGGGCAGAGGAGGCGTGCCGCCGTACCCTTGGGGGTATGGGGTTGGGAAGATGATTCCCGGACACAGCTCCGCCGCACACTGTCGTCCCCATCAAAGGATCACCACTCCGAGACAGCCATGGCCGGTCACGAATTCTTCGAACCCGCGGACCGCAAGCGGCCGGTCGCCGACCCCACGGCGGCCGATCCCGCGGCGGCGGAGGAGCCGCGCCACGCGTGCGACCCCGCGTTCCGGCACGGTGTGGTCGTCGGCTTCGACGGCTCGACCTCCAGTGAACGGGCCCTCGCCTACGCGATCGGCATGGCGCGCCGGCTCGGCTCGGGCCTGATCATCGTCCATGTCGCCAACCGGCTGCCCACCACGGTGTGGGCGGGCTGCGAGCCCCCGGTCTTCGTGGACGTCCCGGACCACCGCACGGAGGTGCTCGGCCTCGAGCTCGCCTGTGCGGACTACCTCACCGAGGTGCCCTGGATCCTGGTCGAGCGCGGTGGCGACATCTGCCACGAACTCGAGGAAGTGGGCCGGGAGTACGAGGCCGACGCGATCGTGGTCGGCTCCACCCACGGCATCGTGGGCCGGATCTTCGGCTCCGTGGCCGGCCGGCTCGCCAAGCGGGCGCAGCGGCCCGTCGTCGTCATCCCGTAGTCCGTCGGCCCGCCATCAGCCGCGCCCCGGAACGCGTTCCCCCCGGAACCCGTCCTCCGCAACCCGTTCCCCCGGAACCCGTCGGTCCCGCAACGTGCCGACTCCCGGAGGCGGACGGCACCTCCGGGAGTCGGCTGCGCGGGCGTCGCTCCAGGACGCCGTCGCCGGCTACTCCACCGTCACCGACTTGGCGAGGTTGCGCGGCTTGTCGATGTCCCGGCCCAGGGCCAGCGCCGTGTGGTAGGCGAGGAGTTGGAGCGGGATGCCCATGAGGATCGGGTCCAGCTCGTCCTCGTTCTTCGGGACGACGACGGTGTGGTCGGCCTTCTCCTGCTCCTGGTGGGCCACGGCGACGATCCGGCCGCTGCGGGCCTTGATCTCCTCCATCGCGGCGCGGTTCTTCTCCAGCAGGTCGTCGTCGGGCACGATCGCGACCGTGGGCAGCGCGGGCTCGATGAGGGCCAGCGGGCCGTGCTTGAGCTCGGAGGCCGGGTAGGCCTCGGCGTGGATGTAGGAGACCTCCTTGAGCTTCAGGGAGGCCTCGCGGGCCACCGGGTAGCCCCGCACGCGGCCGATGAAGAGCATCGAGCGGGCCTCGGCGTACTCCAGGGCCAGCTTCTTGATCTCCTCCTCCTGCTCCATGATCCCGGCGATCTGCTCCGGCAGCCGGCGCAGGCCCTCGATGATCCGCTTGCCGTCGCGCACCGACAGGTCGCGGGTGCGGCCCAGGTGCAGGGCGAGCAGGGCGAAGGCGACGCAGGTGTTGGTGAAGCACTTGGTGGACACCACGCACACCTCGGGGCCGGCGTGCACGTAGATGCCGCCGTCCGCCTCGCGGGCGATCGCGGAGCCGACGACGTTCACCACGCCCAGCACCCGCGCGCCCTTGCGCTTCAGCTCCTGGACGGCCGCCAGCACGTCGTACGTCTCACCGGACTGGGAGACCGCGATGTACAGGGTGTCGGGGTCGACGACCGCGTTGCGGTAGCGGAACTCGGAGGCCGGCTCGGCGTCGGCGGGGATGCGGGCCAGCTCCTCGATCATCTGCGCGCCGATCATGCCGGCGTGGTACGAGGTGCCGCAGCCGAGGATCTTCACGCGGCGGATCCGGCGCGCCTCGCGGGCGTCCAGGTTGAGGCCGCCCAGGTGCACGGTGGAGAAGCGGTCGTCGATCCGGCCGCGCAGCACGCGGTCCACGGCCTCGGCCTGCTCGTGGATCTCCTTGTGCATGTAGGTGTCGTGGCCGCCCATGTCGTAGGAGGCCGCCTCCCACTCCACGGTGGTCGGCTCGGCGGTGGTCCGGGTGCCCTCGGTGGTGTAGGTGCGGAAGTCGTCGGCCTTGAGGGTGGCCATCTCGCCGTCGTCGAGGGTGACGATCTGCCGGGTGTGGGCGACCAGGGCGGCGATGTCGGAGGCGACGAACATCTCCTTCTCGCCGATGCCGAGGACGACCGGCGAGCCGTTGCGGGCCACCACGATGCGGTCCGGGAAGTCGGCGTGCAGCACGGCGATGCCGTAGGTGCCCTCGATGAGGCGCACGGTCTCGCGGACCTTGTCCTCCAGCTTCTCGGCCTGCGAGCGGGCGATGAGGTGGGTGAGGACCTCGGTGTCCGTCTCGGAGAGGAACTCGACCCCGTCCGCCTCCAGCTTGCGGCGCAGGTCGGAGGCGTTGTCGATGATGCCGTTGTGGACGACGGCGACCTTGCCCTCGGCGTCCAGGTGCGGGTGGGCGTTCACGTCGGACGGGGCACCGTGGGTGGCCCAGCGGGTGTGGGCTATGCCGGTGGTGCCCTTGAAGCGCGCCGGGACCTTCGCCTCCAGGTCGCGCACCCGGCCCTTGGCCTTGACCATCTTCAGGCCGGACGCCTTCGGGGAGGTGACGACGATGCCCGCCGAGTCGTAGCCGCGGTACTCCAGGCGCTGCAGGCCCTCGAGCAGCAGGGGAGCGACCTCGCGCCTGCCGATGTATCCGACGATTCCGCACATATGGGTGGTTCCTAGCTGTAGACGGTGGGCCGTGGAGGAGAGGATCAGCCGTAGACGATGCGGCGCAGCTGCCGGAGCGAGAGCTCGGGCGGCGCCACCGCGCGGTATCTGAGGTCCGCCTCGATCCGTTCGAAGATCGTCGCGTTCACCAGGCCCTGGGCCTGGAGCTCGCGGTGGCGGCGACGGACGTACTCCTCGGTCGTCTCGTCGAAGTAGGCGAGCACGTCCTGGATCACGCGCAGCGCCTCGCCCCGGCTCAGGGGCGTGGACCGCGTCAGATGATCAACGAGTTCGTCGTGCACCCGATGATCCTGAGGCACCGGCGGCGGTTTCGCAAGAAACGTGCCCGATTTCGGGCAGGCCGATGGCTCCGGACGTCGTCGTGAAGGGTTCCGGTGCCCGCCGCGACCCCTTCCGGGGCCCGGGCGGGCCGCTACATGCGCCTGAGGACCGCCTGCTTGGCCAGCGTGAACTCCTCGTCCGTCAGCACCCCGGAGCGGTGCAGCTCGCCCAGCTCCCGCAGCCGGCGCAGCCGGGCGTCGTGATCGTCCTCGGTGGGGGCGGGGGCGAGGGCCGCGACGGGCGCGTCCGCGTCCCCGGGCACCGCGGGCCGTTCGCCCCCGGCGGCGTCCCGGGCGGCCGGGTGGGGCAGGCGCGCCTGGACGGCGGCGGCGACCAGCGCCATCAGCGGGTCCTTCTTGAAGCCCCACAGCTCCACCGCGTTGGGGTCGTACTTGGCCGGGGCCTTGGTGGGGGCGCTCCGCACGGTGAAGCGGAGGTGGCCGTTCTCCAGCCCGACCGCCGGCTGCCACTCCACGGCGGTGAGGTCGGCCAGCGCGAGCGTGCGGGTGCCGGTGGCGGCCTTGGCGTCCTCCGTCTTCCAGTTCCACTCCAGGCGCACGCGCTCGCCGTCGAAGCTCGCCGTGCCGTCCCCGGCCGACACGGACAGCGGCACGGACGGGCCGGGCAGCAGGTACCCGGCGACCGGGTCGGAGGGGACCCGGTCCAGCAGCAGGGCGTTGCGGACCTCCTCCGTGAAGTACTCGGCGACCCCGTAGCGGTCGGACTCGACGACCAGCCGGTAGGGGTCGTGCGGCTCGGTGAGCCGGCCGCCGGTCGCGTGCAGCAGCGGGTCGGCGCCCTCGCGCAGCCGCAGCCTCAGCCGCCCGGTCTTCTTCCCCTGCTCGAACGAAATGCCCGCCAGGGCCCTCAGAGGCACCGTCAGCTCACCCAGGGTCCTGCGCAGCAGACCGACGTTCTTGTCCCGCCCGGGGGTCAGGCGCAGCGCCTCCCCGTCGAAGGCCCAGGTGCCGTCCTTCTGGATGATTTCCGCCATGGGGGGATTGTTTCACCGCTTCTGCGGGATAGTGGTCTAGACCCTGTCCGGTTTCCCTTGCGGAACCACGGAGTTGACGAGAAGGGAGCGCGTGTGAGACGGCAACGACGGCACCACGGAACGACTCCCCGCACCACGCGGCTGTTCGGGTCCTTACTGCTGGTCATGGCGGCCGGGGCCTTCACCCTGGGAGCGGGCCCCGGGGGAGCGGACCCCGGCCGGGACGCGGCCGCCCCGGTCCCGCTCGACCGGGTGATCCCGGCCCCCGCCTCGGTGGCGCCCGGCGGATCCCCGTACCGCATCACCGAGGAGACCCGCATCCGGGTCGACGGCTCCCGCGAGGCCCGCCGCGTCGGCGAGTACCTCGCCGGCGTCCTGCGGCCCTCCACCGGCTACCGCCTGCCGGTCACCGAGCACGGCCGGGGCGGCATCCGGCTCCGCCTCGCCGCGGGCCCGTACGGCGCGGAGGGCTACCGCCTGGACAGCGGACGCTCGGGCGTCACCCTCACCGCCGCGAGGCCCGCCGGCCTCTTCCACGGCGTCCAGACCCTGCGTCAGCTGCTCCCCGCGGCCGTCGAGAAGGACTCCGTGCAGCCCGGACCCTGGCTGGTCGCCGGCGGCACCGTCGAGGACACCCCGCGCTACGCCTGGCGCGGCGCCATGCTGGACGTCTCCCGGCACTTCTTCACCGTCGACGAGGTCAAGCGCTACATCGACCAGCTCGCCCTGTACAAGATCAACAAGCTGCACCTGCACCTCAGCGACGACCAGGGCTGGCGCATCGCCGTCGACTCCTGGCCGCGCCTGGCCACCCACGGCGGCTCCACCGAGGTCGGCGGCGGCCCCGGCGGGTACTACACCAAGGACGACTACCGGGAGATCGTCCGCCACGCCGCCTCCCGCCACCTGGAGGTGGTCCCCGAGATCGACATGCCGGGCCACACCAACGCGGCCCTGGCCTCCTACGCCGAGCTGAACTGCGACGGCGTGGCACCCCCGCTCTACACCGGCACCGCGGTCGGCTTCAGCTCGCTGTGCACCGGCAAGGAGATCACCTACGACTTCGTGGACGACGTGGTGCGCGAGCTGGCCGCGCTCACCCCGGGCCGCTACCTGCACATCGGCGGCGACGAGGCGCACTCCACCCCGCACGAGGACTACGTGAAGTTCATGGACCGGGTGCAGCCGATCGTCGCCGCGTACGGCAAGACCGTCGTCGGCTGGCACCAGCTCACCGGCGCCGACCCGGCCAAGGGCGCCCTCGCCCAGTACTGGGGCCTGGACGGCACCGGCGCCCAGGAGAAGGAGCAGGTCGCCGAAGCCGCGCGGAACGGCACCGGGCTGATCCTCTCCCCGGCCGACCGGATCTACCTCGACATGAAGTACGACGCCGGCACCCCGCTCGGCCTGTCCTGGGCCGGCCACGTCGAGGTGAAGCGGTCCTACGACTGGGACCCGGGCGCCTACCTGCCGGGCGTGCCCGCCTCCGCGGTGCGCGGGGTCGAGGCGCCGCTGTGGACGGAGACCCTGGAGAACTCCGCCCACCTCGAGTACATGGCCTTCCCGCGGCTGCCGGGGGTGGCCGAGCTGGGCTGGTCCCCCGCGGCCACGCACGACTGGGAGGACTACCGGGTGCGGCTCGCGGCGCAGGGGCCGCGCTGGGACGCGCTGGGGATCGGCTACCACAGGTCCCCGCAGGTGCCCTGGCCGGACGCGTGACGGACCGGACCACGGACCGGACGACGGACCGCGCGGCGGACCGGCGCACGGAACGCTGACGGGCACCCCGGAGGACCGTACTCCGGGGTGCCCGTCCGTTCGTGGGCCCGTGGGTCAGAGACCCGCGAGGGGGTTCTTCAGGGTGCCGATCAGCTGGAGCGCGCCGGACGGGTCCGCGAGGTCCACCATCTGCTTGTTGTTGCGCAGCTGGAGCCGGTTGAGGCAGGACAGCGCGAACTCGGGGGCGAAGATGTCGTACTGGGCGAACTTGTCGGCCAGCTCGGGCACCGACGCCTGGTACTCGCGGGTGACCTCCGCGACCGTGCGCCAGAAGCCGTCCTCGTCCAGGATCCCCTCGGTGGCGAGGTTCGCGGCCAGGAAGCGGAAGAAGCAGTCGAAGACGTCCGTGAAGATCGACAGCAGCTTCTGGTCGTCCGGCACCTCCACGCGGATGCGGGAGACCTCCGGCGGCAGCACCGCGTCCGGGTCCATCACCGCGATCTCCTCGGCGATGTCCTTGTAGATCGCCCGCCGCACCACCCCGTCCTCCAGGACGAGGATGACGTTCTCGCCGTGCGGCATGTACACCAGGTCGTAGGCGTAGAAGCTGTGCAGCAGCGGGGTGTAGTAGGCGCGCAGGTAGTGCCGCAGCCACTCGGCCGGCGCGAGCCCCGACCGCTCGATCAGCGCGCCCGCGAAGGACTTCCCCTCGTGGTCGACGTGGACGAGCGACGCCATGGTGGCCGGCGTCTCGCCGTCCCGCAGCGAGGGCACCGGGCTCTCCCGCCACAGCGCCGCCAGCATTTTCCGGTACGGCGAGTGGCGGTCCGTGGCCTGCTCGTACTCCAGGTGCCGGTAGCCGACCGCCGCGCGCTCCCGGATGATCGACAGACCCGTCGACCGCAGCACCGGATCGTCCTCGATCAGCTGGGCCAGCCAGTCGTTGATCGCCGGGGTCGCCTCCATGTAGGCGGCGGACAGCCCGCGCATGAAGCCCATGTTGAGGACGGACAGGGCCGTCTTCACGTAGTGCTTCCCGGGGTGCGAGGTGTTGAAGAAGGTCCGGATGGACTGCTGGGCCAGGTACTCGTCGTCGCCCTCGCCCAGGCAGACCAGGTGCCTGCGGGCGACCTCGGCGGCGAAGGTGACGGAGAGCTTGTTCCACCACTGCCAGGGGTGCACCGGGATGAGGAGGTAGTCGGCCGGGTCGAGACCCTGCTCGCGCAGGACGCCGTGGAACCGCTCGACGGTCTCCCCGCCCAGCTCGTCCCGCAGGAACGACTCGTACTCGATGCCGACGCCGGCCGTGAACGCGGCCCGCGAGCGGTGCGCGGCCAGCCACACCAGCTTCACGGGGCTCGCCGTCTCCGGCGCGTACGCCAGGTACTCGTGGACGCCGAAGCCGAGCCGCCCGTTGTTGGCGACGAAGCAGGGGTGGCCCTCGGTCATGCCGGTCTCGACGGCCTGGAAGTCGTCGCTGCGCGCCAGCTCCGCGGAGGTGACCCGCGGCTTGGTGAGCTTGTAGCAGGTGCCGGAGAGGGTGGAGGAGATCTCCTCCAGGTACACCGGCAGGATCTCGTCGCTCAGCCCCAGCGACTTCTGCAGCTCGATGAAGAAGTCCAGCGCGGCGAGCGGGAGTTCCTCGTCCCCGCGGTGGCGGGTGACGGAGTCGGCGTCCACCTGCCAGTGGTCCAGGGCCCGGCGCACGGCGGTGAAGCGGTACTCGGTCAGGCCGTCGTCGCTGCGCACGGCGTAGCGGCCCTCGCCGGTCCCCTCCGGAGTGATCAGCCGCTCGTGCGCGAACTCGGCGAGCGCCTTGCGGATCAGCAGGCGGTTGGCCCTCTCCCAGCGCTCGGGGGTCAGGTGGGCCACGGCGTCGGCGGGGCTCATGCGCCCACCCCCGTGGCCGCGACGAACCGTTCACGCGTGCAGAAGCTCAGCAAGGCCCTCTTCTCCGGCTTGTCGATCTCGCGTACGGGGACGAAGCCGACGGCCTCGTTCAGGGCGTGCACCGCCTTGTTGGACACGTCCGGCTCGACGACGACGCGCCGGGTCGCCGGGTCGTCGAAGAGGTGCGCCATCACGGCGGTGATGACGGAGCGGGTGAAGCCGTGCAGCGGGGTGCCGGTGGGCGCGACCAGGAAGTGCATGCCGACGTCCCCGGGCTCCGGCTCGTACAGGCCGACCAGCTCGCGGTGGGCGGGGTCGTACCACTCCATGAGGAAGGCGGGTTCGCCGTCGTGCAGGCCGAGGCACGCGTGGTGGTGCTCGTCGGCCGCTATCTTCATGTACTCGCGCTCGACGTCCTGGAGTTTCGCGTCCTGCATCATCCAGAACGCGGCCTTGGGGTCGGTGACCCAGCGGTGCAGCAGCCCGGCGTCCCGGAGCGGGTCGAGCGGGCGGACGGTGAAGGTGCCGAGCTCGTTCTTGAAGCCGGTGTCACGGATGCTCATACGGCGAACTCCTGGAACGCGATGGACTTCTCGACGGGGTAGTACTCGGTGCCGAGCAGCTCGCGGATGATGCAGCTGTTGCGGTACGCGCCCATGCCCAGGTCGGGGCTGGTGACGCTGTGCGTGTGCACGCCGGCGTTCTGCAGGAAGACGCCCCGGCCGGTCACGTCGATCGCGTAGTCGCGGGTGACGTCGAAGCGGCCGTGCCCGTCGAAGCGGAGCCGGTCGCGGACCGGGTCGAGGAAGGCCGGCGGCTCGTAGTGGTAGCCGGTGGCCAGCACCAGGCCCTCGGTGCGGATCTCGAAGTCCTTGCCCTGCTCGTCCTGGTGGAAGCCGAGCGTGTAGCCGCCGTCCTCGTACCGCGCGGTGGTGAGCGAGGAGTTGGTGAGGAGGCGGGTGGGCACCGGGCGGCCGGCGCTCTCGACGTTCTTCTGGTACAGCAGGTCGAAGATCGAGTCGATCAGCTCCGAGTTGATGCCCTTGAACAGGCCCTTCTGCTGCTTCTCCAGCCGGTAGCGGGTCTCCTCGGGCAGCGCGCGGAAGTAGTCGATGTAGTCCGGGGAGGTCATCTCCAGGGTCAGCTTGGTGTACTCCAGCGGGAAGAACCGCGGGGAGCGGGTGACCCAGTTGAGCTGGTAGCCGTGGACGTCGATCTCGGAGAGCAGCTCGTGGTAGATCTCGGCGGCGCTCTGCCCGCTGCCGACGATCGTGATCGACTTCTTCTCGCGCAGCTCCGCCTTGCGGTGCATGTACTGGGCGTTGTGGAAGAGGTCGCCCCCCAGTCCGCGGCACGCCTCGGGGACGAACGGCACGGTGCCGGTGCCGAGCACCAGGTGCCGGGCGCGGTAGGTGTCACCGGCCGCCGATCTCACGGCGTACAGCTCGGTGGCCTCGTCGTACGTGACCTCGGTGACCGTCGTGCCGAAGCGGATGCTGGACAGCTTCCCCGCGGCCCAGCGGCAGTAGTCGTCGTACTCCAGGCGCAGCGGGTAGAAGTTCTCGCGGATGTAGAACGAGTACAGCCGGCCCCTCTCCTTCAGGTAGTTGAGGAAGGAGTACGGGGACGTCGGGTCGGCGAGGGTGACCAGGTCCGACATGAACGGCGTCTGCAGGTGGGCGCCGTCGAGGAACATCCCGGCGTGCCACTCGAAGTCGGGCTTCGACTCCAGGAAGACGCCGTTGAGCTCGTCGATGGGCTCGGTGAGGCAGGCGAGGCCGAGGTTGAAGGGGCCCAGTCCGATCCCGACGAAGTCGTAGGTGGTTTCCGTGGTGCCCGTGGTGTCAGGAAGCGCGGTCAAGGGACTCTCCCAGGTACTGCTCGGCGTGGCCGGCGATCAGGTCGAGGACGGCGGCGATGTCGGCCGTCGTGGTCTCGGGATTGAGCAGGGTGAACTTCAGGTAGTGGCGGCCGTCGACCTTGGTGCCCGCGACCACCGCGTCACCGGAGGCGAACAGCGCCTTGCGGGCGTGGAGGTTGGCCCGGTCGATCTCGGCGGGGTCGGTGACGGCCGCCGGGACGTAGCGGAAGACGAGCGTGGACAGCGACGGCTCGACGACCACGTCGAAGCGCGGGTCGGCGGCGAGTATCCTCCAGCCCTCGGCGGCCAGGTCGCACACCTCGTCGAAGAGCCGGCCGACGCCGTCGGCGCCCATCACGCGCAGCGTCATCCACAGCTTGAGCGCGTCGAACCGGCGGGTGGTCTGCAGGGACTTGTCGACCTGGTTGGGGATGCGCTCGGTCACCATGCGGCGCGGGTTGAGGTACTCCGCGTGGTAGGTGGCGTGCCGCAGCGTGCTCGCGTCGCGGACCAGCACGGCGGACGAACTGACCGGCTGGAAGAAGGACTTGTGGTAGTCGACGGTGACCGAGTCGGCGCGCTCGATGCCGTCGATGCGGTCCCGGTGCTTCAGCGAGGCGAGCAGGCCGCAGCCGTAGGCGGCGTCCACGTGCATCCAGGCGCCGTACTGCTCGCACAGCTCGGCCATCTCGGGCAGCGGGTCGATGGAGCCGAAGTCGGTGGTGCCGGCGGTGGCGACGACCGCCATGGGGACCAGGCCCGCCTCGGCGCAGCGCTCCAGCTCGTGGGCGAGGGCGACCGTCTGGAGCCGCTTGTCGTGGTCGACGGGGATCGACACCACGGCGTCCTGCCCGAGACCCAGCAGTTTCGCGGACTTCTGCACGCTGAAGTGGCTGACCTCGGAGGCGAAGACGCGCAGTTTCGCGAGCGAGTCGGTCTTGGCCTCCTCGCGGGCCAGCAGCAGCGCCTGGAGGTTGGACTGGGTGCCGCCGGAGGTGAACACGCCGTCGGCGGCCGGGCCCAGGCCGATGCGCCGGGTCGTCCAGTCGATCAGTTTCCGCTCGATGAGGGTGCCGCCGGCGGACTGGTCCCAGGTGTCCAGGGAGGAGTTGACGGCGGAGAGCACCGCCTCGCCGAGCAGGGCCGGGATGACGACCGGGCAGTTGAGGTGGGCGAGGTAGCGGGGGTGGTGGAAGTAGATCGCGTCCCGGAGGTAGACGTCCTCCAGTTCGTCCAGCACCGCGGTGGTGTCGTGCAGCGGCTGGTCGAGGTCGATCGCGTCGATGCGGGGGGAGAGGGCGTCGACCGTGACGCCGGTGAACGGCCGGTCGGTGGTGGCGAGTTTGGCGGCCACCCGCTCGACTCCTTCGGTCACGGAGCGGCGGTAAAGCTCCGCGGTGGTGTCGTTGAGCAGGTGCGAGCGCATGGTGGGGGTCCTCCGGTGGGGACGGTCCGGTGCGGGGAGCGGTCCGGGCCGCGGACGGCCCGTCGCGTTGGTTAGGTTAGCCTAACCTTAGTTACGTGTGGCCTCTTCGGTTCCGATCGTGACCGTGATCACTCAAGTGCCAGGGGCGCGGCGGGTCGGCTCACCGCGCGACTAGCCCTCCGCGCGCAGCTGTTCCTCGGTCATCCCGTGGCGCCAGTAGCCCGCGAACGTCACGCGGCGGCGGTCGATCCCGTGCTCGCCCGCGAAGACGCGCCGCAGCCGCTTCACGCAGCCGGACTCGCCCGCGATCCACGCGTACGGCCGCCCGGCGGAGGGGAGCCGGTCGGCGCGGACGGCGTCGAGGGCCAGGGGGCCGTCCCCGGCGGCGTTCCCCCCGCTGCGCTCCCGCACGAACCAGGTGATCTCGGCGTCGGCCTCGGTGACCAGGTCCTGTACGTCCCCGGCGTGCGGCACCTCCAGCCAGACCCGGGCACGGGTGCCGGCCGGCAGCGACCCGAGGACGGCGGCGGTGGCGGGCAGGGCGGTCTCGTCGGCCCAGAGCAGGACCAGGTCGGTGTCCTCGGGCGGCCGGAAGCGGATCGCCCGGTTGTCGGCGACGGCGGGCCCGAGCAGCAGCACCCGGTCACCGGCGCTCGCGCGGGCGGCCCAGCGGGAGGCGGGGCCGGCCCGGAGCGAGGTGTCCGGTCCGATGCCGTGCAGCACGAAGTCGACGTCGACCTCGCGGGTGTGCCCCTCGGCGTCCTCGCGCAGGTCCCGGAGCGTGTACGAGCGCATCACCGCCCGCACGTCGTCCGGGAGTTCGCGCCAGCCCCGCCACCAGTCCTCGCCCAGCTCGAGCGGCACGACCGGCTCGTCCTGCCCCGGGTGCGGCAGGAACAGCGACAGGGACTGGTCGCGTCCGTCGGAACGGAAGTCCCGCAGCTCGGGGCCGGCGAAGGTGACCCGGACCAGGGACGGGCCGAGCCGCCTCGTCGTCACGACCTGAAGGGCGAAGAAACGGAACGGGGCGGCTACGGCGGTGGTCACCTGTGACTCCGGGGGAGGGGGCGGCGGGAAGGGTCAGGCGACCTTCTTGGCCTTCTCGATGGCCTCGGCGAGGTTCTCCACCAGCGGGACGCACTTGTCGTAGGACAGGATCGGCTCGGCGGAGCGCGGGACGACCTGGCCGGCCTTGACCGCGGGGAGCTTCTTCCAGGTCGCCTCGGTGATGTCGGCCGGCTGGATGGCCGAGGAGCGGTCGTCCATCATGATGATGTCGGCCCCGTACTTGTCGACGTTCTCCCAGCTCAGGCTCTCGAACCAGCCGCCGCCCTCGGCCTTGGCCTTCTCCGGCGGCTCGATGAAGTTCACGCCGAGGGCCTTGAAGTACTCCAGGTCGATGGAGAGGTTGGTGCCGGAGACGTAGAAGAGCTCCGGGCTCGCGGAACCGGCCATCACCTTGATCTCGGGGCGCGCCTTGGCGGCCTTGCGCAGCCGCTCCGAGGCCTCCTCGAAGCGCTTCTTGGCGTCCGTGGCCTTCGCGGCCTTCATGTCGCCGCCGAGCGACTCGGCGAGCTCCCACATGCGCTGCAGGGGCTCGGTCAGCTGGCGGTCGTAGACGGAGATGCCGACGCTCGGGGCGAGCTTGGCGATCTTCTCCTTCGAGGCCTCCGGGACGTACCAGAGGGTGCCGGCGTCGTCGAACATCGTGGAGATCAGGACGTCGGGCGCGAGGGCCGCGTACTTCTCGACGTTGAACTGGTCCCAGACGTTGCCGAGGATGGTCACCTTGCTGATGTCCATGTCGCCGGCCTGGACGTCGGCCTTGCCGTCCTTGGTCTCGGTCGGGCCGAAGACGCCCTTGACCTGCACGCCGTAGTCGTGGAGGGCGGCGGCGACACCGGTGAACGCGACGATGTTCGCGGGGACCTTGTCGAGCTTCACGGTGGTGCCGCGGTCGTCCTTGAAGGACCAGGGACCGGACTCGGTCTCCTTCGCCGCCCCCGAGCCGCTGTTCTTCGCGTCCTCGTCCCCGCAGGCCGCGAGCACGGCGCCGAGTCCGAGGGCGCCGCCGGCGGCGAGCAGTCCGCGGCGGGAGAAGCGGGCGGTTCTGGCGTTCGACATGACTGGGTCTGCTTTCGTGCGTACGGAGCCGGCGGGTGCGCGCTCGCGGCCCCTTGGCTGGAAACAGGCTTAGGTTAGCCTAACCTGAGAATCTGTCCAGAGGGTGCCCGGTATGCATCCCCCCGGGGGGCGGCCGAAATGCGTGCCCTGTACCGTGATCCCAGTCACGCAAGGGGGGTTGGCCGTGGAGTCGGTCCGGCGGTGGGGCCCGTCCGTGGCCGTCAACCTGATCCTCGGGGTGGTGGCCGTCGTGCCGCTGTGGCTGACGATGATGTTCGCGGTGAACCACCCGCTGGCGGAGCTGGGCCTGACCACCCGTGAACCCACGGACAACGACGGCACGCTGCCCTGGGTGATGCTCCTGACCCCGGTGTGGGCGGTCTTCCTGGCCCTGTGGATCCCGCTGAACGCCCTGGCCCGTCCGGAGGCGGGCGTACCGGGCCGGCGCTACTGGACCGTCGGTTCGGGACTGGTGCTGACGCCCATGGTGTTCCTGACGGCGCTGTTCGTCCTGGTCGAGGGGTGAGCGCGGCGGGACGCGGTCCGCGCCCCGGGAGGACGCGGACCGGCCCCGTGACTCAGCCCGCCAGTCCCAGCTCCCGGGCGATCAGCATCCGCTGGACCTCGCTCGTGCCCTCGCCGATCTCCAGGATCTTGGAGTCGCGCCACATGCGGGCCACCGGGTACTCGTTCATGAAGCCGTAGCCGCCGTGGATCTGGGTGGCGTCGCGGGCGTTGTCCACCGCCACCGTGGAGGAGTACAGCTTCGCCAGTGCCGCCTCCTTCTTGAAGGGCTCGCCGGCCACCAGGCGGCTCGCCGCGTCGCGCCAGGCGAGGCGGGCGGTGTGGGCCTTCATCTCCATGTCGGCGACCTTGAACTGGATGGCCTGGTTGGCGCCGATCGGACGGCCGAACGCGTGCCGCTCCCGGGCGTACTTCACCGACTCGTCCACGCACCCCTGGGCCAGGCCCGTCGCCAGGGCCGCGATGGCGATGCGGCCCTCGTCCAGGATGCGCAGGAACTGCGCGTAGCCGCGGCCCTCCTCGCCCAGCAGGTTCGCGGCCGGGACGCGCACGTCCTGGAACGACAGCTCCCGCGTGTCCGAGGCGTTCCAGCCGACCTTCGAGTACGGGGCCGCCACCGTGAAGCCCGGCGTGCCCGACGGGACGATGATCGCCGAGATCAGCGGCCTGCCGTCGGGCTTGCGGCCCGTCACCGCCGTGACCGTGACCAGGCCCGTGATGTCCGTGCCCGAGTTGGTGATGAAGCACTTCGTGCCGTTGATCACCCACTCGTTCGTCGACTCGTCCAGGCGGGCCGTCGTGCGGGTCGCGCCCGCGTCGCTGCCGCCGTCCGGCTCCGTCAGGCCGAACGCGCCCAGGATCTCGCCCGAGCACAGGCGGGGCAGCCACGCGCGCTTCTGCTCCTGCGTGCCGAACAGGTGGATCGGCATCGCGCCCAGGGAGACGCCGGCCTCCAGGGTGATCGCCACCGAGGAGTCGACCCGCGCCAGCTCCTCCAGGGCCACGCCCAGCGCGAAGTAGTCGCCGCCCATGCCGCCGTACTCCTCCGGGAACGGCAGGCCGAACAGGCCCATGCGGCCCATCTCCCGCACGATCTCGTACGGGAACTCGTGCCGCTCGTAGAAGTCGCCGATCTTCGGCGCCACGACGTCGTGCGCGAACTCCTCGACCGTGCGGCGGAGTTCTTCCAGTTCGGGGAGAGCTTGTGGTCCATGTCGTTCACTGCTCCTGGTGGGAGAGGGCTCGTACGGTGCGGGACGGGCTGGGTCGGCCCAGGTGGGCGGCCATCCAGACGCTTGTGGCGACGAGACGGCCGAGGTCGACTCCGGTGTCGATGCCGAGGCCCCGCAGCATCCACACGAGGTCCTCGGTGGCGAGGTTGCCGGTGGCGGACTTCGCGTACGGGCAGCCGCCCAGTCCGCCGGCGGAGGCGTCGACCGTGGTGACGCCCTGCTGGAGCGCGGCCAGCGTGTTGGCCAGGGCCTGGCCGTAGGTGTCGTGGAAGTGCACGCCCAGGGCGGACACGGGGACGTCCGCCTCGGTGAGGGCGGCGAGCAGGGCCGTCACGTGGCCCGGGGTGGCCACGCCGATGGTGTCGCCCAGGCTCAGCTCGTCGCAGCCCATGTCCAGCAGGGCCCTGCACACCCGCACCACCTGGGGGAGCGGGACCGCGCCCTCCCAGGGGTCGCCGAAGCACATCGACAGGTAGCCGCGGACGTGGACGCCCTCCGCCTTCGCCCGCCGCACCACCGGCTCGAACATCGCCAGCGCCTCGTCCACCGTGCGGTTGAGGTTGGCCCTGGCGAAGGACTCCGTGGCGCTGGCGAACACCGCGACCCGCCGGGCGCCGAGCGCCAGCGCGCGGTCCAGGCCCCGCTCGTTGGGCACCAGGACCGGCAGCGCCACCGGCAGGTCGGCGACGGCCCGGTACAGGTCCTCCGCGTCCGCCAGCTGGGGCACCCACTTGGGGTGGACGAAGCTCGTCGCCTCGATGGTGGCCAGGCCGGTGCCGGCCAGGCGGCGGATGAACTCCGCCTTGACGGCCGTCGGGACGGTCGCCCTCTCGTTCTGCAGGCCGTCGCGCGCGCCGACCTCGTGGATGCGGACCCGCGCGGGCAGTCCCCGCGCCGGCACGGTCATCGGCAGGTCCAGCTCCGAGGCGTTCACGCCGTCTCCTCCTCCACGGGGGCGATGACCGCCAGCACCTGGTCCATGGCGACCGTGGTGCCGGGGGCCACGTCCAGCTCGGTGACCGTGCCGGCGTGCGGGGCGGAGATGACGTGCTCCATCTTCATCGCCTCCACCACCAGCAGGCTCTGGCCCGCGCTCACCTCGTCGCCGACGGCGACCTTCACCACCGTCACCGTGCCCGGCATCGGCGCGGTCAGCGAGTCGGCGCCCGCCTGGCCCGCCCGGGTGAGGGACGCGGCGACCGGGTCGTGGTCGCGCACGTGCCAGGCGTCGCCGTCGCGGCCGAGCCAGTCGGCGGCGCGGTGGAAGGTGTGCCGGACGCCGTCCAGCGTCACCGTCACCCGGTCGTCGGTGACGGTGTGGGTGCCGCGCGGGGTGTGCTCCACCGGGTCCGTGACCCGGAGGTGGAAGGAGGCCGGCTTCGGGGTGCCGCCCAGGCGCCAGCCGTCCGGCACCGAGAACGGGTCCGTCCAGCCGTCGCCGCGCGGGCGCAGCGCGTCCAGGCGTACGGCCGCCGCCGCCTCGTACACCTCCTCGGGGACCTCGGTGGAGAGCAGGCCCTGCGCCTCGCGCTCCACCAGCCCGGTGTCCATGTCGCCGCTGACCACCGCCGGGTGCGCGAGCAGCCGCCGCAGGAACCCGGCGTTGGTCTGCACGCCCAGCGTGACCGTCTCCGCCAGGGCCGCCCGCAGCCTGCGCAGCGCGCTCGCGCGGTCGGGGCCGTACGCGATCACCTTGGACAGCATCGGGTCGTAGAGGCTGCCGACCTCGGTGCCCTCGCTGAGCCCGGAGTCGGTGCGGACGCCGTCGCCCCGGGGCTCGCGCAGTCTCAGCACCGTGCCGCCGGAGGGGAGGAAGCCGCGCGCCGGGTCCTCGGCGCAGACGCGGGCCTCCACCGCGTGCCCGGTGAGCGTGACGTCCTCCTGCCCGAACGGCAGCGGCTCGCCCGCCGCCACCCGCAGCTGCCACTCCACCAGGTCCAGTCCGGTGACGAGCTCGGTGACCGGGTGCTCCACCTGCAGGCGGGTGTTCATCTCCATGAAGTAGTACGACGACGGGTCGGTGCCGGGGACGATGAACTCCACCGTGCCCGCGCCCCGGTAGCCGCAGGAGCGGGCCGCCTGGACCGCCGCCTCGCCCATCGCGGCCCGGGTCGCCTCGTCCAGCAGGACGCTGGGCGCCTCCTCGATGATCTTCTGGTGGCGGCGCTGCAGGGAGCACTCGCGCTCGCCCAGGTGGACGACGCCCCCGTGGCCGTCGGCCAGCACCTGGATCTCGATGTGCCGGGGCCGGTCGATCCACCGCTCGACGAGCAGCGTGTCGTCGCCGAAGGAGGCGCGGGCCTCGCGGCGGGCGGCGGCGATCTCCTCGGCCAGCCGCTCCGCGTCCCGCACCAGGCGCATGCCCTTGCCGCCGCCGCCCGCCGACGGCTTCAGCAGCACCGGCACGCCGATCTCCAGGGCGGCCTCGGCGAGCTGCCCGTCCGTCAGGCCGCTGCCGCTGGAGCCGGGGACGACCGGGACGCCGGCCGCCCGCACCGTCTCCTTCGCGCGGATCTTGTCGCCCATCAGGGAGATCGCGTCGGCCGGGGGCCCGATGAACACCAGCCCCGCCTCGGCGCAGGCGCGCGCGAACCCGGCGTTCTCGGCGAGGAAGCCGTAGCCCGGGTGGACGGCCTGGGCGCCGGTGCGCGCGGCGGCCTCCAGCAGCCGCTCCACCGACAGGTAGCTCTCCGCGGCCGGCGCCGGTCCGATCCGCACCGCCGTGTCGGCCTCCCGCACGTGCCGGGCGTCGGCGTCCGCGTCGGAGTACACGGCCACCGAGCGCACGCCCATCGACCGCAGGGTGCGGATGACGCGGACGGCGATCTCGCCCCGGTTGGCCACAAGAACTGTCTCGAACATCGTCGTCCGTCCCCTCACATCCGGAAGACGCCGAACTGGGGGTCACCCAGTGGCGCGTTGGCGCACGCGGTCAGGGCCAGGCCCAGCACCTGCCGGGTCTCCAGCGGGTCGATCACGCCGTCGTCCCAGAGGCGGGCCGTCGCGTAGTAGGCGTTCCCCTGGCGCTCGTACTGGGCGCGGATCGGGGCCTTGAAGGCGTCCTCGTCCTCCGCGGGCCACTGCTCGCCGCGCGCCTCCATCTGGTCCCGCTTGACGGTCGCGAGGACCGAGGCGGCCTGCTCGCCGCCCATGACCGAGATCTTGGCGCCCGGCCACATCCACAGGAAGCGGGGGGAGTACGCCCGCCCGCACATCGAGTAGTTGCCCGCCCCGTAGGAGCCGCCGACCACCACCGTCAGCTTCGGCACGCGGGTGCAGGCCACCGCCGTGACCATCTTGGCGCCGTGCTTGGCGATGCCGCCCGCCTCGTAGTCCCGGCCCACCATGAAGCCCGAGATGTTCTGCAGGAACACCAGCGGGATCCCGCGCTGGTCGCACAGCTCGATGAAGTGGGCGCCCTTCTGCGCCGACTCGGAGAACAGGATGCCGTTGTTGGCGACGATCCCCACCGGGTGGCCGTGGATCCGGGCGAAGCCGGTGACCAGGGTCTGCCCGAACTCCGCCTTGAACTCGGCGAACCGGGAGCCGTCGGTGATCCGGGCGATGATCTCGCGCACGTCGTAGGGGGTGCGGGAGTCCACCGGCACCGCGCCGTACAGCCCGGCCGGGTCGACCTTCGGCTCGACGGCCGGCTCGACCTGCCAGGGCAGGGGGCCGCGGGCGGGGAGCGTGGAGACGATGGTGCGGACGATCCGCAGCGCGTGCGCGTCGTCCTCCGCGAGGTGGTCGGTGACGCCGGACACGCGCGAGTGGACCTCGCCGCCGCCCAGCTCCTCCGCCGTGACCACCTCGCCGGTGGCCGCCTTCACCAGCGGCGGGCCGCCGAGGAAGATCGTGCCCTGGCCCCGGACGATCACCGCCTCGTCGCTCATCGCCGGGACGTACGCCCCGCCGGCCGTGCAGGAGCCGAGGACCGCCGCGATCTGCGGGATGCCGGCGCCGGACATCCTGGCCTGGTTGTAGAAGATCCGCCCGAAGTGGTCCCGGTCCGGGAACACCTCGTCCTGCATCGGCAGGAAGGCACCGCCCGAGTCCACGAGGTAGACGCAGGGGAGGCGGTTGTCGAGGGCCACCTCCTGCGCGCGGAGGTGCTTCTTGACCGTCATCGGGTAGTAGGTGCCGCCCTTGACGGTGGCGTCGTTGGCGACGACCACGCACTCCCGTCCGCTCACCCGGCCGATCCCGGCGATCACGCCGGCCGCCGGGGCCTGTCCGTCGTACATCCCGTCGGCCGCCAGCGGGGCCAGCTCCAGGAAGGGCGAGCCGGGGTCGAGGAGGGCGTCCACGCGGTCGCGCGGGAGCAGCTTCCCGCGCGCGGTGTGCCGCGCCCGCGCCCTCTCGCCGCCGCCGAGCCGGGCCGCGGCCAGCTTGCCGCGCAGCTCCTCGACGAGCGCGCGGTGCGCCTCCTCGTTGGCCCGAAAGGCCTCCGACGCGGGATCGGCCGCGCTGTGAAGCTCCGGTGCCTCATGCATCCTGCGGGTCCCCTCACCTTGTTAATGAGCGTTAACGCATTTCCTTCAGGTTAACGACCGCTAACCTCGCTGTCTAGAATTGTCTCCATGGCCACCAGAACCGACGCCCCCACCCGCCGCGAGCAGATCCTCAGGGAGGCCGCCCGGCTGTTCGCCGAACGCGGCTTCCACGGTGTCGGGGTCGACGAGATAGGCGCCGCGGTCGGCATCAGCGGGCCCGGGCTCTACCGGCACTTCGCGGGCAAGGACGCGATGCTCGCGGAGCTGCTGGTCGGGATCAGCGACTCGCTGCTGACGGGTGCGAAACGACGGCTGGAGGAGGCCGGGGGGGTGGCCCCCGAGGCGGTCCTCGACTCGCTGATCGAGGGACACATCGACTTCGCGCTCGACGACCGCCCCCTCATCACCCTGCACGACCGGGAGCTGGACCGCCTCCGGGACACCGACCGCAAGCTGGTCCGCCAGCTGCAGCGGCAGTACGTCGAACTGTGGGTGGGGGTGGTCCGCGAGGTGTACCCGGAGCTGGCCGAGCCGGCCGCCCGCTCGGCGGTGCACTCGGTGTTCGGTCTGCTCAACTCCACCCCGCACCTCGGCCGCGCGGGCTCCCTGCCCGGACGCGGGGCGACGGCCGAGCTGCTGCACCGGATGGCGCGGGGCGCGTTCGCGGCGGCGCCGGCGCGCTGACCCCGGCCGAGTGACGAGCGTTACGGGGGTCCCGCTCTGGACGCCTGTGGATACTCGCCGGTACCTTTGATCTGAGCAAGCGCTTAGACATGCCCAGGTTCTGGAGGTGGCGGACAGTGCGCCGTACGGTTTTCAACGAGGATCACGAGGCGTTCCGGGAGACGATCCGCGCCTTCATCGAGGCCGAGGTCGTCCCCGTCTACGACGAGTGGTTCGCGGCGGGCCAGGCGCCCCGCGACTTCTACTACAAGCTCGGTGAGCTGGGCATCTTCGGGATCAGCGTGCCCGAGGAGTACGGCGGCGCGGGCCTGGACACCCACAAGTTCGAGGCCGTCCTCTACGAGGAGACCGCCCGCGCGGGCGTCCAGTTCGGCGGCTCCGGCGTGCACGTGCTGCTCGCCCTGCCCTACATCAAGATGCTGGCCACCGACGAGCAGAAGAAGCGCTACCTGCCGAAGTTCGTCACCGGCGAGGAGATGTGGGCCATCGCGATGACCGAGCCGGGCACCGGCTCCGACCTCGCGGGCATGAAGACCACCGCCAGGCTGAGCGAGGACGGCACGCACTACGTCCTCAACGGCGCCAAGACCTTCATCACCGGCGGCGTCCACGCCGACAAGGTGATCGTCTGCGCCCGCACCGCCGCCCCGACGGCGGAGGACCGCCGCCACGGCATCTCCCTGTTCGCCGTCGACACCAAGTCCGAGGGCTACTCCGTCGGCCGCAAGCTCGACAAGCTCGGCCTGAAGACCTCCGACACCGCCGAGCTGGCGTTCGTCGACGTCAAGGTCCCCGTCGAGGACCTGCTCGGCGAGGAGAACAAGGGCTTCTACTACCTCGGCCACAACCTGGCCTCCGAGCGCTGGGGCATCGCCTTCGGCGCCTACGCGCAGGCCAAGGCCGCCGTCCGGTTCGCCAAGCAGTACGTGCAGGAGCGCACCGTCTTCGGCAAGCCGGTCGCCCACTTCCAGAACACCAAGTTCGAGCTGGCCGCCTGCCAGGCCGAGGTGGACGCCGCCGAGGCCGTCGCCGACCGCGCCACCGAGGCCCTGGACGCCGGCGAGCTCACCCCCGCCGAGGCCGCCTCCGCCAAGCTGTTCTGCACCGAGGTCGCCCACCGCGTCATCGACCGCTGCCTCCAGCTGCACGGCGGCTACGGCTACATGAACGAGTACCCGATCGCCCGCCTGTACGCGGACAACCGCGTCAACCGCATCTACGGCGGCACCAGCGAGATCATGAAGACGATCATCGCCAAGGACATGGGCCTGTAAGGACCACGAAATCTCTGGTCCCTACACCTACCTGTACAACTGACCCCATGAGTCAGGCACTTCAGGAACTCCTCGATCTGCTCGACCTCGAGCAGATCGAGGAGGACATCTTCCGCGGCCGGTCCCGCTCCGCCGTCGTCCCCCGCGTCTTCGGCGGACAGGTCGCGGCGCAGGCGCTGGTCGCCGCCGGGCGCACCGTCCCCGAGGACCGGCCCGCCCACTCCCTGCACGCGTACTTCCTGCGCCCCGGCGACCCCGGCGCGCCCATCGTCTACACCGTCGACCGGATCCGCGACGGCCGCTCCTTCACCACCCGCCGGGTGGTCGCGGTCCAGCACGGCAAGCCGATCTTCCACCTCTCGGCGTCGTTCCAGGCGTACGAGGAGGGCCTGGACCACCAGGCCCCGATGCCGCCCGCGCCGGACCCGGCCGCACTGCCCACCTCCGAGGAACGGCTGCGCGGCTACCCCCACCTCGCCCCCGAGGTCGTGGACCGCTTCCTGGAGGCCCGCGCCGCGGTCGACCTGCGCTACGTCGACGAGCCGCCCTACGGCCGTTTCGGCGAGCCGCGCGAACCCCACTCCCAGGTCTGGTTCCGCACCAACGGCAAGCTCGACAGCGAGGCCGGCGGGCCGCTGCTGCACGTCGTCCTCGCCACCTACGTCTCCGACATGACGCTGCTGGACTCGGTCCTGCTCGCGCACGGCCGGGGCGGCTGGGCGGTCGGCGACGTCGTGGGCGCCTCCCTGGACCACGCGATGTGGTTCCACCGCCCCTTCCGCGCCGACGAGTGGCTGCTCTACGACCAGCAGTCCCCGTCCGCGCACGGCGGCCGGGGACTCGGCCAGGCCCGCATCTACACCCAGGACGGCCGCCTGGCGGTCTCGGTCGTCCAGGAGGGCGTGGTCCGCGTCCCGCGCGCCTAGGGAGTGTTCTGAGTTGAGATCACGGGATCGGTCGTTCCCGCTCCAGGAGGGTGCTGGCTGCGGTGGACCGGTCGCGTGACCCGTGGTGATCCGACCGGTGCCGAGCGGGAGTTGATCGAGCCGCACCTGCCGCTGGGAGCGTTCGGACCGATCCCCGACCTGCGTAGCTGTCCGCCTGCAACCTTTTCCCCCGTCCGACTGTCTCCTGATCATCAACCGCTCCTGTCTCTGTGGTCCCTGAGGAATCAATCGGCACAGGAGCGGTCGCACAGAATCATCAGGAGACACTTCATGCGCATTCGCCCCGCAGCCTGCGCGGCACTCCTCGTGGCGTCCCTCGCCCCCGTCCTCACGGCACCTCCCGCCGGCGCGGCGGCGGCCAGGTACGCGGACGACTTCAACGGCGACGGCTACCGCGACTACGCCAGCTACACCTACGAGCAGTACAGCAAGGGCGGCGGCGTCCGGATCACCTTCGGTACCGCCTCCGGACCCGGCACCCGGACCCAGTTGATCACCCAGGACAGCCCCGGTGTCCCCGGCGCCGACGAGACGGAGGACCAGTTCGGCGACGTCCGGGTGCCCGCCGACTTCAACGCCGACGGATACGGGGACCTCGCCGTGTCGGTGTCGCGCGAGGACGTCGACGGACGCACGGACGAGGGCGGCGTCGTCATCCTGTGGGGAAGCGCGACCGGCCTCTCGGGTGGCACCGCGATCCCCAACGCCGGCGCCAAGGTGTCGAACGCCCGCTTCGGCCGCGACCTCGCCGCCGGGGATTTCAACGGGGACGGCAAGAAGGACCTGGCCGCGATCAGCGGGAGCAAGGCCTACGTCTACCGCAGCATCACGCGCACCGGTGCGGCAGGCTCGGTCACCAGCCACGACAAGACGACGAGATTCGCGCCCACGTCCCTGGTCTCGGGCAACATGAACGGGGACTCCAAGACCGATCTGGTGATCATCGGAATCAACGACGAGCCCGACAGCTTCGGCACGGACGCGTGGTTCATCAAGGGCGGCTCCCCGCTCAGCGCGGGCAAGACCCTGCGCCTCGTCACGAACTACGGCGACCCCAGCGAGGCGGTGATCGCCGACTTCAACAAGGACGGCTACGGGGACCTCGCGGCGGGCAGCCAGATGTACAACAACAACCAGGGCCGGGTGTCCCTCTGGTACGGCTCCTCCGCCGGCCCCGCTACCGCCGCCCGTATCACCCAGGCCACCACCAACGTCGCCGGCACCCCGGAGTCCGGCGACCTGTTCGGCTCCTCCGTCTCGGCCGCCGACATCGACGGCGACGGCTACAAGGACCTCGCGATCGGCGTCTACGGCGAGAAGATCAGCCAGGAGACGACCGAGGGCGGCGTCCACGTCCTGCGCGGCAGCGCGAGCGGGATCACCGGCACCAACTCCCGGTGGCTCGCCCGCAACACCGCCGGCGTCCCCGGCGACGTCGCATGGAACGACTGCTTCGGCGATCCGGTCCGCCTCCGCGACACCAACCGCGACGGCAAGGCCGACCTCCACGTCGGCGCCGTCAACGGCTCGCTGCGCTTCCCCGGCACGTCGTCCGGCGTCACCACGACCGGTGTGACCGACGCCGACACCGAACTCATCTGGGGCATGCTCCAGTAGGCCCGGCCTCCCGCCCAGCTGCCTGGGGTTCGCCTTGTCCGTACGAGTGCGCCCGCGTCGTGGCCGCTCGCGCAGTTCCCCGCGCATTCCCGCTCCAGGAGGGTGCTGGCTGCGGTGGACCGGTCGCGTGACCCGTGGTGACCTGACCGGTGCCGAGCGGGAGTTGATCGAGCCGCACCTGCCGCTGGGGGCGTTCGGGCCGATCCCTGACCTGCGTAGCTGTGTCAACGCGGTGATGTGGCGGTTCCGTACCGGCAAGCCCCCGGCGGGACGTGCCGGACAGCTACGGCTCCTGGTCGACGATCTGCGACCGGTTACGGATGCGGGCGCGTGACGCGGTCTTCCAGACCCTCATGGACGCGATGATCGCCGAGGCGGCGGCCCCGCGACGATGTCGATCTCAGCCCGGCCTGCGGGGACTCGGCGGTTGTCCGCGCGCATCACCATGCGGCGGGCATGGTGGTCGACCCGGAGCTCCTTGAGGATCCGGAGAAGGCCGTGGCGGAGGAGAAGGGGCTGCGGCAAAGGGGCAAAACGACCCCGTGGGAGAGGGGTCCGCGGACATGGAGGATCCCGAACGGGACCAGCGCCGGGCCGTGCGCCGACGCCGCAGGGCCCGGCTGCGGGCCGCCGGACTGGGCCGCTCCCGGGGCGGGCTGACCAGCAAGGTCCACCTCGCCGTTGAGCGGCGCTGCCGTCCGCTGTCCATCATCCTCACCCCCGGTCAGGCCGCGGACAGCCCGCGCTTCATCCCCGACCTCAAGAAGATCAAGGTCCGCGGCCGGGTCGGCCGTCCCGGGACCAGGCCGGACGCAGTGGCCGGCGACAAGGCTCACTCCTCCCGCGCCAACCGTGCCCACCTGCGCAGACGCAACATCAAGGCGGTGATCCCGGAGGAGGCCGACCAGGCCGCCGACCGCAAGAAGAAGGGACACTCCGGCGGCCGCCCGGTCAGCCACGACGCCACGCTCCACAAAGATCGCAACACCGTCGAGCGGGCCATCGACAAGTTCAAGGAGCGGCGGGGGCCGGCCACCCACTACGACAAGACACCCGAGAGCTACGCCGCCGGGCTCCACCCGCGCGGATCCATCCTCTGGTTGCGCAGCCTGCCAGCCCTCCCGTGATCCCACCCCAGAACAGGCCCTAGGCCAGCCCCGCCTCCGCCAGCAGGTACGCCGTCATCGGGTCGTAGTGCCGGGGGCTGACCACGTGGTCGTCGAGGGGGACCGTCACCTGGACGGTGCCCTCCGCCTCCGCGAGGAACAGGGCGGGGTCGTTGCAGTCGGCGTAACCGACGGAGTCGACGCCGTGCTGCCCCGCGGCGCCCGCCCAACCGTGGTCGGCGACGACCAGGTCGGGCAGCGGGCGGCCCTCGCGCTCCAGGGCGGTGAGGATGGCCTTCATCGGCTCACCGGAGTGCGTGTGCCACAGGGTGGCGCCGTGCTCCAGCACCGCCACGTCCGCGAACTGCATCACGTACCCCTCCTCCGTGGTCAGCCCGTCCGGGATGACCACGATCTCGCAGCCGGCGGCCCGCAGCGCGGCGGCCGTGGCGCGGTGCACGTCGAGCAGGCCACCGGGGTGGCCGGTGGCGAACAGCACTCGCTGCTGCCCGTCCGCCGCCTTGCGCAGCCGCCCGGCCATGCGCTCCAGCCCGGAGACGGTCAGCTCGGGGTCGATGGTGTCCTGGCCGTACCGGTGCTCGGGATCGTCGTTGACGCCGACCCGCTCCGCCATCACCGCGAGCACGTCCTGCTCGTCGGTCCAGCGGTCGCCGAGTTCCAGACCGAGCCAGTAGTGCCGGTCGCCGTTCGCCAGCTTGCGGTAGTGGGAGAGGTTGTTCTCGCGGGGTGTGGCGACGTCGCCCGCGATGCGGGTGGCGACGAGGTGGGCGAGGAGTTCGGCGCGGCTGGGTGTCCCGGGTATCGGCATGCCCCCCATTGTGGGGCAGCGGCCCGTGGCCGTCCCCGGCATATCGCACGACGGGACGTGCGTGACGTACTCACACCGCCCCGTACGGATACTCAGGGTGCCCGGACCCGGGTCCGGGCAGGGCGGCTCAGGTCCGCCGCAGCGCGAACCACAGCTCCATCCGCACGTCCGGGTCGTCCAGGTCGGCCTCCAGCAGGGCCGCGCACCGCGCGATCCGCTGCCGCACGGTGTTGCGGTGCACGGACAGGGCCACCGCCGTGCGGTCCCAACTGCCGTGCAGGGAGAGCCAGGTGCGCAGGGTGTCGGTGAGCGCGGGGGCGGCCCCCAGCGGCGCGAGGAGCGCGCGGGCGTGGGCGTCCGCGTCGTGCGGGGCGACGAGGTCGGTGAGGGCGGCGGCGCGGGACCCGTGCCGGACCAGCGGGGCGCGGGTGGCGCGGGCCCGGGCCAGGGCGCGGGCCGCCTGGGTGTCGGCGGCCGGCCAGTCGTGCGGGGCGACGGCCGCGCTGACGCCCAGGGTCCAGCCGGGCAGCGCCTGCACGCTCCGCTCGGCCGGCACCAGGACCCGGACGACCTCACCGCACGGGTCCACCAGCGCCGACCCGAGCGCGGCGCCCAGCGCGGAGGCGGCCAGGGAGTCCGGTGCCCGCGCGTTCGGCCGGGCGTGCACCACCTGCCACCGGTCCCCGCCGAGCAGCGGCGCGACCGCCTCCGGCGTGCCGCCCAGCAGGAGCCGCACGAGGGCGGAGGAACGCGCCGCGCCCGTGCCGCTCCGGTGCTCGCCGGTGAGGAGCGAGAGCAGCACGGCGGCCACGGACGCGATGGTGTGGTCCCCCGGGTCCCGCTGCGGGGCGGCGACCCCGAGCACGAAGTCCCGGCCGGCGCCGAGCGCGTAGGCGGCCAGGCGGACGCCGGCGACGGTGTCGGTGGCGGAGGCGGGGCGGCCCGCCGCGGCCTCGTCCACGGGGACGTCCGGGCGGTCCGGCAGGGGGCGGCCCGGCGCGTCCGGACGCCGGGCCGCGGGGGCGCCCCCGCGGCCCCCGGCGCCGGCGGCGGGGCGCACGACCCCCGCCAGTTCCGCCAGGGCCGCCCGCACCTCCTCCCCCTGGTCCCGCCCGGCCGCCGCGAGTTCCGCGCCCTCCGGGCCGTAGAGCACCGCCCGGCCGCCCAGCCGGCGGGCCAGCTGGTGCAGGACGGACGGGACCGGGTCGGGGCGGGCGGCGGCGGTGGCGAGGCTCCGCTGGGCCTCCGTCACGCGGCGCAGCTCGGCCAGGCGGGCCCGGGCCATCAGCTGCCAGACCGCGCGGGCCACGCCCGAGAAGGTGGTCCGCGGCGGCACCTCCAGCAGCGGCAGCCCGTGCGTCCCGCAGGCCTCGACCAGCGCCGCCGGCACCGTGTCGTGCACCGGCGCCAGACCGAAACCGAGCGCCGCGCCGCCCGCCGCCACGATCCGGGAGACGTAGGCGTCGAAGTACCCCGCGCCCGCCCCCTGCGGGATGTGCACGCCCGCCGACAGCAGCAGCTCCCCGCCCAGCAGGTACGGGTACGGGTCCGCCATCTCCGAGGTGTGCGCCCCGTGGACGGCGATGCCGGGGTCGTCCGGCCCGGCGATCCGGCGCAGGCCCAGGTCCTCGCGCGCCAGGAGCGCGTCCAGGGGCACGGGCGGCGTGGGCGGAACCGCGGGGTCCGGCATGATGGACGTTTCCTCCATCCCGTTCGGCCAGAATGGATGAAACGTACACTTCGCAGTCGCTTTTCGGCCACCTAGGGTCGGGGCAGACCGGCAGCCCACGGGTACGGGCGGATGTCCCCGTGGCGAGCGACCGGACGTCTTCCCCCTGCACGACACGCCACCGACAGTGCGCGAAGGAGGCCCCCGTATGGCCGTCGACTACCTGGTCATCGTCGTCTATCTGGCCGGCATGCTGGCCATGGGCTGGTGGGGCATGCGCCGCGCCAAGTCCAAGAGCGAGTTCCTGGTGGCCGGCCGCCGCCTGGGCCCCGCGATGTACTCCGGCACCATGGCCGCCATCGTCCTCGGCGGCGCCTCCACCATCGGCGGCGTGGGCCTCGGCTACCAGTACGGCCTCTCCGGCGCCTGGATGGTCTTCACCATCGGCCTCGGCCTGCTCGCCCTGAGCGTCTTCTTCTCCGCCCGCATCGCCCGGCTGAAGGTCTACACCGTCTCCGAGATGCTCGACCTGCGCTACGGCGGCCGGGCGGGCGTCATCTCCGGCGTGGTCATGTGGGCGTACACCCTCATGCTCGCGGTCACCTCGACCATCGCCTACGCCACGATCTTCGACGTCCTGTTCGACATCAACCGCACCCTCGCGATCGTCCTCGGCGGCTCCATCGTCGTCGCGTACTCCACACTCGGCGGCATGTGGTCCATCACGCTGACCGACATGGTGCAGTTCGTCGTCAAGACGATCGGCGTGCTGCTCCTGCTGCTCCCCATCGCGGTCGTCAAGGCGGGCGGCTTCGGTGAGATGAAGGACCGACTGCCCACCGAGTACTTCGACCCGCTGGGCATCGGCGGCGAGACCATCTTCACCTACGTGCTGATCTACACCTTCGGCATGCTGATCGGCCAGGACATCTGGCAGCGCGTGTTCACCGCCCGCAGCGACCGCACCGCCAAGTGGGGCGGCACCGTCGCCGGCACCTACTGCCTCGCCTACGCCCTCGCCGGCGCCGTCATCGGCACCGCCGCCAAGGTGCTCTACCCGAAGCTCGGCAGCCCCGACGACGCCTTCGCCACCATCGTGAAGGACGAACTGCCCATGGGGGTGCGCGGACTCGTGCTGGCCGCCGCGCTCGCCGCGGTGATGTCCACCTCCTCCGGCGCCCTGATCGCCTGCGCCACCGTCGCCAGCAACGACATCTGGTCACGGCTGCGCGGCATCGTGCGCCCGTCCGGCGAGCAGCACGACGAGGTCAGGGGGAACCGCGCCTTCATCCTCCTCATGGGCCTCGCCGTCATCGGCACGGCGATCGCGCTGAACGACGTCGTCCAGGCGCTGACCGTGGCCTACAACCTGCTCGTCGGCGGCCTCCTCGTGCCGATCCTCGGCGGGCTGCTGTGGCGGCGCGGCACCGCGCAGGGCGCCCTCGCCGCCGTCGCCACCGGCGGTCTGGCCGTCGTCGCCCTGATGGCCGGCTACGGCATCCTCGCCAACGAGCCCGTCTCCTACGGCCTGCTGGCCTCCCTCGCGGCCTACGTCGTCGTCTCCCTGGCGACCCGGCCCACCGACGAGGCCGTCCTGGCCTCCTGGCGCGAACGCCTCGCCGGACGCGCCCCCGTGTCCGAATCCGTGTCCGAACCGGCCCCCGTCGCCCAGTAGAGTCGTCAGGGCAGGCAGTACATACGCGACGAAGCGTAGGAAAGAGAGCAGTCCCCATGAGCAGCAACGAGACGCCCCGCGGCCCCGTCGACTCGTCCCGCATCCCGCGGTACGCCGGTCCCGCGACCTTCGCCCGGCTGCCCCGCCTCGACGAGGTCGGCCGCGCCGACGTCGCCGTGGTGGGCGTACCGTTCGACTCGGGCGTCTCCTACCGGCCGGGCGCCCGCTTCGGCGGCAACGCCATCCGCGAGGCGTCCCGGCTGCTGCGGCCCTACAACCCCGCCCAGGACGCCTCCCCCTTCGCCCTCGCCCAGGTCGCGGACGGCGGCGACATCGCCGTGAACCCGTTCAACATCAACGAGGCCGTGGAGACGGTCGAGGCCGCCGCCGACGACCTGCTCGGCACCGGCGCCCGCCTGATGACCCTCGGCGGCGACCACACCATCGCGCTGCCGCTGCTGCGCTCGGTCGCCAAGAAGCACGGCCCCGTGGCCCTGCTCCACTTCGACGCCCACCTCGACACCTGGGACACCTACTTCGGCGCCGAGTACACCCACGGCACCCCGTTCCGCCGGGCCGTGGAGGAGGGCATCCTCGACACCTCCGCCCTCTCCCACGTCGGCACCCGCGGCCCGCTGTACGGCAAGCAGGACCTCACCGACGACGAGAAGATGGGCTTCGGCATCGTCACCTCCGCGGACGTCTACCGCCGGGGCGCCGACGAGATCGCCGACCAGCTGCGCCAGCGCATCGGCGACCGCCCGCTGTACATCTCCATCGACATCGACTGCCTGGACCCGGCCCACGCCCCCGGCACCGGCACCCCCGAGGCCGGCGGCATGACCTCCCGCGAACTGCTGGAGATCCTGCGCGGACTGGCCTCCTGCAACCTGGTCTCCGCGGACGTCGTCGAGGTGGCCCCCGCCTACGACCACGCGGAGATCACCTCGGTGGCCGCCTCCCACACGGCGTACGAGCTGACCACGATCATGTCCCGCCAGATCGCCGACGCCCGCAAGGAGAACGAGGGCAAGTGACCCACGACCACGACCTGGTGCTCCGCCCGACCGCCGCGCAGACGGAGGCCGCGCTCAACCCCCCTCCCGGCCGCAGCGGCGGAGACCTGGTCGTGGAGACCCTGGCCGGGCTCGGCGCGACCACCGTCTTCGGCCTGCCCGGCCAGCACGCCCTCGGCATGTTCGACGCCCTGCGCCGCTCGGACCTGAGGTACGTCGGCCTGCGCGTGGAGAACAACGCCGGGTTCGCGGCGGACGCGTACGGCCGGATGACCGGTGAGGCCGCCCCGCTGCTGCTGTCGACCGGGCCCGGCGCGCTGACCTCCCTGGCCGCGCTCCAGGAGGCGGCGGCCGCCTCCGCCCCCGTCCTGGCGATCAGCAGCCAGGTCCCGACGGCGGGGCTGGGCGGGGGCCGCCACGGCTACCTGCACGAGCTCCCCGACCAGTCGGCGTCGTTCCGGGGCGTGGTGAAGTCCGTGCACACCGTGCGCACGGCGTCCCAGATCCCGTCCGCGATCGCCGCCGCCTGGAAGTCGGCGCTCACCGCGCCGCACGGCCCGGTGTGGGTGGAGATCCCGCAGGACGTGCTGCTCGCGCAGACGCTGCTGCCGGTGGTGACGGCGATGGACGCCACCCCGGACGAGCTGCCCCCGCGCCCCGAACTGACCGCGCTGGCCGCCCACCTGCTGGCGAACGCCGCCCGCCCGGCGAT
Organism: Streptomyces sp. Tu 3180; assembly: GCF_009852415.1. Taxonomy (NCBI): domain Bacteria; kingdom Bacillati; phylum Actinomycetota; class Actinomycetes; order Kitasatosporales; family Streptomycetaceae; genus Streptomyces; species Streptomyces sp. Tu 3180. The sequence goes on along the minus strand of NZ_WOXS01000002.1, from coordinate 3,146,457 downwards.
CGTCGCGGGCGGGGGAGTGGTCCGCGCGGACGCCTCCGGCAAGCTGAGGCAGCTCGCCGAGCGGATCCAGGCCCCGGTGGTCACCACCCCCGGCGGCAAGGGCGCGTTCCCCTGGACGCACCCGCTGTCGCTGCAGTCCTGGATGGAGGACCGGCACACGACCGACTTCCTGGAGGACGCGGACGTCCTCCTGGTGGTGGGGTCGGGGCTGGGCGAACTCTCCTCGAACTACCACACGTTCAAGCCGCGCGGCCGGGTCGTCCAGATCGAGGCCGACCTCGGCAAGCTGGAGTCCAACCACCCGGGCCTCGGCATCCACGCCGACGCACGCCTCGCCCTCCAGGCGCTGCTGGAGACGGTGCCGCCGCGCGAGGACGCCACGGCACCGGAGCGCGTCCGCGCGCTGCTGGCGAAGGTCGCCGAACGCATCGCCGCCCAGGAACTCACCCTGGAACAGCAGGTCCTGACGGCGGTCCGCCGGGCCCTGCCCGCCGACTCGCCCTCCTTCTGGGACATGACGATCCTGGCCTACTGGGCCTGGTCCGCCTTCGACGCCAAGGGCCCCAACCACCTGCACTCCGCCCAGGGCGCGGGCGGCCTCGGCTACGGCTTCCCGGCCGCCCTCGGCGCGGCCGTCGCCGACCCCACCCGCCCGGTGCTGGCGGTCTCCGGGGACGGCGGCGCCCTGTACTCCATCGCCGAACTGGCCACCGCCCGCCAGTACGACCTCGACGTCACCTGGCTCATCGTCGACGACGGCGGCTACGGCATCCTGCGCGAGTACATGACCGACGCCTTCGGCGAGCCCACGGCGACGGAACTGACCCGCCCCGACTACGTGGCGCTCGCCGAGTCGTTCGGGGTCCCGGGGGTCCGTACGACCCCCGAGACCCTGGAGCGGGACCTCGCGGAGGCCCTGGCGGCACCGGGCCCGTCCGTCGTCGTGCTCCCGGCGCTCCTGCGGATGTTCGCACCGACGCACGGGGAGTGAGCCCGGGCGCCGTCCGGGTCGGTGACGAGGTGACGGTCGTCGTCGCCGGGATCGACCGGCGCAGGCGCACGGTGACCCTGACGCGCGGCCGCGCGCCCTCCGCCGCCGAGTCGTGGCCCGGGGACTGAGCACCGGCACCGGGTCGTCCGGGGTCCCGGGGGTCCGCACGGCTCCGGGCCCCGGAGCGCCGGCCGCGCGAGGGCGCTGCCGGCGCTCCGGGGCCGGGGCCGGCCGGTCAGCAGCCGCCCGGGCCGACCCCGTCGATCCGCCCGCCGAAGTCGCCGAGGTAGCGGGAGCGCCAGTCGCCGTTGAAGACGTCCCGCTTCTCGGTCGGCTGCCAGTTCACGAAGCAGGCCCGGGTGCTCGCCACGAACGAGCCGACGTGGTCGTGGAGGCGGGGCGGCATGTCGCGGTAACCGCTGCGCGCGGTCCACTCCCAGTAGTCGCCGTCGAAGCCCTCGCCGCTCCAGAAGCACACCGACCCGTCGGGACAGGACGGGGGCGCGGCCGGAGCGGCGGACGCCGCGTGGGCCGGCAGCAGGAGCGAGGTCAGGGCGAGGACGGCGGCGAGGGACCAGGAACGAGTCTTCACGGCACTCTCCATCAAGGCGTCGCGGAAGCGTGGAAGCGCCCCGGCGGACGTGCCGGGGCGCTTCCATGCTCGCGGCGGATCGGGGCCGATCGGCCCGGGGCGCCGTCCACACCACCTGATGGAGCGAACCGGAGGCTCGGCGGGGTGCTGGTCGCCGAGCGGTGGGCGCGCACGCGCGGGGGCGTGCGGGCCCGGGGCACCGCCGCCGGTTCCGCCGCCACCGGATCGCCCCCCCGGGGCCGCCGGGCGGGGGACGCCCGTGGTCGTCCCGCGGCGGGGGCGGTTCGCCGGTGGCCGTCCTGCGGTGAGGGCGGTTCGCCGGTGGCCGTCCTGCGGTGAGGGCGGTTCGCCCCGCGGTCGCCCTGCGTCACCCCGCCGGCATCGACCGGCTGGTCACGGGCGGCCCGGGGCGAGCGCCCGCGTCACCGCTCCCCTGACCGCCGGCAGGCCGCACCGGGTCTCACCGCGCGCCGGTGGACCAGGGGGCGAGCAGGTCGCGGAGCAGTTCGGCGAAGGCGTTGTCCAGTGTGTTCTCCCGGACCTCGTCGCCCACGGCCTCGGGGCAGAGGGCGGCGGGCCGGGCGATCCACAGGATCTTCCAGGGCCGGGAGCCCAGTTCGGGATCGCCCCAGACGCCGCCGCGCGGGCAGAGGGGGTGCAGTACGTCGCTGACGCGTTCCGTCGCGGTCTGCACCAGCGGGCCCTCGGTCGCCGTGCAGGCCGCCGAGAAGGCCTCGGGCGAGGTCCGCGCGACGGCGGCCGTGGTCGGGTGACGGCGAACGGTCCGCACGACCTCCGTCAGGTGCGCGGTGATCCCCGGAACGGTGCCGTCACTCGGACGGACGCGCTGCGCCGTGTCGAAGGCCTGCGCCACCTCCGTCCGCAGCGCGCGCAGATGCAGGGCGGAGGCGGACTTCCAGTTGGCGTAGAGGAAGTTGCGCGTGGTTCCGCAGCCACGTGCGACGGCGGTCAGGGACACGTCCAGGCCGCCGGTGCGCATGAGGGTGCGCACGGTGTTGATCACGTGCCCCGTGCTGTGGGGGTTGTGGCCGTAGGCGAATCGCGAGCTCATGGGGGACACCCTGGGGAAAAAGGGTGAGCAGTGGGCGGGGCAACGCCCGTTGGCCACTCGGATGAGCGAGGTGTGGACGGTGGAGGTGGATGTGTTGACGGTTTTCGGGTGAGGGGGTCAGTTCTTGAGGGCGGTGATGAACGACGTCCAGCCCGCCGCCGAGAACACGACCGCCGGCCCGTCCACCACCTTGGAGTCCCGAACCGCCACACCGGCAAGGTGGTCGTCGACCACCTCGAGGCAGCTGCCCGCTTCGTTTCCGCTGTACGACGACTTACGCCAACCACTGAGCGTCGCGGCGTCGGCTATGGTCCGGTCGGTCATCGTGTCCGTAGTCCTTCGCTGTGGCCTTCATGACGGCAAGCGACTCGCGCAGCGGGAGTGCGTCGCTCAGTGCGAGATGGTAGGCGCCCTGCAACTGTTCGACGACGGCCGGGACGTCATGAACCTTGGCCACCCGTACACCCTCGGAGTAGGCCACGGGGGGTTGGTCCTCGAACCACATCAGACTCAGCATGCCCTGCATGACGGGATAGGCGCCCGTCCCGCGAGGCATGACATGAGCGCGGATGCGGCCTCCCTCGACCAGGTGCACCAGGTGCATGAGCTGCTCCGCCATGACATCGGGACCGCCCACCACACGATGCAGCAGGCCTTCGTCCAGGAGGGCCCAAAAGACGGGCGTGGTGGGATCATCGAGGATTTTCGCCCGCTCAAGACGTGTGACAAGGCGCCTGTCACGTTCCTCGTCACTCAGAGGAGGGAACGTCGTGCCGAGGACGGCTCGCGCGTACCTCTCCGTCTGCAGGACTCCCGGTACGAACGTGACCGCGGATTCCCGGATCATGACCGCCTGTTGTTCGAGCTGCCGTGCCGTCTCGAAGTAGTCGGCGACCGCGGCGTGCTGCTCGGGCAGGAAGCTGCTCAGCACGTTCCCCGTGTTCAGCGCCGCGTCCAGCCGGCGCGCGTCCTCCTTCGACGGCACCCGGCGGCCCGCCTCGATGTGGGCGATGTGCGAACGCGTCATGATCGCCATGTCGGCCAACTGCTGCTGCGTCAGCGCCGCCGCCTCGCGCTGCTCCCTCAGCCAGTCCCCGTAGGTGCTGCCCATCGCGTCAACCCCCTTGCGACAAACGCTCTGTCACCAGCTCCCCTCTGGCGAGCCCAACCGCACCCGTCTCACTCTGTATCCGTATCGCCACGCAAGGCGACGCCCCGCGGCCGGAGGACCGGCCCGGGGGCGCGCTCGTCGACGCACCGGAGGAGCCGACGACATGAAAGCCCGCCTCACCCACTTCGCCCGCCTCGCCGATCCCCTGCCGCGGCTTCTACCGCGGCTTCTTCCGCCCGGCCGGGGGCGGCACCGGCGCTCCGCCCCTCCGCCCGTCCCGCCGCTGCTCTCGCCGGGCGTCGCACCGGGCGTCGAACCGCCGGCCGTCGCGCGGGCCGGGGCCCGCCGTCTCCGCGGCGAGGACACCGCCCCGGTCCGGCCCCGCCCCGTGGCGCACGGGTGCCGGGAAGAGGCGCGGCGGCAGCGCGCCCGGCGCCGTGCGCTGTGGCTCGCCGTCCACGGCGTCGACGTGGGGCCGCGGGTCATCCACGGCGTGGAGGTGACGGCATGACGAACGCCGACCACGACCTGCGCCTCCTGCCCTGGACGGGGACGGACGGCAAGCCCTGCTACCTCGTCACGGACGGGTCCGGCCACCTCTCCCGCCGCGCCGACGCCGTCGAGCAGGTGCAGCTCGACATGGCCGACGACCTCCTCGGCCACGCGGCGGACCTGCTCGCCGACCGCCGCGCGACCGCGGACCAGCTCCGGTTCCTGCTCGCGCGCATGCGCGAGTCGCTGACCGACGTGCGTCGGATCGCCGAGAGCCGGGGTGCCCGCCTGGCTACCAGATCGACTCGACCCACTCCGGGTGGTCGATGAACGGGTTGCGGTTGTGCTGGTAGGAGTCGTGGATGACGTTGTTGCGGCGCTGTTCGAACGTGCTCGGCGGGTCCTCCTGGTGCCACTGCTTCAGGACCGACAGGCGGCCGTGGTACGGGTTCGTGCCGTTGGTGACGGAGTCGTTGGGCTCCAGGTCGGGCCAGCCGTCGGTGCCCTCGTAGCGCACGGCCATGTAGAGGATCATGCGGGCCACGTCGCCCTTGACGGCGTCGCGGGGCTCGAAGGAGTTGGAGTCGGTGAGGCTGCCGCCGCTGTTGGCGAACGAGCCGCCGCCGTTGTCGAAGTCCTTGTTGCCGCGGATGGAGTTGACCTGGACGTCCTCGGGGCGCAGGTGGTGCAGGTCGGTGCCGGGACCGGTGGACGTGCCGAAGTCGCCGTGGGACTTGGCCCACACGTGCTCCCGGTTCCAGTCGCCCGTGTCGCCGCCGTTGAGGGACTTGCTGCGGGAGATGCCCGAGTACAGCAGGATCACGTTGTTGCTGTTGTTCGGGTCCTGGTCGGTGACCTTCAGGGCCTCCCAGACGGCCGAGTACGAGATCTTCGTCTGGTCGCTGATGATCGTGTGCAGGGAGTCCTTGAGCGCCGGGCCGGACTTGCCGACGGCGTCGGCGTAGTAGGTGTCGTCGTACGCGGTGGTCGCCGTGCCGGCGGTGGTCGCGGCGCCGGCGGAGGGCGCGGTCAGCGCGGGGACGGTGAGACCGACCAGGACGGCCGAGGTCGCCAGGGCGAGGCTCTTCCAGCGGCGGCGTATGGGTGTCACGGGCATGTGGGGACGTCCGATCTACGCGAGTTGATGGAGCGGCGGTCGGCAGCGTGACATGGACATGTATGCATGGGGGTGAAGAAGAGGTGTCGGTCGTGTGTCGGTACGCGGTGACGTGCCGTCACCCGGCCGCCCTACGGTGGCGCCATGCGCCTGAGAACCCTCCTCGCCACCACCACCGCGGCCCTCGCCGCCGCCGGCTGCCTGACCGCCGCCGGGCCCGCGAACGCCCGGCCGCACGAGCCGCGCCACGCCTGCTCGCCGTCCGTCTCCGTCGACCGCTTCTCCGACGCGCTCGACAAGACGACGTACGGGGGCACCTTCGTCGGCAACCTCTCCGCGCTCGCCGTCGACGGGGACGGCTCGCTCGCCGCCCTCTCCGACCGTTCCGCCCTGTTCCGGCTGGACGCCGGGAGCCTCGAGCCCGAGGGAGTCGTCCCGCTCGCCGACGAGAACGGGGGCGCGCTCGACTCGGAGGGGCTGGTCATCGACCTCCCCCGCTCCCGGCTCCGCCCGAGCGGGGGGACCCCCGTCGGCACCCTGCTCGTCAGCTCCGAGACCGAGCCGGCCGTCCGCCGCCACGCCCGCGACGGCCGCGTCCTCGACCGGCTCCCCGTCCCGGACGCCCTGAAGACCGCCCCGGCGGGCCGTGCCCGCTCCAACGGCACCTTCGAGGGGCTGACCCTGCTCCCCGGCGGCCGCACCCTGCTGGCCTCCATGGAGTACGCGCTGACCGGGGACGACGCGGACACCGTCCGCTTCCAGACCTGGCAGCGGCACCGGGACGGGTTCCGGCTCGGGGCGCAGTACGCCTACCGCGTCGATCCCGGCCTCGGGGTCCCGGAGGTCACCGCGCTCCCCGACGGCCGCCTCCTCGTCCTCGAGCGCGGCTTCACCTCCGGCGTCGGCAACACCGTCCGGCTCTACCTGGCCGACCTCCGCCGGGCGACCGACACCCGCGGGATCGAGCGGCTGACCGGACAGCCCGGCGTGCGGCCGGTCGGGAAGACCCTGCTCGCCGACCTCGTGGACTGCCCCTCCCTCGGCGCCACCGCCGGGCAGCCCCAGCCCAACCCGCTCCTCGACAACATCGAGGGCATGGTGATCACCGGCCGTGCCCACGACCGCCTGAAGGTGCTCCTGGTCAGCGACGACAACCAGAACGGCGTCCAGACCACCCGCTTCTACGCTCTGCGCGTACGGGTCCGTTCATGACGGAGGGATGAAATCCGCTTCTGTCGGCGTTGGTGCCTTCCGGTAGATCAGGACGATCGGAGGGCACCCGCGTGACAGCGCAACGGGGATGGGCACGGCGACTGACCGGATACGCGTGGCGTCATCCCCGGGACGTCGTCCTGGCTCTCGGCTCCTCCCTCGGCGGCATGGCCGTGATGGCGCTGGTCCCGCTGATCACCAAGGTGATCATCGACGACGTGATCGGCGACCACAGCCGCGCCATGCTCCCCTGGGCGGGCGCCCTGATCGGTGCCGCCCTCGTCGTCTACGTCCTCACCTACGTCCGCCGCTACTACGGCGGGCGGCTCGCCCTCGACGTCCAGCACGACCTGCGGACCGAGATGTACGGGACGATCACCCGGCTCGACGGCAGACGCCAGGACGAACTGAGCACCGGGCAGGTCGTCGGCCGCGCCACCAGCGACCTCCAGCTGATCCAGGGCCTGCTCTTCATGCTGCCGATGACCATCGGCAACCTCCTGCTGTTCCTGATGTCCCTCGTGATCATGGCGTGGCTGTCGCCGGCGCTCACCCTGGTCGCCCTCGCCGTCGCCCCCGCCCTGTGGTGGATCGCCAGGCGCAGCCGCACCCGGCTGCACCCCTCCACCTGGTACGCCCAGGCCCAGGCGGCCGCCGTCGCCGGCGTGGTCGACGGCGCGGTCAGCGGCGTCCGCGTGGTGAAGGGCTTCGGGCAGGAGGAGCAGGAGACCGGCAAGCTGCGCGAGGTCGGACGCCGGCTGTACGCCGGGCGGCTGCGCACCATCCGGCTGAACTCCCGGTACACCCCCGCCCTCCAGGCCGTCCCCGCCCTCGGCCAGGTGGCGATGCTGGCGCTCGGCGGCTGGCTCGCCGTGCGCGGGAACATCACGCTGGGCACGTTCGTCGCCTTCTCCACCTACCTCGCCCAGCTCGTCGGCCCGGTCCGGATGCTGGCGATGGTCCTCACCGTCGGGCAGCAGGCCCGTGCGAGCACCGAGCGCGTCCTGGAACTGATCGACACCGAGCCGTCCCTGACCGACGGCACCAGGGAACTGCCCGCCGACGCCCCCGCGACCGTCGAGTTCGACGACGTCTCCTTCGGCTACGACCCAGGGCGCCCCGTCCTCGACGGCCTCTCCTTCGAGATCCGCCCCGGCGAGACCCTCGCCGTCGTCGGCTCCTCCGGCTCCGGCAAGTCCACCGTCTCCCTGCTCCTGCCGCGCTTCTACGACGTCACGCGCGGCGCGGTCCTCGTCGGCGGCCACGACGTGCGCGAGCTGACCACCGAGTCCCTGCGGGCGGCGATCGGGCTGGTCCCGGAGGACTCCTTCCTCTTCTCCGACACCGTGCGCGGCAACATCGCCTACGGCCGTCCGGACGCCACCGACGAGCAGATCGTCGCCGCCGCCCGCGCGGCCCAGGCCCACCGGTTCATCACCGAGCTGCCCGACGGCTACGACACCACCGTCGGCGAGCACGGCCTGACCCTCTCCGGCGGCCAGCGCCAGCGCATCGCCCTGGCCCGCGCGATCCTCACCGACCCGCGCCTGCTGGTCCTGGACGACGCGACCTCGGCCGTGGACGCGCGCGTCGAGCACGAGATCCACGAGGCGCTGAAGGAGGTCATGCGGGGCCGCACCACCCTGCTGATCGCCCACCGCCGCTCCACCCTGGGCCTCGCCGACCGCATCGCCGTCCTCGACGCCGGCCGGCTCGCCGACATCGGCACCCACGACGAGCTCCAGCGGCGCTGCGCCCTGTACCGCAGGCTGCTCACCGACCCCGACGAGCTGGGCGCGGTCTCCCCGGGCCACACCCCGCCCGCCGGACCCCAGGAGGAGGACACCTCCGTCCGCGCGGAGCTGGACGCCGAGTTCGACGCCGAGCGCGGGGTCACGCCCCGGCTGTGGACCGGCGACCGCGAGCCCAGGGACACCGCCCTGTCCGGCACCCCGGCCACCCCGGAACTCCTCGCCCAGGTCGAGGCGCTGCCCCCGGCGACCGACGTCCCCGACGTCGACGAGGCACGCGCCGTCCGGCCGGAGGACTCCTACGGCCTGCGCCGCCTGCTGCGCGGCTTCGGCCTGCCGCTCCTGGCCAGCCTCGGGCTCGTCGCCGTGGACGCCGGCGCGGGCCTGCTGCTGCCGGTGCTGGTCCGGTACGGCATCGACCAGGGCGTCACCCGGGCCGCCCTCGGCGCGGTCTGGGCCGCCTCGCTGTTCGCCCTGCTCACCGTGGTCGCCCAGTGGGCGGCGCAGACCGGCGAGATCCGGATGACCGGGCGCACCGGCGAACGCGTCCTGTACGCGCTCAGGCTGAAGATCTTCGCCCAGCTCCAGCGGCTCGGCCTCGACTACTACGAGCGCGAGCTGACCGGCCGGATCATGACCCGGATGACCACCGACGTCGACGCCCTGTCGACGTTCCTGCAGACGGGCCTGGTGACGGCGTTCGTCTCGGTGGTCACCTTCCTCGGCATCATGATCGCCCTGCTGGTGATCGACGTGCAGCTCGCGCTCGTCGTGTTCGCCACCCTGCCGCTGCTGGTCGTCGCCACGTACTTCTTCCGCCGGGCCAGCGTGAAGGCGTACGAGCTGGCCCGCGAGCGCGTGTCCGTGGTCAACGCCGACCTCCAGGAGTCGGTGTCCGGGCTGCTGATCGTGCAGGCCTTCCGCCGGGAGCGGGACGGCGGGCGCCGGTTCGCCGAGCGCAGCGCGAGCTACCGCGCCGCCCGCGTCCGGGGCCAGTGGCTGATCTCGGTGTACTTCCCGTTCGTGCAGCTCCTGTCCTCGGCGGCGGCGACCGCGGTGCTGGTCGTGGGCGGCGCCCGGGTCGACGACGGGACGCTGACGACCGGTGCGCTGGTGGCGTACCTGCTCTACATCGACCTGTTCTTCGCCCCCGTGCAGCAGCTCTCCCAGGTCTTCGACGGCTACCAGCAGGCGTCCGTCTCGCTCGGCCGCATCCAGGAGCTGCTGCGCGAGCCGACCTCGACCGGGCCCGCCGACCGGCCGGCCGACGTGTCGTCCCTGCGCGGGGAGATCGCCTTCGAGGACGTGCGCTTCGCCTACGGGACCGGTGACGAGGCCGAGGAGGCGCTCGGCGGGATCGACCTGCGCATCCCCGCCGGGCAGACCGTCGCCTTCGTCGGCGAGACCGGCGCCGGCAAGTCCACCCTGGTCAAGCTGGTGGCCCGGTTCTACGACCCCACCGCCGGCCGGATCACCGTCGACGGCACGGACGTGCGGGACCTGGACCTCACGGCGTACCGGCACCGGCTCGGCGTCGTCCCGCAGGAGGCGTACCTCTTCCCCGGGACCGTCCGCGACGCCATCGCCTACGGCCGCCCGGACGCCACCGACGCAGAGGTGGAGGCGGCGGCCCGCGCGGTCGGCGCGCACGAGATGATCGCCACCCTGGAGGGCGGCTACCTGCACGAGGTCGCCGAGCGCGGCCGCAACCTCTCCGCCGGCCAGCGCCAGCTGATCGCACTGGCCCGCGCCGAACTCGTCGACCCCGACATCCTGCTGCTCGACGAGGCCACGGCCGCGCTCGACCTGGCCACCGAGGCCCAGGTCAACCAGGCCACCGACCGGCTGGCGGGCCGCCGCACCACCCTGGTCGTCGCCCACCGCCTGACCACCGCCGCCCGCGCCGACCGGGTGGTCGTCATGGACCGCGGACGGGTCGCGGAGGACGGCACGCACGAGGAGCTGCTGGCCCGCGGCGGGCGGTACGCCGAGCTGTGGCGGACGTTCGTCGGGCAGGCCGAGCCGGAGGAGCCGGTCGGCGCCCGGCGCTGACGTGACCTTTGTGACGGGTGCGCAACCGTTCGACACGCGTCGTGCGTCCGTACACCCGTACGTCGTCGATCGCGGCAGGCGCGGTACGGGAGGAACGACAGTGGGAAGTGGAGCGATACGCCGGCGACTCGCGCTCGGCACGGCCGTGCTGACCGCCGCGGGGCTGCTCGCCGTCGCCGCGCCGGGCGACGCGCACGCCGCCGCGCCCTGCCCCGGACGCAAGGTCCGCACCCTGCCGTTCTCCACCGGCTCCGTGGTCGTCTACAAGCGCGGCGGCTACGTCTGCGCCGTCACCCTCGCCGCGAAGCCCGGCGTCACACGGAAGATGTCGGTGAGCCTGCGGGCGCGCGGCGGGCGGCCGGTCGTCGACGAGGGCCGCTTCAGGTACCACGCCGGCCCGGTGACCGTGCACGCCGGCCGCCGCTGCGTCTGGGTGAAGGGCCGGGTGGGCAAGGGATCGGTCAGCTCCGGCTGGATCCTGTGCTGACGGGTGGGCCGACGCGGTCGCCGACACGGGCGCCGATACAGGGTTTTCCCCATGTCCCCTGGTGCTGCGGGGAGTTGGTCCGCTAGCTTCCGGCGCACATCTGTCTCACAGGGGAGTGCGCATGCGCAAGGCGCTCAGATGGCTGCTGGCGCTCACGGTGCTCATAGGCACCATGGGCACGGCCGGAGCGGCCACCGCCGCCGAGCCGGAGGCCACCGGCACCACCGACATCAAGGAGAGACTGCTCTCCGTACCGGGCATGAGCCTGATCGAGGAGAAGCCCTACACCGGTTACCGCTTCTTCGTCCTCAACTACACCCAGCCGGTCGACCACCGCAGGCCCGGCAAGGGCACGTTCCAGCAGCGGATCACCGTGCTGCACAAGGACACCGCACGGCCGACCGTCTTCCACACCGGCGGCTACAGCGTGTCCACCACGCCCCGCCGCAGCGAGCCGACCCAGATCGTGGACGGCAACCAGGTCTCCATGGAGTACCGCTTCTTCACCCCCTCCCGGCCCGACCCGGCCGACTGGTCCAAGCTGGACATCTGGCAGGCCGCCAGCGACCAGCACCGCATCTTCGAGGCGCTGAAGAAGATCTACCCCCAGAACTGGATCTCCACCGGCGGCTCCAAGGGCGGCATGACCGCCACCTACTACGAGCGCTTCTACCCGCGCGACATGGACGGCGTCGTCGCCTACGTCGCCCCCAACGACGTGGTGAACAAGGAGGACTCGGCCTACGACCGCTTCTTCGCGAACGTCGGCACCGAGGAGTGCCGCGACCGGCTGAACGCGGTGCAGCGCGAGGCGCTGGTGCGCCGCGCGCCGCTGGAGGAGAAGTACGAGGCGTACGCCGCCGAGAACGGCTACACCTTCGACACCATCGGCAGCCTGGACCGGGCGTACGAGGCCGTCGTCCTCGACTACGTGTGGGGCTTCTGGCAGTACAGCACGCTGAAGGACTGCGAGCAGATCCCGGCCGACGCGAAGAACGCCACCGACGACGAGATCTGGACCTCGATCGACACGATCTCCGGCTTCTCGTTCTACACCGACCAGGGCCTGAGCCCGTACACGCCGTACTACTACCAGGCCGGCACGCAGCTGGGCGCGCCGACGATCCACTTCCCGCACATCGAGAAGAAGTACGTCCGCTACGGCTACCAGCCGCCGCGCAACTTCGTGCCCCGCTCGATCCCGATGGAGTTCGAGCCGCGGGCCATGCGGGACGTCGACACCTGGGTCCGCCACAACGCGCGGCACATGCTGTTCGTCTACGGCGAGAACGACCCGTGGGGCGCCGAGCCGTTCCGTCTCGGGCACGGCGCGCGTGACTCCTACGTCCTCACCGCCCCCGGCATGAACCACGGCGCCAACGTGGCCGGTCTGGTCGAGAAGGAGAGGGCGTTCGCCACGGCCCGCATCCTCGAGTGGGCGGGCGTCGCCCCGAGCGCGGTCCGGGAGAACCCGGCGGCGGCCGAGCCGCTGGCGAAGTTCGACGCCAAGCTGGACAAGCGCGGCGTCGAGCACGAGCGGACGCTGCGCCCGTAGGCGCACCGGCGGGGCGGGACTACACCGGGCGGGCGCAGCCCACCGGTGACGTGCCGCCGAGCCGCACGTAGAGGGCCGTGGACGCCGGGCACTCGGACCGGGCGTCCACGGCCTTCGTCACCTCGTACTCGGGCGCGTGCCTCCCCGTGCCGTCGCACGCCGTCTCCCGGACCTTGCCGTCGCCCAGGGTGTAGACGCAGTCGCCGACGATGGTGCGCGGACCGCCCCCGCCGCCCGGATCGCCCGGGTGCGGCGGCTGGAGGCTGCGCATGCAGGCGTAGCCCTGCGGCACCGCGCCGTCGCCGTCCTCGTCGGAGGAGGGGCGCTGCTCGCTGATGTGCAGCACGAAGTCCGTGGTCGCCGGGCAGCGCGGTCCGTCGCGCACGGTGCCGTCGTGGCGGGCGACCACCCGGGCCGCGGCCCGTTCGCCGGCGCAGGACACCTCGGTGAAGCTGGTCCGGCCGAAGGAGCTGCACTCGTCGACCGCGAGGAACACCGCCCCGTACCCGGACGGCCGGGCCGGCGCCGGCGACGCGGCCGCCGTGCGCCGCTCGCCGAGGCGGCCGTCCTCCCCGGTCCCGCCGTCCGGCGCGCTCCGGCAGCCCGTCAGCAGGGCCGCGAGCACGCACAGCGCCACCGGACAGGTTCTCACCCGCATGGTCATCCCCCGAACACTCCCGTCCAGCGTGGCCCGCCGCGACGGGACACGCCAGACATGTGGGGTGCTTTGCGCATATGGGGGGCGGTGTGCCGGGTGCGGGACGTACGGGCGCTACGCCGGGTGCGCTACGCCGGGCGCGCGGCGCCCGTGGGTGGCGTCTAGTACCGCAGCCCGTGCCCGACGGGGTACAGCACCGTCGCCGGGTCGTCCGCCCGCTGCACCGGCACCGGCAGCGTCCCGCGCGGCCCCACGCGGCCCGCGATCACCCGTGCCGCCGCCCGCAGTTCCACGTCGGTCCAGGAGTACGTCGCGAGGTACGCCGGGACGCCGGGCAGGTGGGCCACGTCGTACGGGTTGCGGATCGCCACCGCCACCACGGGCGTGCCGGTCGCCAGGAGCTGCTCGACCAGCGCCTTCTGACTGCTGCTCGCCGTGACGTTGTACGTCCCGACGACCACCGCGTCCGCGTCCCGGGCCGCCGCCACCGCCTTGGCGACGGTCGCCGCGGACGGTGCCGTGCCGGTGGACAGGGCGGTGGCCGTGAAGCCCAGCTCGGTCAGCGCGCCCGCGAGCACACCGGTCGGCGGTCCGGTCGTACCGGACGGGGAGGCCGGGTCGGCGCCGACGACGAGCAGCTTCGGCCGGCTGCGCCGCGACAGCGGCAGCAGACCGCCCTCGTTGACCAGCAGGGTGGTGGTGCGTTCGGCGATCCGGTCGGCCGCGGCCAGGTGCGAGCGGGTGCCGACGGTGCGGTCGACGCCCTCGTGGGTGACGTACGGGTCCTCGAACAGGCCCAGCTTCGCCTTCAGCCGCAGGATGCGCAGGATCGACTCGTCGAGCCGGGACTCGGTGAGCTCGCCGTCCCGCACGGCCTTCAGGACGGCGTTCCAGGCGACGTCCAGCGAGGGCGGGTTGAGGAGCTGGTCCACGCCCGCCTTCAGCGCCAGCACCGGCACCCGGTCGTCGCCGTACTTGGTGCGGACGCCCTCCATGCCGAGGGAGTCGGTGACCACGACCCCGTCGTAGCCGAGCTCCTCGCGCAGGATGCCGGTGAGGATCGGGCGGGAGAGGGTGGCCGGGTCCTCGGAGCCGTCGAGGGCCGGGACGACGATGTGGGCCGTCATGATCGAGTCGATGCCCGCGGCGACCGCGGCCTCGAACGGCGGCGCGTCGAGCCGCTCCCACTGCTCGCGGGTGTGGTGGATGTACGGGAGCTTGGCGTGGCTGTCGTCGACCGTGTCGCCGTGCCCGGGGAAGTGCTTGGCGGTCGCCGCGACCCCCGAGCGCTGGTACCCGGCGACCTCGGCGGCCACCAGCCGTGCCACCGCGTCCGGGTCGGAGCCGAAGGAGCGGACGCCGATGACCGGGTTGGCCGGGTTGACGTTCACGTCGGCCACCGGGGCGTAGTCCTGGCGGATGCCCAGCGCCCGCAGTTCGCGCCCGGCGATCCGGCCGAGGGTGCGGGCGTCGGACCGCGAGCCGCCCGCGCCGACGGCCATCGCGCCGGGGAACAGGGTGGCGGGCTCGCCCACGCGGGCCACGATGCCGTGTTCCTGGTCGGTGGAGATGAGCACCGGCAGTCCGCGCGGCAGGCCGAGGGACGCCTTCTGGATGCCGTTGGAGAGGTCGGCGATCTGGTGCGGCGCGCGGGTGTTGTGCGCCCAGGCGAAGTAGATGATGCCGCCGACCCGGTACCTGGCGAGCAGTTCGGCGGCCGTGCGGACGCCGATCTCCTTGAGGTTGGCGTCGATGTCGGCCTGGTCCGGTTCGGTGGCGGAGTGGCCGTACACCCGCATCACGAACAGCTGGCCGACCTTCTCCTCCAGCGTCATCCGGGAGACGAGGGCGCGCAGCCTTCTGTCGTCGGGGGCGGAGGGGCCGGCGGCGTGGACGGTGCCGCCGGCCGCCAGGGCGGTGCCGGCGGCCGCCGTCGCGGCGAGGACGGCGCGTCTGGACGGACGTGCGGTGTTTCCCGTGCTTCCCGTGCTGCTGTCGGGCACGTGCGCTCCTTTGGGAGGTGATCCGCGGGGACCGGGGATCCACTGAAGGAAACTGCCAGGAGGTCACCAATATCCGGGAAGTTTCTGCCAGTCAAGGGAACGCACAGCAACCGGCGAGGGGCCGTCATCGGCGCGGTCGGAGGGGGCGCGCCGATGACGGCGTGCTGCCGGCCGCGGCACGGCGGAGAGGGTAGGTCAGCGATCGCAGCCAGCAGCGAGGGCCGACACCGCACCACGGAGACTCATCCGGCAGCCTGACCGTGGGACGGGCGGCGGCGCGGACGGGTTCCCCGGTCGCGGCGGATTCCCCGAAGTCGGGAGCGGGGGGCCGGGTGGGGTCAGCGGGGCGTGTGCGCCGACACCCCGGGCCAGTGCGCGCGCAGGGTGCGGACCGTCTCCGCGATCGCCGGGCGGCGGGCCGCGCCCGTGCGCCACAGCGCGTACAGCCGCCGTACGGGCATCGGGTCGAGCGGCACCTCCACCACCCCCTCGGGCAGCGGGCCGCGCCCCAGCCGGGGGATCAGCGCGATGCCGAGCCCGGCCGCGACCAGGGCGACCAGGGTCGGGTTCTCGTCGGCCTGGTGGACGATCTCCGGCTCGTGCCCGGCGGCGCGCAGGGTGCGCACCAGCCACTCGTGGCAGACCCGCCCCGGCGGCTGGCAGATCCACCGCTCGCCGCCCAGCTCCTCGCGCCGCACCGCCGTGCGCCCCGCGAACGGGTGCCCCTCGGGCACCAGCAGGTCGCACAGGTCGTCCCCGATGACCGCCTGCTCCACGTTCGCCGGGGCCGGCAGCGGCGCGATGTCCCAGTCGTGCGCGACGACCAGGTCGACCGCGCCCTTGGCCACCAGGTCCACGGACAGGTGCGGGTCGATCTCGGTGAGCCGGGTGTCGAGCGCGGGGTGCCGCCGGGCCAGGTCGGCCAGCACCGGCGGCATGAGGCCGCGCGCCGCCGACGCGAACGCCGCGACGGTCAGCCGCCCGGCCGGCACCCCGCGCCGCTCCTCCAGTTCGGTCTCCGCGCGCTCCACGATGGCCAGCAGCTCCCGCGCGGCCGCGACGAGCTGGTGCGCCTCGTCGGTCAGCCGCACGCCCCGGCCCTCCCGTTCCAGCAGGACGGTCCTGGTCTCCCGCTCCAGCTTGGCGATCTGCTGGGAGACGGCGGAGGAGGTGTACCCGAGCGCCACGGCGGCGGCGCCGACGGTGCCGTGGACGGAGACGGCGTGCAGGGCGCGCAGGCGCTGGAGGTCGAGCATGACGGCTCCCGGATCGGTTAGCGGCGCTTCATCCAACCATGCAGGAATCGTCGCTGGTGCTGAAGTGTGGCGGGCGGTGATCCTCGACGTATGCGACCTTCCCACCTGCTGCTGGCCGTCCTCGTCGCCGCCGTCTGGGGCGTGAACTTCACCGTCATCAAGATCGGGCTCGACCACTTCCCGCCGCTGCTCTTCTCCGCCCTGCGCTTCCTCGTGGCGGCGCTCCCCGCGGTGTTCCTCGTGGGGCGGCCCAAGGTGGCGTGGAAGTGGATCGCCGGGGTGGGGCTGGCGCTGGGGGTGGCCAAGTTCGGGCTGCTGTTCGTCGGCATGGACGCGGGGATGCCGGGCGGGCTGTCGTCCCTGGTGCTCCAGGTCCAGGCGGTGTTCACGGCCCTGTTCGCCTTCGCGCTCCTCGGCGAACGCCCCTCCCGCGTCCGCCTCGTGGGCATGGCGGTGGCGCTGGCGGGGATCGGCGTCGCCGCGGCCGACGAGGGCGCCTCGGGCCCGCTCGGCGGCTTCGCCCTGGTCGTCGCGGCGGCGGCCTGCTGGGGCGTCTCGAACATCCTGACCCGCAGGGCGGCGCCCCCGGACGCCCTGAACTTCATGATCTGGGTGAGCACGGTGCCGGTGCTCCCGCTGCTGGCCCTGTCGCTCCTGCTGGAGGGACCCGAGCGGGACCTCGAGGCGCTGGCCGGCCTGGACTGGCAGGGCGCGGGCACGGTGCTCTTCGTGGCCTGGGTCGCCACGGTGTTCGGCTTCGGCGCCTGGGGCTGGCTGCTGCGCCGTCACCCCGCCTCCACGGTCGCGCCCTTCTCGCTGCTGGTCCCGGTCTTCGGGATGTCGTCGGCCGCGCTGTTCCTGGGCGAGTCGGTGACCCCGCTCAGGTGGTGCGCGGCGGGGCTGCTGGTGGGCGGGGTGGCGATGGCGTCGGTGACGCGGCGCCCCCCGGCTCCCGCGGTTCCCGCCGCGGGCGCCCCGGCGCCGGAGGCGGCCGCCGGCCGGTCGTGAGGGGGAGGGCCGGGGCGGCTCACCGCCCGTCCGGCACGCCGTCGCGCGGGTCCGGCGTGCCCGCGCCGGCGCGCAACTCCGGTGTGCCCGCGCCGACCCAGGCCACCGCGAGCAGGCACAGCAGACCGCCCGTCACCAGGGCCGCCGCCCCCGAGGTCGCGCCGGCCACCAGCCCGGCGCGCACGTTGCCGAGGTGCGGACCGGCCTGCCCGACGATCGTCTCGGCGGCCGTGACCCGGCCCAGCAGGGCGTCGGGCGTACGGGTCTGCACGATCGTGGTGCGGGAGAGCACCGACAGGGCGTCGGCCGCGCCGGCCAGGACCAGCAGCCCCAGGCCCACCCACGGGCTGCTCACGAGGCCGAACGCGGCCAGGGCGGCACCCCAGGCGCCCGCGCCCCAGAGCATCACGAGACCGGGGCGGCCCCGGTGGGTCACCGCGCCGGACAGCGCGGACGCCAGGACGCCGCCGACCGCGAGCGCCGACAGGAACAGGCCGAGCGTGCGCGGATCACCGCCGAAACGCTCGTCGTTGACGAGGGGGAAGAGACTGACGGGCATCGACAGGACCGTCACGGCGAGGTCGGTGACGAGCGCGCCGCGCACCACCCGGTGGCCGGCCAGGAAGCGCAGGCCGTCCAGCACCCCGTGCAGACCCGCCCGCGACGGCTCCCCCTCGGGCGGCAGCGCGGGCAGGCCGAACGCGCCGTAGAAGGAGAGGAGGAAGCTCAGCGCGTCGAGCAGGTAGCAGACGCCGATGCCGAACCAGCCGAGCAGCAGGCCCCCGAGCGCGGGGCCGACGAGCATCATCGCCTGGCCGGTGACCTGGTGGAGCGCGAGCCCGGAGGCCACCTGCTCCTTGGGCAGCAGCCGCGGGACGAACACCCCGGCCGCGGGAGCGCCGACCGCCGCGCAGGCGGACTGCGCCGCGACCAGGGCGAGCACCCCGGCCACCGGGACGTGCCCGGTGAAACCCTGCACCGCGAGCAGCAGCGAGCAGACCGCCTGGCCGGCCGTCGCGGCCAGGTAGATCCGGCGCCGGTCGCCCCGGTCGGCCCAGGCCCCGGCGAACAGCCCGAAGCAGACCATCGGCAGCGCCTGCGCGAGACCCACCGCGCCGCTCCAGGCCGCGCTGTGCGTCATCTCCCAGACCTGGTACATGACGGTGACCATGGTCATGAAGCTGCCGAGCACGGACACCGTCCGCCCGATCAGCAGGCGCCGGAAGACCGGGGACGTGCGCAGGGGCCGCACGTCGATCAGGGCGCGGGCGAGGCTCACGACGGGACGGCGGGGAGGGGGACGGGCTGGGGCACGCGCGGACGCTACCCGTTCGTGCGCGGTCCGGGCGAGTGAAATTCGGCGCGGGCCCGCCCGGCGGCCGGCTCCCGCGGCGCCGGCGCGTCAGGCCGGGTCGTTCGTCACGCCGAGTCGTTGAGGAGGCGGGCCAGGTGCGCGCGGCCGGGGGCGAGGAGACCGGGGAGCGGTGCGGCGTCGGCGTACCAGCGCTTCTCGTACTCCCAGCACAGCCAGCCGTCCCAGCCGTGCCGGGAGAGGACCTCCACGCAGTCGGCCAGGGGCAGGACGCCGGCGCCGAGGGGGAGCGGGGCCGTGTCGTCGGCGGAGGCGACGTCCTTGACCTGGACGTAGCCGAGGTGGGGGGAGAGGGCCGCGAAGCTCTCCGCGGGCTGTTCGCCGCCGAGCCAGGTGTGCATCACGTCCCACAGGGCGCCCACCTGGCGGTGGCCGACCAGTCCGAGGATCCGCATCGCGTCGGCGGCGGTGCGGTGCGAGTCGTGGGTCTCCAGCAGGATGCGGACGCCGAGGTCGGCGGCGTACTCGGCGGCCGTGCCCAGCCGGCGGGCGGCCGTCGCGTCCGCCTCCTCGGGGCTCTGCCCGGGGGCGCCGCCGGGGAAGACGCGGACGGCGAGGGCGCCGAGGTCGCGGGCGAGGTCGAGCTGGGAGCGGATCTCGGTGAGGACCGGTTCGTCGTCCCCCGGCGCGGCGACCCGGGTGTACCCGGCGAGGCCCAGCACCTCGACGCCGGCCTCCTTGAACCCGTCGGCGACGCGGGCGCGTTCGGCGGGGGTCAGGCCGGGGTGGACCGGTTCCTCGGGGTGGGTGCGCAGTTCGACGCCGTGGTAGCCGTGCTCGGTCGCCAGGCGCAGCACGTCGGGCAGGGGCAGGCCGGGGACGCCGAGGGTGGAGAACGCCAGCTTCATGGGTACGGACACTACCCGCGATCCCCGGTGTGATTCCTTCCCGTCACCCGGGTGCCGCGCACAGGTCCAGGCGCCAGTCCTGGCCGACCAGGTCCCTGCCGAAGGAGTGGTGGGGCCTCTCGCCGGTCAGGACGAATCCGTGACGCAGGGAGAGGCGGCGGGTGGCGGACAGGACGTCGTTGGTCCACAGGACCAGGTCGCGGTGGCCGGCCTCGCGGGCGAAGCCGACGACCGCCCGGACGAGCCGGTCGCCGACGCCCAGGCCGCGGGGCGCCGTCCGTCCACGGGAGCGGCGCCCCGGCGGGGCCGCGGATCAGGCCCCGCCCGCTCCCCCCGGGGTCGCCGGGCGGTAGACGCAGACCTGGGCGCCCGTCTCGGCGGCGGTCGTGGAGACCAGTTCGAACGGGCGCTTCGCGCCGTCGGCGGGGAAGATCGACTTGCCGCCGCCGAGGATCACCGGCATCACGATCAGCTGGAGCTCGTCCACCAGGTCCTCGCCCAGGAGGGTGCGGACGAGGGAGGGGCTGCCCATCATCGCCAGGTCGCCGCCCCCGGTGCCGCGCAGCTCGCGGATCCGGGCGACGGCCTCCCCGGCGGGGATGAGCCGGGTGTTGTTCCAGGTCAGGTCGGACTCGCCCAGCGTGCCGGAGACGACGTACTTCGGCAGGCTGTTCATCCGGTCGGCGAACGGGTCCCCGGCGCGCTCGGGCCACGCCCCGGCCATCGTCTGCCAGGTGCGACGTCCGAACAGCAGCGCCTCGGCCTTGCCCAGCCCCGCGTCGAAGGCGCCGCCGAGCACCTCCGGGTCGAAGTACGGGTGCGACCAGCCACCGTGCGCGAAACCGCCGTCGGTGTCCTCCTGGGGGCCGCCGGGGGCCTGCACGACACCGTCGAGGCTGATGAACTCGGTGACCACGATGCGCATGACTGCTGCTCCTGTTCGCTCGCTGAGGCGATGACGGAAGGACAGACCGGCGCCGGCGGCGGAACTCATCGGTGCGGCCGGATCGCGTTCCACCCCGGAGCGGTCGGCGGTCGGCGCATCCGCGCCGGCCCCGGACGACGCGTGCCCGCGCCGCCCGGCGGGCGGCGGTGCCGTGCGCCGGTCACGTCCGCGGTGCCCCGCTGGAGCCGCGCACCGTCAACTCCCCGCGCACCGAGGCGATCCCGCCCGGCGGCGGCTCCTCGCGGCCCATCGCGATGCGCCCGGCCCGGGCCCCCGCCTCCGCCAGCGGCAACCGCACCGTCGTCAGCGCCGGTACCGCGTCGATGCTGAACGGCAGGTCGTCGAAGCCGGCGACCGAGACGTCCCGGGGGATGCCCAGGCCGGAGTCCCGCAGGGCGGCGCACGCGCCGAGGGCGACGGTGTCGTTCGCGGCGACGACGGCCGTCAGCGTCGGGTCGCGGCGCAGGAGTTCCAGGGTGGCCTCGTAACCGGACCGGCGGTCGTAGCGGCCGTGGACGGTCCAGCGCGGGTCCTCCTCGATGCCGTGCGCGGCGAGCGCGGCCCGGTGGCCCTCGAGGCGGTGGCGCGTGGTCGTGCGCTCCTCGGGGCCCGCGATGTAGCCGAGGCGGCGGTGGCCGAGGCCGATCAGGTGCTCGGTGAGCTCCCGCCCGCCGCCCCGGTTGTCGAAGGTCAGCGCGATCGCCCCGGTCTCCGGCGCCGGCGGCCGGCCGCACAGCACCACCCGGGTCCCGGCGTCCGTCAGCTTGCGCAGCTTCGCGTCCATGGCCGCCCGGTGCGGCGCGTCCTCGATCGCGCCGCCGGTCAGCACGACCGCCGCCGCCCGCTGCCGCTGGAGCAGGGTGAGGTAGGTCAGTTCGCGCTCCGGGGAACCGCCCGTGTTGCAGACGACCGCGAGCCTCTCCCCGCCGGCCCGCCCGCCCGGCCCCCCGATCTCGGACTGGATCGCGCTCGCCATGATCCCGAAGAACGGGTCGGCGATGTCGTTCACCAGGATGCCCACCAGGTCGGAGGTGGCGGCGGCCAGGGCGCTCGCGGGGCCGTTGAGCACGTAGTCCAGCTCGTCCACGGCCTTCAGCACCCGCTCGCGGGTGGAGGCGGCCACGGGATAGTTCCCGTTGAGCACGCGCGACACCGTCGCGGGGGAGACCTGTGCGCGAGCCGCCACGTCCGCCAGGGTCACCGTCATGTCTCGTCCTCCGCCTCGCGCGTCCCGCCGTACGCCGTCGTACACACCCACACCCGTGGCCGTGGTTCCGAGCAGACCCTACGGCCACCCGCCCGATTGTTCGCCCCCTCGAACAAGTCCGGCTCGCCGCGGTCTTGTCCCCACCGCCGTTCAGAGGCTAGCTTCTGACTACATAGAAAGCGCTTGCTGTCACGTTCACCAGTCACCGCGCGCCCTCACCGGTGCGCGTGCGACGGGCGGGGCGTACGCGGCGCGCGGACCGCGTACGAAGGGAACGACGTGACACGCAAGACGGTGCGTATCGCCATGAACGGTGTGACCGGGCGCATGGGCTACCGCCAGCACCTCGTCCGCTCCATCCTGGCCCTGCGCGAACAGGGCGGCCTCGACCTCGGCGACGGCACCGTGCTGTGGCCCGAGCCGATCCTGGTCGGCCGCCGCGAGCACGCGCTGCGGGCGCTGGCCGAGCGGCACGGCCTGGAGCACGTCTCCACCGACCTGGACGCCGTCCTCGCCGACGGGACGGTGGACGTCTACTTCGACGCCCAGGTCACCTCCGCCCGCGAGGAGGCCATCAAGAAGGCCGTCGCGGCGGGCAAGCACGTCTACACCGAGAAGCCGACCGCCACCGGCCTCGACGGCGCCCTGGAGCTGGCCCGCCTCGCGAACGAGGCCGGCGTCAAGCACGGCGTCGTCCAGGACAAGCTGTTCCTGCCCGGCCTGCTCAAGCTGAAGCGGCTCATCGACGGCGGCTTCTTCGGCCGCATCCTGTCCGTGCGCGGCGAGTTCGGCTACTGGGTCTTCGAGGGCGACTGGCAGGAGGCCCAGCGCCCGTCGTGGAACTACCGCGCCGAGGACGGCGGCGGCATCGTCGTCGACATGTTCCCGCACTGGGAGTACGTGCTGCACGAGCTGTTCGGCCGGGTGAAGTCCGTCCAGGCCCTCACCGCCACCCACATCCCGCAGCGCTGGGACGAGAACGGCAAGCCCTACGACGCCACCGCCGACGACGCCGCCTACGGCGTCTTCGAGCTGGAGGGCGGCGCCGTCGCCCAGATCAACTCCTCCTGGGCGGTCCGCGTCCACCGCGACGAGCTCGTCGAGTTCCAGGTGGACGGCACCGAGGGCTCGGCCGTCGCCGGACTGCGCACCTGCCGCGTCCAGCACCGCTCCGCCACCCCCAAGCCCGTCTGGAACCCGGACATCCCCGCCACCGAGGTCTTCCGCGACCAGTGGCAGGAGGTGCCGGACAACGGCGAGTTCGACAACGGCTTCAAGGCCCAGTGGGAACTGTTCCTCAAGCACGTCTACGCCGGCGCCCCCTACCACTGGGACCTGCTGGCCGGCGCCCGCGGCGTCCAGCTCGCCGAACTGGGCCTGAGGTCCTCGGCCGAGGGCCGCCGCCTCGACGTGCCGGAGATCGCGCTGTGACCCTCCGACTGCCCGACGAACACGGCCGGCTGCGGGCCTACGAGCCCCGCACCGAGCCCCTCGCCCTCACCCCCGGCGCCCCCCTCACCTCCCGTACGGTCTTCTCGGCCGCGCACGTCGTCGCCGACCCGTACGCCGACACCACCCCCGACTCGCCCGCCGCCGTCGACTGGGACGCCACCCTCGCCTTCCGCCGCCACCTGTGGTCGCACGGGCTGGGCGTCGCCGAGGCCATGGACACCGCCCAGCGCGGCATGGGCCTGGACTGGGCGGGCGCGGCGGAGCTCATCCGCCGGTCGGCGGCGGAGGCCCGGAGCGTGGGCGGCCGCATCGCCTGCGGGGTCGGCACCGACCAGATCACCGCCGGCACCCCCGCCGAGGTCCGCGCGGCCTACGAGGAGCAGCTCGCCCTCGTCGAGGAGTCCGGCGCGCAGGCCATCGTGATGGCGTCCCGCGCCCTGGCCGCCGCGGCGTCCGGACCCGAGGACTACCTGGAGGTCTACGGCCACCTGCTCCGCCAGGCCTCCGAGCCGGTGATCCTGCACTGGCTGGGCCCGATGTTCGACCCGGCGCTGGAGGGCTACTGGGGCTCGTCCGACCTGGACACGGCCACCGACACCTTCCTGGAGGTCATCGCCGCCCACCCCGACAAGGTCGACGGCATCAAGGTCTCGTTGCTGGACGCCCGGCGCGAGGTCGACCTGCGCCGCCGGCTGCCGCGGGGCGTGCGCTGCTACACCGGCGACGACTTCAACTACCCCGAGCTGATCGCGGGCGACGAGCAGGGCTTCAGCCACGCCCTGCTCGGCGTCTTCGACCCGCTGGGGCCCCTGGCGGCCGAAGCGGTCCGGGTGCTGGACACGGGGGACGTGAAGGGCTTCCGCGGCCTGCTGGACCCGACGGTCGAGCTCTCCCGCCACCTCTTCCGGGCCCCCACCCGCTTCTACAAGACGGGCGTGGTCTTCCTGGCCTGGCTGGCCGGCCACCAGACGCACTTCACGATGGTCGGCGGCCTCCAGTCGGCCCGCTCCCTCCCGCACTTCGCCCGCGCCTACGAACTCGCCGACGGACTCGGCCTGTTCCCCGACCCGAAGCTGGCGGAGGAGCGGATGAGGAACCTGCTCGCGCTGTACGGGGTGGACCAGTGACCGCCCCCGCGCGTTTCAGCATCAACCAGATGACGGTGAAGCAGCTGTCGGTGCCCGAACTGGTCGCCGCCTGCGGTGAGCTGGGCATCGCGAACGTCGGCCTGTGGCGCGAGCCCGTCCAGGCGTACGGAGTGGAGGCGGCGGCCAAGCTGGTGCGCGACGCGGGCCTGGCGGTGACCACGCTGTGCCGGGGCGGTTTCCTCACCGCGACCGACCCCGGCGAGCGGGCGGCCGCCCTGGCCGACAACCGCCGCGCCGTCGACGAGGCGGCCACGCTCGGCACCGACACCCTGGTCCTGGTCTCGGGCGGCCTGCCGGCCGGCTCCAAGGACCTGCGCGGCGCCCGGGAGCGCATCGCGGACGCCCTGGCGGAGCTCGGCCCGTACGCCGAGCGGCAGGGGGTGAGGCTGGCCATCGAGCCGCTGCACCCCATGTTCGCCTCCGACCGGTGCGTGGTCTCCACGCTCGCGCAGGCCCTCGACCTCGCCGAACGCTTCCCCGCCCACCAGGTCGGCGTCACCGTCGACACGTACCACGTCTGGTGGGACGACACCGCGCCCGCACAGATCGCCCGCGCGGGCGCCCAGGGCCGCATCCACACCTTCCAGCTCGCCGACTGGACCACCCCGCTGCCCGAGGGCGTCCTCAACGGCCGCGGCCAGATCGGCGACGGCTCGATCGACATGCGGGAGTGGAAGGGGTACGTGGAGGCGGCCGGCTACACCGGCGCCATCGAGGTCGAGCTGTTCAACGAGGCGCTGTGGGCCCGGGACGGCCGCGAGGTGCTCGCCGAGACGGCGGCGCGGTTCGCGGAGCACGCGGAATGAGGCCCGCCGCACGCTGAGGCGCGGGACGCGGGTGCCCGGACACGCCGTGCCCGGGCACCCGCGCCGTCAGACCTCCGCCCCCGCACCGGGCACACCGGCCCGCAGGTGCGCCGCCAGACGGCGCAGCTCGACGAGGGCGCCGGCGTCCGACCCGTCCCCCAGCGGATAGTGCAGGGCCGGTGCGGAGGCGGGTCCCAGGGCGACGGGCCGCACCTCGACGGGCGGGCGCCGGGCATGGGTGAGTCCGATGTCCCGCACGTCCCGCGCACCCAGGGTGAAGGCGACCGGGACGGGCGGCGCCTGGAGCACGGGGGCCGTGGTGAGGTCGCGGGAGGCCCGCCGCACCGAGGTGAGCATCGTCGTCAGGCCGTGTTCCACGACGAGGCTCTCGGCGAGGGGCGCGATCGCCTCCAGGGGCGGTGCCTCACCCTCCCCGTACCCGAGGGTGAGCGTCACGTCCTGCTCCACACCGGCGGTCGTCCGCGTGACCCGGATCCACGCCAGCGCGGGCCGGCCGGGGTGCCCCGTCACGAGCAGATGGGTGGGCTCGGGGGCCCGGGCACGGGCCAGATCGGTCAGCCGGCGCGGTGACCAGGGCAGGTTGACTGGTTCCGCGGTGCCCCAGCCGGCCGGCGCCGAGCCGGTGAGTGCGCGCCAGGCCGCCTCGAGCGCTTCGCCCAGGACGGCGTCCTCGTGCGCGGGGAGCGTCGTACGGAACGCCACGACGAGCTGCCGGTCACGTGACGGGGACGTCCGGCCGAACGCCTCGGCGACCGAGGCCGTGCCGTCCGCCCCGAGCGCGGGCGCGAACGTCCCGTCCTGCCAGCGCAGCACCGTCCCGGACAACCCGTCGTAGTAGCCCTGTGCAGGGTCCTGGACGACCCAGCGGTTGGGCACCTGCAGGAGGGTGGCGCGGGCCGGGGCGCTGAGCCGGACGTGCGGCGGGGTGACGATCTGCAGGGCGCGGCCCGACGCGGAGGTGCCGCGCAGCACCTCGGACAGCCAGGTGGTCAGGGCCAGGACGGGCCGGTCGGCCAGGACGACGGACGTGCTGTCGGTGAGGACGTCCACGACCGGCTGCCCGTCGTCCGGCGCGACGGCCGCGCGCACGTCCACGACGTCGGTGCCCGCCGCCGGCTCGGGCCAGGTGGTGCCGCCCAGCAGCAGGGCGAGCCGCCCGCACACCGATCCCGCCAGCCGCTCGGCCCCGGGCACGGCGCCGGAGGCCCGGGCCTCGGTCCACCAGAACGGCACGGGCACGTCCCGCCCGAGCAGCCGTTCGGCCTCCCCGGGGACCTGGACCAGCAGCGGGGCCTCCACGGACACCAGGGGCCTGCCGTCCGGGGCGCACAGACGCAGCACGGCGCCCTCGGACCCGGCGGTCACGGCCGCCTCGGGCCCGCCCGCGTACAGCCCGGCCAGCAGGGCCCAGGTGTCCGGCATCTTCGGGGTGAGGGCGATGACGTCCTTGGTCACGACTCTCCTTCCTCGGCTCCGGTCAGCGCGGTCTGGACGAGCCGGTGGTGCCGGCCGCGGCGGACCAGGGTGCCGCGACCGGGTGGCTGCGGGGAGGCGTACAGGCCGGGGAAGAGCTGTCCCTCGGTGCGGTCGCCGGTCATCACCAGGGCGGTGGTGCCCGTCTCGCGCAGGGTGGTCAGCAGCGGCTCGTACAGCGCGCGGGAGGCTCCCGCGGTGCGCCGCGCCAGGACGAAGTGCAGGCCGATGTCCTGCGCGGAGGAGACGTACGGCAGGAAGGGCGCGAGGGGCTGCTGTCCGGCGGTGGTGAGGATGTCGTAGTCGTCGACGAGGATGACGATCCGCGGGCCCCGGAAGGAGGGTTCGCCGGTCTCGGGCGCGTCCGGGTCGGCGGTCTCCGGCAGCCGCTTCTGCAGTTCGGCGGCGATGCCCGTGGACAGGGCGGCGGCGAGCGCGGCGTTGTGGGCGTAGCCGCCCCGGTACGGCTCCGGGACGATGCCGCGCAGACCGCGGCGCGGGTCGAAGACGCCGAAGACCAGCTCGTCGTCGGAGTACCGCTCGACGAGCCCGGCGACGATCAGCTTCAGCAGGTTCGTCTTGCCGCACTCGTTGTCGCCGAGGACCAGCAGGTGCTGGTCGCCGCCGAAGAGGTCGAGCAGCACGGGCGCGAGGGCGTCCTGGTCGAGACCGAGGGGTATCCGCCGCGGTTCGGCGGCCGGCGAGGGCAGCCGGGTCGCCGGCAGCCGGGCCGGCAGCACCCGCACCGGGGCGGCGGGTTCGCCGTGCCAGGTGGCGCGGACGGTCCGGGCCGCCTCGTCCAGCGCCGGGCCCAGGTCGCCGGTCGTGGGCGAGCCGTCGATACGGGGCAGGGCGGCCTGCGCGAACAGCTTGCCGTCGGTGAGCACCCGGCCGGGCACGTCCGGCGAGAGGGTCTCGGAGAGCTTGCGGTCGACGGAGGAGTCGGCGGGGTCGTTCAGGCGCAGCTCGACGCGGGTGCCGAAGAGCGACTGGGTGGCGATGCGGACGTCGTTCCAGCGCAGCATGCCCGCCACCACGTGGATGCCGTAGCCGCCGCCCCGCTTCAGCAGGTCGGCGACCGGCTCGTCGAGGTCGGCGAAGTCGTCGCGCAGCGCGCCGAAACCGTCGACCACGAGGACGACGTCGGTGGAGCCGAGCTGCGGCAGCCGGCCCTGGGCGCGGAGCCGGCGGAGCTGGTCGACGGAGTCGATGCCGTGCTCGCGGAAGACCGTCTCGCGCTCGGCGAGCATGGCGCGCACCTCGGCGACCGTACGGGCCGCGCGCTCACGGTCGGCCCGTCCGGCGACCCCGCCCACGTGCGGCAGGGCGGCCAGCGCCGACAGGCCGCCGCCGACCAGGTCCAGGCCGTACACGGCGACGTCGCGGGGCGTGTGGGTGACCGCCAGGGACAGCACGAGGGTCCGCAGCAGCGTGGTCTTGCCGGACTGGGGGCCGCCGATCACGGCCACGTGGCCGCCGGCCGTGGTCAGGTCCAGCACCCACTGGCCCTGCCACTGCCGGGCCGGGTCGTCGAGCACGCCGAGCGGCACCCGCATCCCGCCCGTGGCGCGCGCCAGGCGCAGCCCGTGCTCGGAGACCCGGACCGGTCCGGCGGCCGCGTCCAGGGTGACGGTGTCCGGCAGCGGGGGCAGCCAGATGCGGCGCACGGCGGGCGCGGCGCCGGCGAGCCGGTCGACCATGAGGGACAGCACGGTCGGGCCGGTCTCCCGCCGGGTGGCGGCGGGTTCCTCCTCCGGCTCCTCGGCCTGCCCCGCGGTGTTGTACGCCGGGTAGGGCAGGGCGAGCGGCTCCTCGTCCCGCTGCTCGCGCGCCGCCGGGCCGCGGTGGGCGCCGGAGACGTACCCGGCCTTGAACCGTTCGTAGGTGGAGGTGTCGACCTTGAGGTAGCCGAATCCGGGCAGGGGCGGCAGATGGAAGGCGTCGGTGGTGTCGAGGACCGTGCGGGACTCGTCGGCGGAGAAGGTCCGCAGGCCCAGCCGGTACGACAGGTAGGTGTCCAGGCCCTTGAGCCTGCCGCCCTCGATGCGCTGGCTGGACAGCAGCAGGTGGACGCCGATGGAGCGGCCGATGCGCCCGATGGACAGGAACAGGTCGATGAAGTCCGGCTTCGCGGTGAGGAGTTCGCCGAACTCGTCGATGACGACGAACAGGTGCGGGAGCGGTTCGAGGTCCGGCCTCCGCGTCGCGCGCAGCGCGGCGTAGTGACCGATGTCGGCGACGTTGCCGGCGTCCTTCAGGACCTGCTGGCGGCGCTTGACCTCGCCGGCGAGGCTGGTGTGGACGCGTTCGACGAGCCCGGCCCGGTTCTCCAGGTTGGTGATCATTCCGGCGGTGTGCGGGAGTCCGGCGAAGGGGGCGAACGTGGCGCCGCCCTTGTAGTCGACCAGGACGAGCGCCAGGTCCTCGGGGGAGTGGGTGGCGACCAGGGCGAGGACGAGGGTGCGCAGCAACTCGCTCTTGCCCGAACCGGTCGCGCCCACGCACAGTCCGTGCGGACCCATGCCGAGCTGGGAGGACTCCTTCAGGTCCAGCAGGACCGGCTCGTGGCGGTCCGTCAGCCCGATGGGTACGCGGAGGAAGTCGCGTTCGCCGCGGGGCTTCCACAGGGCGGTCAGGTCGAGTTCGGCGGGGTCGGCGATGCCGAGGAGCGCGGGGAAGTCGACCGGACCGGTGACGGGGCTCCCCTCGGCGACGGACTCCGGCGACAGCCGCAGCGGGGCCAGCAGCCGGGCGACGCCCTCCGCCCCGGCCGCGGTGACCGGATCGGCGGTGCCCTCGGCGGTGATTGGTGCGGCGGCGCCCTCGGCACCGGAGCGGCGCAGGTCCTCGACGACCACCCGCTCGCCGTGGACGGTGATGCGGACGCTCACCTCGTCCGGCTCGTGGACCTGCTCCCGCAGGAGGTGCACCACGGTGACCCCCATGTCCGGCAGCCCGACCGCCGAGTCCGGTCGGGGGAGCTCGGCGGCCGGCTCGCCGTGCGTGTCGGAGATCACCAGCAGCCGGCTCGCCAGCCGCAGCGCGTTCCGGTCGGCCAGGCCGCGCCGCACCTCCGCCGCGTACGCGGACCGCCGGCCCAGCTCGTGCCGCAGCAGTCCGGCCAGCTGCCTCGGATCGGGCGCGATGCGGCGGGCGGCCACCGGACCGTCGTGCGCCTGCGGGTCCAGCACGTGGGGCAGCCACTTCGCCCACTCCCACTCGGCCAGCCGCTCGCCGGGCACGGCCAGGGCGAGCGCGACGTCGTCGGGGGCGTGTGTCACCGCCGTCTGCGCCAGCAGCGCCCGGGCGACGCGCAGGACGTCCTCCCGGTCGCCGACGACGCTGACGTTCCCGGCGCGGTCCAACGGCACGGTCAAGGGCACGTCGGCGGCGGTCGCGAACCGGCGTTGCAGAGCGCGCGCCTCGTTGAGCATGAAGGGGTCCGGCGGCGTCAGCACCCCGCCGGCGCCGCTCTGCTGAAGGGCCGGTTCCCGGACCGGTACGTCACCGAGACCGACCCGCACCCGCAGGAAGTCGGCGTCCTGACGGCGCCGCTCCCACAGCCGGGCGGGGTCGCGCACCAGGTCGTACAGCGCCTCCGGCGGCGGGTTCAGCTCCCGCTCCGCCTCCCGCAGCCGCCGCTCCGCGGCACCGAGCTCCTCCCGCAGTTCCTCCAGGTACTCCAGGTAGCGCTCACGCTGCGTGCGCCGGGTGCGCTGCGCCTTGCCGCGCTGCGACAGGAACAGCGCCACCGCTCCCAGCAGCGCGAAGACCAGCACGACCGCGCCCACCACCGCGAACCGGCTGTTGCGGACCACGGTCATCATGACCACGGAGCCCATGACGCCGGCCATCGGCAGCAGCGCGGTGGCCGCGTTGCCGATCTTCCCCTCGGGCAGGTTGGGCGGCGCCTCGACCGTACGGGGACGGGCGGGTTCCAGGGGGCGGGTGCTGCGGGCGGGCCGGTGGACGATCTGCAGGGTCACGGGCGGACTTCTCCGGAGCGGGTCGTGACGGAGGAGGGTCGGGGCGGGTACGGGCCGGGGCGCACCGGCCGGATGCTCATCGCACCCTCACCGCGCGCTCCATCACCTCGGCGGCCAGCCGCAGGACGGACTGCTGCGTGGCGTGCGCCAGGAGGTCGGTGCGGATGGGGCCGCCGCCGGCCAGATGACGGTCGTACGGCACGGTGACGACGGTGACACCGGCCTCCTTGAGGTGCCCCGCGGCCGTCCTGTCGTCGAGGAGGGTGTCGGGGGTGTTCGCCACCAGCGCCACGACCGTCGTGGCCAGAGCGGAATGGGGCAACCGCGCCAGCCAGTCCAGCACCTGACGGGTGGCGCCGACGCCCTCCGCCGTGGTCGGCGCGACCACCACCCGGGCGTGCGCGGTGTCCATCGCCGTACGGGCCACCTCGCCGGGGAGCGTCTCGCAGTCGGCCACGGTCACCGCGAAGTAGCGGCGCAGCGCCAGCGTGACCTTGCGGTACGACGTCATGTCGAGCGGCGGGCCGACCTGGCCGCGGCTCGCGGGCAGCAGCCAGCCGCCGTCCGACACCGGGACCAGGTAGCCGGTCACGTCGGTCAGTTGCATGGAGGGGTGGAGGATCGGCGCGAGATCGGTGCACGTCCAGCGCACCGCCTCCGCGCCCATGCGCACCGGCAGGGTGCCCAGCGCGGTGTCCGCCTCCAGGGTCAGCACCGGGTCGTGCCGGTAGTGGTTGAGGGTGCGCCCGAGCAACGCGGAGACGGTGGACTTGCCGACGCCGCCACGGATGGAGGTGACGGCCACCACCCGGCCCGTGGTGACGGGCTGCTGCAACGCGCGGGCGATCCGGGTCCGTTCGGCGACGTCCTGGGTGACGGACGAGGTGAGCTTGCGCAGGGCTTGCCCCGTACGCCGGGTCACGGAGTCGCCGTGCAGAGGGCGTCCCAGGGCGAGGAGGAGACGGGGATCGAGGGTGGGGGAGGACTCGGGGGCGGGGGCCGCGGGGAGACGGGGGTCGTGGGCGGGGGGCGTCGCGGGCCGCTCCGGGGTCGGCTCGTCGGCGGCCCGGGCGCCGGATGCGAGGGCCGGGGACGCGGGGCCGCCCGGTGCGTCGGGTGCGGACGGGGGCACCGGACGGGGGACGCGCGGGCCGGACGCGTCGCCGTCGGTGCCCGCTCCCGTTTCCGTCGTCGAGGGCGCGGGGTGCACGAGCCGCAGCGTGGGCTCGCCCGGCCGGACGGAGGCCCTCCCCCGGCCCCCGCCCGTACCGGCGTCCGTACCCGGACCGCCGCCCCCCGCGGCGCCGCTCAGTTCCCGCAGGACGTTCCGCTGCCAGTCACCGCCACCGCCGTGTGCGGACAACGGCTCCCGCCGCTGATCCCCCTGCTCCTGCGTCATGCCGCCGCGCCCCCTAAGCGAAGGTGTCGAGCAGTCGCCCGTACACACCGAACACGCCGACGAGCAGCGGGAGCAGTGCGATGACCCCCACCGACTCGAGCAGGTCACCGGCCCGCCGCAACCGGACCCGCACGTGCTCGGCCGGTTCCACGGCGAGCACGAGGAGCGGCAGGACCGCCAGCACGACGAGGAAGGCCGACGGCGCCGCGGCCGAGGACCGCTCCGCCCATACCGTCAGCAGCCGCACGACGACGCCCGCCGCGGCGGCCAGCAGCACGACCACCTCGGCGACCAGCGGGAACGCCCGGGCCCGCAGGGCCAGCACCACCGCGACGACCGAGGCGAGCGGCACCGTCCACACGGAGGGGTCCCGCAGCGCCAGGACGGCGGCCGCGGCGGCCGACCCCGCCAGGGTGACCGTGGCGAGCACCAGCCCGCGGTGGGCGGCGGCCAGGGCGACGGACACCTGGTGGCGGCTGACGGAGATCCCCCCGGCCCGCCGGTCGTCGAGCCCGGAGAGCCCGGACGCCATCAGCGCGAGCCGTGGCAGCACTCCGAGCAGCACCACGCAGACGACGCCGAGAACGGCTCCGACACGGGCCTGCTGCTCCGCCGTCCCGGCGCCGGACTGCACGGCGACGACGGTCTCCCAGCCGACGGCGGTCAGGGCCACGGCACCGGCGCCCACGACCCCGCCCCGCCCCAGCGGCGTGAACAGCCCGAGCAGGGCGAGGACCAGCACGCCCACGGTGGCCACCCCGGCGAGCCGCAGGGCGCCCGTCGAGGACCCGCCGACGACGTCGACGAGGCTCCACACGCCCGGCACACCGAGCGCGCCCGCGGCACACAGCAGGGTCGCGGCGAGCCCGTGCCTGCGCAGCCGCCCCAGGACCGCACCCGTGACCGCGGCCAGACCGGCGGCGGCGAGCAGGGCACCGGCGACGACCGTCCGGTCGTACTGCGCACGCGCGAACAGGGCGGCGACGACCACCCAGCCCACGCTCGCGGCACCCGCCGTGACCCGTCGCGCGGCCGGCCCCCACACCCATGCCCGATGACCGAGATCCTCCGCCACCTCGTCGGTGACGTCGTGCACGACGGGGGCGGGCGGGGCGTCCTCCACGCGGACGAGACGCAGTACGGCGCCGTCGCGGATGCCCGCCGTCTCCAGTGTGCTGTCGTGATCGAGCGCGGAGCCGTCCACCGTGACGAGGTGGCGCGAGGCGGGCCGCCCCGTCACGCGGTCGTCCAGCAACCGCATGATCTCGGGCAGCAGCAGCCCGACCGGCTCCCGCGCCGGAAGTACGAGGTCGACGCGGCGCCGCTCACCGACGAGCGTGACCCTGCTCAACACCGTCGGCCCACCGGCCGTTTCCCTGCTCAAGGCCCCCGTAGACATCACGTTCGCGAACCTATCACCGGCTTGTAGGACTGTCGGAGGGCGTGGAAACGCCGGAGGAGTACGGGCTCTGTCCGATCAGCCGGTGCGACACGAACGACCACCCCACGCACCCCGCGCACAGCACGGCCGCGATCACCGTCCCGGCGAGCACCTTCCCCATCCGCTCGTCCACGGTCCGCCGTTGCCGCTGTGCCCCGAACACCAGGGCGTCCCGCAACCGCCGCCGCCGCACGGAGACGGACTCGAGGAGCTGGCTGTCGTAGTCCTGAGCGGTCATGGTGATCGGTCACCTCGTGTCACGTGGGGAACTCACCGAGCCAGCTGCGCTTGAGCAGGTGCTCGGGCAGGTACTCCGATTCGACCTCGATGGGCCGTCCGGCGTCGTGGGCGAGGCAGGCGATGGCGAGGACCGCGAGGGGGACGTCGCCGTCGCCCGTCTCCTGGCGCTCCTCGTTCGCCGTCCAGTACTCCTTGTGGAGCTCGAGCGCCTGTACCAGGGCCTCGTTGAACTGGTCCGGGTCCCGGCCGACGAAGCGGTAGAAGAGATTGATCGGCGGATACAGGACCTTGAGCATCGTCTCGCGGTCCATGAACCGCAGCCGGTCCGGGTCGGTCCCGTCGAACGCGGCAACCAGCTTGTCCCCGAGTCCCGGCCGCTCCAGCCAGTACGTCTGGAGGGCGTCGACCCAGTGGTAGACGTACTCCTCGAAGACGGCGCCGGAGGCGCGCAGCGTCTCGATCGGCACCTGGCACAGCTGCGTCATCCGCGCCTGGTCCCGGCACACGACGGCCAGCCAGAAGGCCTCCAGCCAGGTACCGGCGTCGACGAAGTGCGTGATTCCCACGGCGGGGATCGTCCGTACCTCGTGGCCGATCATGCACTCGACGGTGGAGCCCTCCGGGGCGGTCGCCGAGGCGAACAGGGCGGACCCGACCTGCATGGCCATGACCCAGGCTTCCCACGTCTCCAGCTTCTCGGCGGTGGGGTCCTCGACGCAGAGGAGCGCGGCCCTTTGGCGCGCCCGGTTGAACGTCATGTCGAGGCTGTCGGGGTACTCCTCCAGGTCCTCGATATCCTTGAGGGTGCGCGCATTGATCCTCTGTCGCAGCCCGCCCGGATCCGGGTGACTTCCTTCTGCCGGCGGCCGCGAAATCCTCGTCGGCATGGACGGTTCCCTCATTTCGTGATGTCGAACTGCAGCATCTCGTAGCCAGCGTACTTAGCCCCGTTGGGCTTGGCTTTCACGAGGACGTAGTCCACCTCGCCTCGTTTGAGTGCCATGCTCAGGTCTTCCGCCAGTTTGCGTTCGGCTTCAGCCGCCTTGAGTAGATCTTGGTTACCGGTGCTCTCGGCCTTTCTCTCGTTCCTTTCGGCCCGGGTTTGCATTTGGTCGAGAATGGTCCGGAAGTACTCTCTCGTTCCCTGTGTCACCAACCGCCCGCTGTGACCCTTGCGTACTCCGAGAGAGGCTGTCGTGGACCCCTTCGCCTCGACGACGACGTACCGGCCGTCCGTCGTCCGGTACACCTGGTCGAACCGATTGTTCCCGAACGCCCCGTCGTCCAGGCGCACTGCGCCCGCGTAGTGCTCCGGGATCGCGTGACGCTCGGCCGCGTACTCGCCGAGCAGTTCGCTCTGCCTGTTCGCGTCGCCGTGGAGCGGTGAGTGCGTCTCGTCGGCGAGATCCCTCGCGGCGGCCAACTCGTCCGTGGGATTGGCGGCGTAGGCCTTCTCCGCGTCCTTGAGGACGTTCTCCGCCGCCTTGTCGGCCTTGACTGCCGCGTCCCGCTTGGCGGCCTGCTCGTTCAGGTAGTCCCGGGTCTCGTCGGGGAGATCTGACGCCTTGCCCTGGATGGGATCCGGGCGCACATACTTCTCCTTGATCGCCGGAGGCATGTCACTCGCCGCTATCCACTGGGGAGGCGCGAACGGGTTGCGTGTGAGCTGGGGTACGGCCTGGCCGTATCCGCCCTCGGCGGACGTGGAGCGCCGGTATCCGTTCTCTCGGTAGTGCTCCTTGAACCACTGGGGGTCGTTGTTGGCCCGTTCGACCTGCCGGCGCATGACCTCGCGTTCGGCATCCAGCGGATCACGGCTGCCGGACGGCGATCCGCCCGAGCCGTCCCCGCCTCCGTGACCGCCACCGGACCCGCCGCGCTGGGCGGGAACGTGACCACTGTCGGTCCCGCCGCCCGCGTGCCCGTCGCCGCCCGCCGCATGGCCGCCGGTGTCGCGTGCGGGCACCGTGTCCGTGCCGCGCGCCCCCGCGCGCTCGCCCACGTGAGCGGTCGGCGTCGTGTTCCCGCCGGCCCGCCCCGTCGCGTCGCCGCCGACGTGGGCCGCCGTGCCCCCGGCGGCGTGTGCGCCTGCCCGGTCGCCCGCCCCGACGAGCGCACCCTCCTCGTGCGGCAGGTTCTGCTCCAGCAGTTCCCGGTCCGCCGCCGACAGCTCCACCTTGGCCGGTGCCGCCGTGCCGTCCGCGCGGACGACCGAGCCGTCGTCCAGGTTCAGCCGGGTGCCGTCCGGCCACTCCACGACGTTGCCGCGGATGACCGGCGTGTCGTCGGCGACCCGCACCACGCTGCCGTCGGGCTGGACGCGCCCCGCGCCGGAGAGGATGTCGTCGTAGGCGCCCGCGTGCACGCCCCGCAGACCGGCGAACAGGTCGGTGACCTTGACCGTGCCGAACTTCGCGGCCTTGCCGAGGTACGTCATCGGGTCGACCAGCCGGGCCGTCCTGCCGAGCGCACCCACCGTGCGGGCCACCGAACCGCCCTTCGCCGCCGCTCCGGCCCCTCCGGTGAAGACCGTCGTCAGGACGTTGAAGGTGACCGCGCCGCCCGCCCGGGCGGGGTTCTCGCCCCACTGGTCCCAGGCGACCAGCGCCTTGCCCGCCTCCTTGACCGTGTTGCGGGAGTCGCGCAGGTAGGAGGGGAGTTTGTCCTCGGGCATCATCCAGTACGCGACGCCGACGACGGGCACCGCGGTGACGAGCACGCCGGTCGCGAGCTTGCCGAGCCCCTTCCACGCCTCGCCCGCCGCGTCCCAGCCGTCGACGCCGACGAGGGTGCCCAGGCCCCGGATCGTGCCCCACACCCCGTCGACGACGAAGCCCTTGCCGAACTCCATCAGCTGGTGGCCGAGCCAGTCGAGCCCGTGCCGCTCCTTCTCCACGGTCCTGCCCCAGGGCAGTTCCTCGGACCGGTTCAGGAGGTCGGCGGTGAAGCCGTAGGTGCTGGTGCCGCGTTCCAGCAGGCGCTTCTCCGCGCCGTCCTCGAGGATCAGCGTCGTTCCGCCCACCAGCGCGGTGATCTTGTTGTGGCAGGTGATCTCCGCCTGCCAGAAGGCCGCCGTGGTCGCGTTGACGTCGTGCACCAGGTCGTTGTTGAGCTGGACGTTGTCCTCGTCCTCGCGCCAGTCGTCGTCCCCCGCGATCTGCTGCCGGAAGGTTTCCGCACGCTGCTTGAGGCTCTTCAGCCTGGCCACGAGCGGCTGGATCTCCGTCTCGTACGAGCTGAGGGCCGCCGCCACCTTCTCCAGGTCGTCGGCGAACTCGTCCGCCTTGGCCGCCACCGGCGCCGTCGTGGCGAACAACTGCTCCGCCTCCGGGGCCGTGTAGCACGCCGACAGCCCCTGGAAGCGGGTGTGCACGTCCGACCCCGACTGGCGGAAGACGAGCGCCTCCCCCGTCAGAAGCATGTGGTCGATGCCCAGCTGCTCCAGATCGCCGGTGAACTGCGGGATGTTCTGCGGATCGATGAGGTCCGCGCTCACTGGCCCCCCTGCTGCCCGCCCGCACCCGGCAGGTCGATCTTCGGTTCCTTCAGCGCGTTCGCCTGGGCCTGCGCGGCCATCTCCAGATCACCCCTGACGTACGCGTTGGTCGCGGTGGCCGCCCCGTCGAGGGAGTTCGACGTGCGCACCGCGACGTACATCAACTTCTCCTGGTAGGCGGTGAAGAACTCGCCCAGCGCCGCCGCGACCGGGCCCTGGACCCCGCTCTTCTCCACACCGCCCTGCTGGATCGTGCCGGCGGACTTCGCCGCGCTCGGCATGGTCTCCTGCAGGGCCTTGCCGGTGTCCGAGAGTCCCTCGGCCGCCTTCGCCGTCTCGGTGAGGACGCGTTGCACGCCCGACGGCGAGATGTCCCACCCCGTCATGTGGATTCCCCGTACTCCCGTGTGCCGTCGTCCCGCCGACGCGCCCGCGTCAGCCGATGTTGTCGACCGCCGCCCGAGCCTTCGCCATCGTCGACTGGGCCGTCCCGTCGTTCTCCTCGAGGGTCGTGC